>DBFWPL010000011.1:0-44727 GCA_048463395.1 Alphaproteobacteria bacterium | reverse complement strand
ATTGAATTGCCGGAAGGAACAGAGATGGTAATGCCAGGCGATAATATTCGTATGACAGCCAAATTGATCCACCCGATTGCAATGAACGAAGGTTTGCGTTTTGCTATCCGTGAAGGTGGCAGAACGGTTGGAGCCGGTGTCGTTTCTAAAATCTTGAAGTAAGATTTAGAATACATATAGCAGCTCATTTAGAGCCAAAAGTACGAAGAGAGAAGATTTATGTACGAAATTGTGTGCTAAAATTTTCTCTCTTCTTTTTTTACTCTATCTAAACAGAGCTCCGTGGTCTAATGGTTATGTGTGGAAACTCCCCTTTCATCAGAAGGGGGAGTTCTTTTTTGTGGTAAGAAAGAAAAATCTAAAATTTAAAACAATTGACTCTTTTTAAACGAGTGGTAAACTGGCAGTGTTTTTGAGTTAAGGAACTTTTAGATGTTTTACCGTTGCTCATATTCAAGAAATTCAAAGTGTTTTTGTTTACACTGTAACTCATAGACCTCTCTAACATATGCAGAGAGGTCTTTTTTTTGTGTCGAAAAGGGGGACATATGCAGCCTAAAAAGAAAATTGCCAGAATTTATCCTGAGGCAAAAATCTTTTTAACAATTTACGGGACTTATTACAGCTATGATTTTGACGGAGAAAAAGCCGTTTGTCAGAAATTAATGCAAGGGCAGCAAGAACTGTTGTCCAGAATTTACGGTTTTCAGGAACAAAAAGACGAGATGGTCAGATGGGAACCTGTAGCGATAGGTCATTTTGTTGACATGAACAAAATTTTAAGTCAGAGTGTCGTTGAAAGGGAGAGGATTTGTTAGTTCTTTCTTGACAGTATGTTCATTGGCTGTTAAAAATTAAGTGTTCCGGTCGCTTGAAGGGCTTATAGGCGAGGAACAGATGTAAACTGAGCCGGTTTGAAATGATATCTGATACTCTTTATGAGATTAATTTTAGACGAGGCTCCTAATTTTAAGGAGTTTTTTTATGTCCTATAAATATAAACATGGTTTGGCGATTATGCGGGCACAGCCGTTTCATATCGGCCACAAAAAAATAATTGATCTTATGCTTAAAAACTGTGAGCAGGTAACCATTATTTTGGGTTCTATACAGGAACAGGGCACGGAGAGAAATCCGCTTAATTATACCACCCGTAAAAAAATGCTGCAAAATGTGTATCGTTCTTCTTCCGATTATCCGAGATTAAAAATTATCGGGTTGTTTGATATTAATAATCCGGCAGAATGGGCAGAATATGTTTTGGATTTTATGAGTGAGAGTTTTCCGCAGCTTGAACGTCCGGATGTGTATTATGCCGGCAGCAGTTATGATGCCCATTGGTTTAAATCAGCGTTTGAAAATATTGAGATTGTTGACCGGACGAGTCAGGATTTTCCGTTTGTAACCGGTTCCATGGTGCGAGATATGATTAAGTTTGGCGATGCTCGCTGGAAGAATTTTATTCATCCAGAAAACTATGGTTTGATTGAAGAACATTTTTATAAGAAAAAAGCAGTTATCTAATCTGAAAATGTTTGTGAAAATTTCAGGAGCGGTAAAATGGAAAAAATTTGGAATGATTTGAAAAACAAACTTCGTGATTATTGTCATAAAAACGGGTTTAATGAGGTTTTGCTTGGTTTATCGGGCGGGCTTGATTCCGCTGTGGTCAGCGTGTTGGCTGCAGATGCTTTAGGTAAAGAAAATGTGCATACCCTGATGATGAAGACGGATTATACTTCGGAACAAAGTTTAAGAATAGCAAAAAAAATAGCCGAGCTTAACGGTTTTGACTATAAAGAAATTAATATTCAACCGGTTGTCGACAACCAAAAAAAATTTTTGGCCGAAGTTATGGGACAAGAGCCGAAAAATATTGTTCTGGAAAATTTACAGGCGAGAGAAAGAGGGAAGCTTTTAATGGCTTTTTCCAATCAGCTCGGATATTTGGTTTTGGCTTGCGGAAACAAGTCTGAGGCAGCGATGGGGTATTGCACGTTATATGGCGATACCTGCGGCGGAATTGCTCCAATCGGAAATGTTTATAAGTCGGATTTGTTTGGGCTGGCTAAATGGCGGAATAAGCAGGGTTTTGTCCTCCCCGAAGAAGTGATTTCCAGAGCTCCGAGTGCGGAATTAAGTCCGGGGCAGAAGGATGAAGATACTTTGCCGCCGTATAAAATTCTGGATGAGGTTTTAAAGTTATACGAAGAGCGGCATTTGACTGAAAAGGAGATAAAAACTTCCGGTTTTGACGAGAAAACAGTCAAGTGGATTATTTCACGGTTTCATGCGATGGCATTTAAACGGGAACAGATGCCGAAAGCCCTTTAAAAATTTGATGTTTTTAAGTCCGAGTTTAGTGAAAATTAGACTCGGATTTAAAAATTTTGTCAATCCGACTCAAACAGAGTCTGAGTCGGAGATTCGGGCGATAAAAAAGTTCAAAAATATGCATTTTTTTACTTGCATATTAGACTCAATTATGTTACAAGGTGCTCACGATAACCGCGGAGGGGAGGAATCTACTCTCCGGTTTGGATATAAAACATAACGCAGGCTGCAGGAAACAATGGCTTGCCGAGTTTAACTTTTAGATGGCAGAGTTTTGGCATCATCTAAAATTTTTGTTGTCTAGTTATAGGAAAAGTATTTAAAAATGATGGATACACAAAATATAAGAATTCGCCTTAAGGCTTTTGACCACCGTTTGCTCGATTTGTCTACAAAGGAAATCGTTCATACAGCCAAAAGAACCGGGGCTAATGTAAGAGGACCGATCCCTCTTCCAACCAGAATTGAGAAGTTCACCGTGAACAAATCTCCGCACGTTGATAAAAAATCTCGTGAACAGTTTGAGATCCGCACTCACAAGAGACTTCTTGATATTGTAGATCCTACACCGCAAACTGTTGACGCTTTGATGAAGCTTGATCTTGCTGCCGGTGTAAATGTAGAAATTAAATTATAATAATATTAATGTTGGCTTTTGAAAGACAAGGTCAACCAATTAAGAAAAGGAAAAAATAATAATGCGTACGGGTCTAATCGCAAAAAAGCTTGGAATGTCTCGCATTTTTGAAGCAGACGGAACACATGTTCCTGTTACGGTTCTGAGTGTAGACGGGCTTAAAGTCGTTGACGTTAAAACTCAGGAAAGAGACGGATACACAGCTGTTCAGCTCGGTACCGGTGCTGCTAAGGCTTCCAGAGTATCTAAGCCTCTGAAGGGACATTTTGCCAAAGCTAACGTAGAACCAAAACAAAAGTTAGGTGAGTTCAGAGTTTCTGAAGACTGCCTGCTTTCCGTTGGTGATGAATTATCTGTAGAACACTTTGTACCGGGTCAGTATGTAGACGTTTGTTCTACTTCTATCGGTAAAGGTTTTGCCGGTGTTATGAAACGTCATAACTTTGCCGGTTTGGAAGCAACCCACGGTGTGTCCATTTCTCACCGTTCCCATGGTTCTACAGGACAAAGACAGGATCCTGGTAAGGTATTCAAAGGCAAGAAAATGGCAGGACACATGGGTGATGAACGTACAACCGTTCAAAACCTCAAAGTTGTTGCCGTTGACGGTGTTAAAGGTTTGATTATGGTTAAGGGCGGCGTTCCCGGTTCTGAAAATGCCTGGGTTCGTATTACCGATGCCGTAAAGAAAGTAAGCACGGTTACTTTGCCTACTCCGGCAGGATTGAAAAAAGTTGATGAACCTGTTGCAGTTAAAGCCGAAAATTCAGCTGATAATGCATAACGATAAAGGATTGAAATTATGAAACAGGACATCTTAAGTTTAGATAATAAGAATGTTGGTACAATTGAACTTAACGAATCTATTTTCGGTTTGGAAGTTCGTGCCGATATTTTGCACCGCGTTGTCAGATGGCAGCTTGCCAGATTACAATCTGGTAACCACAAAACCAAAGGCCGTTCCGAGGTTGCTTTGACACCTGCCAAACCTTTCAAACAAAAAGGTTCCGGTAATGCTCGTCAGGGTTCCCGCAAAGGTACTCAGTTTAGAAAAGGCGGTATCGTATTTGGTCCGGTTGTTCGTGATCATTCTCATGAATTGACCAAAAAATTCAGAAAACTCGGACTGAAAACAGCTCTTTCCGCAAAAGCGAAAGAGGGCAGCTTGGTTATCATTGACGAAGCAAAATTGTCAGCTCCTAAAACTAAAGACTTGAAAAACAAGTTGGCAGCTTGCGGGTTGAATAATTGCTTGGTTATTGACGGTAACGAAGTTGATATGAACTTTGCATTGGCTACAAGAAACATTGCAGGTGTTGATGTATTGCCTACAATCGGTGCCAATGTATATGACATCTTAAGAAAAGACAAATTAGTGTTGACTAAAGATGCAGTTAGTTGCTTGGAGGATAGATTGAAATGAAAAAATCAGATAAGACAAACAATGTAACCGCACAAATGTACGATACACTGGTTCGCCCGGTTATCACCGAAAAATCTATGGTTTCTTCTGAAGCCGGAAAAGTTACTTTTTTGGTTCCTTTATCTGCTTCAAAAGATGACGTTAAAACTGCCGTTGAGACAATCTTTAACGTTAAGGTAAATAAGGTGAATACTATTCGTCAGTTCGGCAAGGAAAAACGCTTTAAAGGTTTTATCGGACAGCGTTCCGATTACAAAAAAGCAGTGATTACACTTGCTGATGGTCAAAATATTGATGTTACAACAGGAATTTAAGACATGGCTTTGAAAAATTATAAGCCCACATCCCCTGGTCTCCGCCAGCTCGTTATCGTTGACAGAAGCGAGTTGTACAAAGGAGCTCCGGAGAAGTCTCTGACAATTGGACTTACTAAGTCCGGTGGGCGTGACAACTTTGGACACGTAACAAGCCGTAGAATCGGTGGCGGTCACAAACGTAAATTACGTATTATCGACTTCAAACGTAACAAGTTTGACGTTGAGGCAACTGTTGAGAGAATCGAATATGATCCTAACCGTTCATCTTTCATTGCTTTAATCAGCTATACAGATGGCGAAAAGGCTTATATTTTGGCTCCTCAAAGATTAAAAGCCGGTGATAAAGTTATTTCTGCTTCCAAAGCAGATATTAAACCGGGTAATGCTATGCCTTTGAAGAATATGCCGGTCGGTACCATTATTCACAACATTGAGCTCAAAGCCGGAAAAGGCGGCCAATTGGTTCGTTCTGCCGGATGCTATGCTCAGGTTGTCGGTAAAGACGCCGGATATGCTCAATTGAAATTAAGCTCCGGCGAGCTCAGAATCGTTCGTGAAGAGTGCTTGGCAACCGTTGGTGCCGTTTCTAATCCGGATAACCAAAACAAATCTCTTGGTAAAGCCGGACGTGCTCGTTGGCTGGGTATCAGACCTCAGTCCCGCGGTGTTGCCATGAACCCTGTCGATCACCCGCATGGTGGTGGTGAAGGTCGTACATCAGGCGGTCGTCATCCGGTATCTGCTTGGGGTAAGCCGACTAAGGGTGCTAAAACTCGTTCTAACAAGAAGACGGATCGTTTCATTATGAGATCTCGTCATGATAACAAGAAGAAATAGGGAGAAAAGCTATGACACGTTCCGTATGGAAAGGACCTTTTGTTGATGGCTATCTTCTAAAGAAAGCTGATAAAGCAAGAACAGCCGGTCGTAACGAAGTGATCAAAATCTGGTCTCGTCGTTCTACAATGTTGCCACAGTTTGTTGGTTTGACTTTCGGCGTTCATAATGGTCATAAATTTATCCCTGTTTTGGTTACAGAGGACATGGTTGGCCATAAATTCGGTGAGTTTGCTCCGACCCGTACATTCTACGGTCATGCAGCAGACAAAAAGGCTAAGAGAGGTTAATTATGAGTAAATCTAAAGATGCAAGAAGATTAGACGCAAATCAAGCTATGGCTTACTGCAGTTCTATTCGCACCAGCCCTCGTAAACTGAACTTGGTCGCACAGTCCATCCGCGGTCTGAATGCAGAAAAAGCCGTTGCCGAACTCAGCTTCTCTAAGAAGAGAATCGCAAAGGTTGCATTGAATGTATTGCAATCAGCCATTGCTAATGCTGAAAACAATCATCAGTTGAATATTGACAAGTTATTCGTAAGCGAAGCATTTGTCGGTAAAGGTTTGGTTATGAAACGTATGCACGCACGTGGTCGCGGCAGAGGGGCTCGCGTTTTGAAGCCTTTCTCCAACCTGACCATCGTTGTAACAGAGCGTGGGGAGTAAGTTAATGGGACAAAAAGTAAATCCTACAGGTCTTCGTTTGGGTGTAAACCGCACTTGGGACTCTCGTTGGTATGCAGATGACAAGTTCACTGACTACCTCCACGAAGACTTGAAAATCAAAGAATTCTTGAAAGAGAAATTGGCTCAGGCCGGTGTCAGCAGAATCGTTATTGAACGTCCTGCCAAAAAAGCCAGAGTTACAATTCACTCTGCAAGACCGGGTGTTGTTATTGGTAAAAAGGGTCAGGATATTGAAATCTTGAGAAAAGAAATTCAGAAAATGACTGATTCCGAAGTCCAGTTGAACATTCTGGAAGTAAGAAAACCTGAGTTGGATGCACAATTGGTAGCTGATTCAGTTGCACAACAGTTGGAACGCCGCGTTGCTTTCCGTCGTGCAATGAAACGCGTTATGCAGTCAGCTCTTCGTTTAGGTGCAGAAGGTATTAAGGTTAGCTGTTCAGGCCGTTTAGGCGGTGCTGAAATCGCAAGAACTGAATACTACCGTGAAGGTCGTGTTCCTCTTCATACATTGCGTGCTGACATTGATTATGCAACCTCTACGGCTCACACAACTTATGGTGCTTGCGGCGTAAAAGTATGGATCTATAAAGGCGAAATCATGGCTCACGATCCTATGGCTCAAGACAAAAAGTTGGCTGAACAAAAATAGAAATTGAGGTTAGAATAAAATGTTAAGTCCAAAAAGATTGAAGTTCCGCAAGCAGCACAAAGGCCGTATTCACGGTCTGGCTAAAGGCGGCTCTGAATTAAGTTTCGGTTCATATGGATTGAAAGCTCTTACTCCTGACCGTATTACCGCTCGCCAAATCGAGGCAGCTCGTAGAGCTATTACACGTCAGATGAAGAGAGCCGGAAGATTATGGATCCGTATTTTCCCTGATGTTCCTGTATCCGATAAACCTGCCGAAGTTCGTATGGGTAAAGGTAAAGGTTCAATCGAATATTGGTGTGCAAGAGTTAAACCTGGTCGCATCATGTTTGAAGCTGAAGGCATTGACGAAGAAACAGCTCGTGCAGCGTTTGCTCTCGGTGCCGCTAAGCTTCCAATCAAGACCAAGTTTGTTAAACGCTTGAATTCTGATAAGGGAGAAGCATAAGATGGTAAAGACAAAAGATCTTCGTGCTATGACGATAGATGAGTTGGAAGCTAAATTGCTCGAAAACAAAAAAGAACAATTTAACTTAAGAATCCAACAATCTACTGGACAAATTCAAAATACTGCGGTAATAAGAAAAGTCCGTCGTGAAATAGCAAAAATCAACACGCTCATTGCTGAGCGCAAGAAGAATAGTTAGGGAGTAAAAAATTATGCCTAAAAGAATTCTTCAAGGTGTTGTTGTTAGTGATAAACAGGATAAAACTGTCGTGGTCAGCGTAGAGCGTCAGGTTATGCACCCTGTTTATAAGAAGTTCGTTAAGAGAAGCAAAAAATATGCTGCTCATGATGAAAACAATCAGTTCAAAATTGGTGATATTGTCAAGATTGAAGAATCAAGACCTTATTCAAAAACCAAAACTTGGACTGTAATCGTTGATAACGCCTAGAAAAGAAGGAATTAAAAAATGATACAGATGCAAACCAACCTTGATGTTGCCGATAATTCCGGTGCACGTCAGGTGCAGTGCATAAAGGTTCTTGGGGGGTCCAAGAGAATGCATGCCTCTGTGGGTGATGTTATCGTGGTTTCTGTTAAAGATGCTATGCCGAAAGGCCGCGTTAAGAAAGGCGATGTCCACAAAGCTGTAATCGTTCGCACGGCAAGCGATATTAGACGTAAAGACGGTTCTGTTATCCGTTTTGACAATAATGCCGCTGTTCTGATTAACAAAGACGGTGAGCCGATCGGTACTCGTATCTTTGGCCCTGTTACCAGAGAATTGCGTGCGAAGAAATTTATGAAAATTATTTCGTTGGCACCGGAGGTGTTATAATGAGCCTTAAGTTGAAAATTAAAAAAGGTGATAAAGTTGTTATCTTGTCAGGTGATGACAAAGGTAAAACAGGTGAAGTAGTAAAAGCTATGCCTAAAGAGGGTAAAGTGGTTGTTCAAGGTATTAATCTGGTTAAAGTTCACCAGAAGCCTAGCCAAACTACTCCTGGCGGCATTGTTACTAAGGAAGCACCTATCCATGTTTCTAACGTTGCATTGGTTACCAGTGATGGTAAAGCAACTAAAGTTGGTTATACCGTAAAAGATGGAAACAAAGTACGCGTTGCTCGTAAATCCGGTCAAGTAATCGACTAAGTAAGGGAAAATCTTATGACAAACTTTGAAAATTTATATAACAACGTCATAAAGAAATCTCTTGTGGAGAAATTCGGTTACCAGAACCCACATGAGATTCCTAAGTTGACTAAAATTGTCTTGAACATGGGCGTCGGTGATGCCGTTACAGACAAAAAGAAACTTAACAATGCTGTAGAAGAAATGGCTTTAATCGCCGGTCAGAAACCGGTCGTTACCAAAGCCCGTAAATCTATTGCTACTTTTAAGTTAAGAGATGGTATGCCTATCGGCTGTAAAGTTACTCTTCGTTCTGACAGAATGTATGAGTTCCTTGAAAGACTGATTAATATGGCTTTGCCTCGCATCAGAGACTTCCATGGTATTTCCGGAAAAAATTTCGACGGTAAAGGAAACTTTGCTTTCGGTATTAAAGAACAGATTATCTTCCCGGAAATCAACTATGAAAAAGTTGAGAATGTAAGAGGTATGGATATCGTTATCTGCACATCTGCTAAAACTGACGAAGAAGCAAAAGCTCTTCTTACAGGTTTTAACTTACCTTATAAGAAATAAGCGGGGATTTTACTATGGCAAAAACAAGTTCAGTTTATAGAAACTTGAAAAGAGTTAAGATGGCAGAAAAATTTGCTAATCGTCGTCTTAAACTCAAGAATATCGTTATGGATAAAAACGCTTCTCCGGAAGAAAGATTCCAAGCGACTTTGAAATTGGCAGAATTGCCTCGTAACTCAGCAAAAATTCGTGTTAGAAATCGTTGCAAAGTTACCGGACGTTCTCGCAGTTATTACAGGAAATTCGGTGTCAGCCGTGTTGAATTAAGAGATATGGCCAGTTTCGGTGAAATTCCTGGATTGGTAAAATCAAGCTGGTAAGGTAGGAGATTAAGATTATGTCAATGACTGATCCTTTGGGCGATATGCTCACACGCATTAGAAACGCACAAAGAGCGAAGAAAAATGAGGTCGTTTCCCCTGCTTCTCGCTTGCGTGAAAATGTATTAGAAGTTTTGAAGAAAGAAGGTTACATTGCCGGATATGAAAAAGTTAATGTTCGTGCCGGTGTTGATGAGCTTCGTATTCAATTAAAGTACCATGAAGGTACTTCCGTTATAACCGAAATTTACCGTGTATCTACTCCGGGGCGTCGCGTTTATTCAAGCGTTAAAGATTTGCCGAGAGTATACAACGGCTTGGGCATTTCTATCATCTCTACACCATCCGGTGTTATGAGCGATCATGATGCTAGAAAAGCCAATGTCGGCGGCGAAATTCTTTGTCAAGTATTCTAAGGGAGAAAATGGATGTCTAGAGTAGGTAAATATCCTGTTATTATCCCTAACGGCGTAACAGTCAGCGTTGATAACAACGTTGTTACGGCTAAAGGTAAATTAGGTGAACTCAGCTACGCATTTGACGATAGTCATATTGCTGCAAAATTAGAAGACAATAAAGTTGTTGTTACACCTTTGTCTGAATCAAAAACAGCCAGAACACTCTGGGGTACTACCCGTGCCCGTATCAACACCTTGGTTAAAGGTGTCAGCGAAGGTTTCAAAAAAGAGATGGAACTTGTTGGTGTCGGTTATAAAGCTCGTGTAGAAGGCAGTTCTAAATTAGTATTGTCTTTGGGTTTTTCCCACGATGTAATTTTCAATGCTCCTAAAGGCATTTCCATTACTTGTGCTTCTCCGACCCAAATTACTGTCTCTGGTGCTGATAAACAACTGGTTGGCCAAGTTGCTGCGGAAATTCGCAAATACCGTTCTCCTGAACCTTACAAAGGTAAAGGCGTTAAGTATGTCGACGAAGATATCCGTCGTAAAGAAGGCAAGAAGAAATAAGGAAAAATTCAAATGAATACGCCAAGAGATTTGTTTAATAAAAGAAAAGCTCGCGTAAGAACTGCTTTGAAAAACGCAGCAAACGGAAAACCAAGATTGTCGGTTTTTCGCAGCGGTAAGCATATTTACGCTCAAATTATTGACGATGCTAAAAGTTCGACCATTGTTTCTGCATCTACTTTGGAAAAAGAAATCAGAGAAAATGTTAAGAAAGCATCTACAGTCGAAGCTGCTAGCTTCATTGGTAAAATTGTGGCAGAAAGAGCCGTTAAGTCAGGTGTCAGCGAAGTTGTATTTGACAGAGGCGGTTATATCTATCACGGTCGTGTTAAAGCTTTGGCTGATGCAGCTCGTGCTGCCGGTTTGAAATTCTAGGAGTTTATGAGATGGCACAAGCTGTAGATCGTCGTAAGGCAGAAAAGAAAGAAGAACTGGTTGAGAAACTGGTTTATGTTAATCGTGTAGCTAAAACTGTTAAAGGCGGACGCAATATGTCCTTTGCTGCTCTGGTTGTTGTCGGAGATCAGAAAGGTCGCGTCGGTTTCGGTTCCGGTAAAGCAACAGAAGTTCCTGATGCTATTACCAAAGCTACTAACGAAGCTAAGAAAAATATGGTTCGCATTCCTCTTCGTGAGGGCAGAACTCTTCACCACGATATTCAAGGTCGTTTTGGTGCAGGAAAAGTTGTTTTGAGAACAGCTCCTGCCGGTACCGGTGTTATTGCTGGTGGTCCGATGCGTGCTATTTTTGAAGTGTTGGGTGTACAAGACGTTGTTGCAAAATCTTTGGGTTCCAATAATCCTTACAATATGATTAAAGCAACTTTCAACGCTTTGGAAGCTATCAATTCACCTCGTATGGTTGCTGCAAAACGCGGTAAAAAAGTCGGTGATATTGTTAGCCGTCGTGAAAATACTGCCAATGCTAAATTGGATAAAGAGGAGGCTTAATTATGTCTAAGAAAACTATTAAAGTTACTCAGACGGGAAGTCCTATCGGTCGCCCTGAAACTCAGAGAGCCACATTGATCGGTTTGGGTTTGAACAAAATGGGTAAAACTGTTGAATTAGAAGATACTCCTTCAATCCGTGGTATGATTCGTAAAGTCCCTCACTTGGTAAAAGTTGAGGAATAGAGTTTTCGGCAGGCAGTGCTTATTCAGTACTGCCTACCCAACTCAATTACTAGAATATTAAGGTGAAGAAACATGAAACTTAATGAATTAAAAGATAACCAAGGTGCTACAAAAAACCGCATCCGCGTTGCCCGTGGTATCGGCAGCGGCAAAGGTAAAACAGGCGGTCGTGGCGTTAAAGGTCAGAAATCCCGTTCCGGTGTTTCCATCAATGGGTTTGAAGGCGGTCAGATGCCTATTTACCGTAGACTTCCGAAACGTGGTTTCAAAAATCCGTTTGCAAAAGTTTTTGCTGTTGTTAATCTGGATACTATTCAGAAAGCTGTTGATGCCGGCAAGTTAAACGCCAGTGCAATTGATTTGGCTGCTCTTTTGAATGCAGGTATTATCTCCAAAGAATTGGACGGTGTTCGTTTGTTGGCTCGCGGTGCCATTACAACAGGTGTTACAATTTCTGTAAATTCAGCATCTAAAGCTGCTGTTGCAGCAGTTGAAAAAGCTGGCGGTAAGGTTAACTTTATCGAAGCTTAATCGTATTGTTTGAGAGGGTAGTTTGATTTAAGCATGTCTTAGAATCAATCTGCCCTTTTTGACTCTTTTATCAATAAAATTTGAAAAAGTTAGAAAATAAGGATTTTTAATATGGTATCATTGGCAGATAAAATGGCAGCAAATATGGATATGTCTGCTTTTAGCAAAGCCACGGAACTGAAAAAAAGATTATGGTTTACGGTTTTGGCTTTGATTGTTTTTCGCTTGGGAACATTTGTTCCGTTACCTGGTATTGATCCAAAAATATTATCAGATGTTTTTGCGAAAAATTCGAGCGGTATTCTTGGAATGTTCAATATGTTTGCGGGTGGTGCGTTAGCCCGTATGACGATTTTTGCATTGAACATTATGCCATATATTTCGGCGTCCATTATTTTACAATTAGGGCAATCTGTTGTTCCTAGTTTGGCTGCTTTGAAGAAAGACGGAGAAGCCGGACATCGTAAAATCTCTCATTATACCAAGGTCTTGACGGTATTTATCACGATGATTCAAGGATATGGTATTGCCGTCGGTTTGGAAGGCATGACCGGAAGTGCCGGTTTGTCCGCTGTTGTTAATCCGGGTTTCGTCTTTAAATTTACAACCATCGTTTCTTTGGTCGGCGGAACAATGATGATTGTTTGGCTTGGTGAACAAATTACGGCTCGCGGTGTCGGAAACGGTTCTTCTTTAATTATTACCGTGGGTATTATTGCCAACCTGCCGACAGCTTTGGCTCAAACTTTTGAGCTGGGTCGTGTCGGTTCTATGTCAATTTCTTTGATTTTGATGCTTTTAGCTATGGTTTTGGCTTTGATTTATATCATTGTTTTGGTTGAAAGAGCTCAAAGAAAAATCACCATTCAATATCCGAAGAGACAAATGGGCGGTAGAATGATGTCTTCCGAGAATTCTCATTTGCCGTTAAAAATCAACCCAACCGGGGTTATTCCGCCAATCTTCGCCAGCTCTTTATTGTTGCTGCCGATTACAATTGCCAACTTTTCTTCTGAAAACGGTCCGTCTTGGGTTCAGTCTTTAAGTCAGATGCTTGGGCATGGACAACCTCTGTATTTGTTCTTGTATGCATTTTTGATTATTTTCTTTGCATTCTTCTATACGGCTGTTGTATTTAACCCAGAAGAGACTGCAGATAACCTGAAAAAACATGGTGGTTTTATTGCCGGTATTCGTCCGGGGAAAAATACGGCCGAATATCTGGATTATGTAATTACCAGATTAACCGTTTTAGGTGCCTTTTACTTGACCGCTTTGTGTATTTTGCCTGAAATTTTGATTTCAAAGTTGTCTGTTCCGTTTGTGTTAGGCGGTACCACTTTGCTCATCGTGGTTCAGGTAACAATGGATTTTGTCGGCCAGCTTCAGTCTCATTTGATTGCATATCAATATGAAGGCTTGATTAAAAAAGCAGCTTTGGCTAACAAAAAGAGAAAATAAGATGAATAAAAACGGATTAGGTTTGCACATTGTCTTTACCGGAGCCCCTGGCTGCGGTAAAGGCACGCAGGCAAGAATCTTAAAAGATAAAATTGCCATTCCTCATCTTTCTACCGGAGAAATGCTGAGAGCAGAGGCCGCCAAAGGCACGCCTCTCGGCTTGGAAATCAAGGCTTTGATTGATGGTGGTAATTTGGTTCCGGATGAGATGATTATTAAGATGTTATCTGCCCGGATTGATGAGGATGACTGTAAGAATGGTTTTATTTTGGACGGTTTCCCTAGAACTTTGCCTCAGGCGGAAGTTCTGGAGGAGATGTTGTCCAAAAAAGGAATTACTCTGGATGCCGTGATTGAAATCCAGGTTCCGGATGAGATTATTATGGAACGAATTTTAGGTCGGTATGCTTGTATGACTTGCGGAGCCGGCTATCATGATAAATTTCAGAAACCGAAGGTTTATGGCGTTTGCGATAAATGCGGCGGAACGGATTTTTATCGCAGAATCGATGATAACAGAGCGACTGTTCAGAACAGACTCGTTAATTACCGTGCTTTGACATATCCGACAATTCCTTATTTTGATAAAAAGGGGTTGCTCAGATGTGTTGACGGAACGGGAACGATTGAGGCGACAGCCCGAAAAATTGATGACCTTCTGGCTGTTACAAAACCTCAATAAGCATTTTTTTGAAAATTTTGTGAAAAAAATGCAACTTTTTGAATTTTTTTGATAAAAGGGTGGTTGACACTAATAAATAATAGCCTATAATCCGGCTTAATTTTGAAAAGTGGTGATCAACTTTTTAAATGTGATAATTAATTAAATAATGGAGAGTTAATTTGGCTCGTATAGCTGGTGTAAATATTCCGACCGCCAAAAGAGTAGAAGTGGCTTTGACTTATATTTTTGGTATCGGAAAGAAAACTGCTCAAGACATTTGTGCAAAATCCGGAATTGCTCCGGAACGTCGTGTTCATCAGTTGTCTGATGAAGAAGTTGCTAAAATTCGTGAAGTAATTGATACGGATTATCTGGTTGAAGGTGAATTGCGTCGCGAAGTTGGTGTTAATATTAAAAGATTAATGGATCTCGGTTGCTACAGAGGTTTAAGACATCGTAAAGGTTTGCCTGTTCGCGGACAAAGCACTAAGCAGAATGCCCGTACTCGTAAAGGTAAACGCAAGACTGTTGCTAACAAGAAGAAATAGGTGAGATAAATGGCAAAAGCAGTACGTATTAAGAAAAAAGAAAAAAAGAATATCACTGCGGGCGTTGCTCACGTGAATTCTACTTTTAACAATACAAGAATAACAATTACTGATGCTCAGGGTAACACTGTTTCTTGGGCAACGGCAGGTGCTCAAGGTTTTAAAGGCTCTCGTAAGTCTACACCGTATGCTGCACAGGTTGCCGCTGAAGAAGCCGGTAAAAAAGCTCAGGAAAACGGTATGAAAACTCTTGAAGTCGAAGTTAAAGGCCCTGGTTCTGGTAGAGAATCCGCGATTAGAGCTTTGCAGGTTATAGGTTTTACCATTACGTCAATCCGTGATGTTACTCCTATTCCTCACAATGGCTGTCGTATGAGAAAGAGACGTCGCGTTTAGTATCCAGTTTGAGAAGGTAAGGCATTTGAGCCTTACCGTCTTTCAATTTTGTAAAATATGCATATGCACTAAAATAAAGAGGACATACCAGTGATTCAAAAGAATTGGCAAGAACTTATTAAACCTACTAACTTAGAAGTTGTTTCTAGTGATAACGGCAATAAAGCTAAGATAGTGGTAGAGCCTTTGGAAAGAGGTTTCGGCTTAACTTTGGGTAACGCACTGAGAAGAGTTTTGTTATCTTCTTTGCAGGGCGGAGCTGTAACAGCCATTAAAATTAACGGTGTGTTGCATGAATTTTCCGTTGTTCCGGGTGTGAGAGAAGATGTTACGGATATTGTGCTGAACATTAAATGTCTGGCTATTGCCGTACATGGTGAAGGTTCTAAAACAATGACCCTGAAAGCAGAAGGTCCTTGTGAAGTTACCGCTGCCATGATTGAAACAGGTCATGATGTTGAAATTAAGAATCCTGATCTGGTTATTTGCAATCTTGACGCCGGTGCAAAACTTTCTATGGAATTGACCGTTGATACGGGTAAAGGTTATGTTCCTGCTTATCAGAACAAGGCAGCCGACGCTCCAATCGGTTTGATTGCTGTTGACGCTATCTATTCTCCGGTTAAGAAGGTTTCTTATAAAGTAGAAAATACTCGTGTCGGACAAGTTACTGACTATGATAAATTGACTTTGGTTGTCGAGACTAACGGTGTTGTTACTCCGGAAGATGCTGTTGCTTATGCGGCAAGAATTCTTCAGGATCAGTTGAAGCCGTTTATTAACTTTGACGAACCGGAAAATGAAGTCGAAGTTGAAAAAGAAGAACTGCCGTTTAACAGAAACCTGTTGAAGAAGGTTGAGGAGCTAGAACTGTCTGTTCGTTCTGCAAATTGCCTGAAAAACGATAATATCGTTTACATTGGTGATTTGGTTCAGAAAACAGAAGCCGAAATGCTGAGAACTCCTAACTTCGGTAGAAAATCTTTGAATGAAATCAAAGAAGTGCTGGCTAAAATGGGCATTCATCTGGGTATGGATGTTGTTGGCTGGCCGCCTGAGAATATTGAAGATTTGATTCGTCGGGTAGATGAACATTTCTAAAGAAAGCAGTTAAAACCTCTTGTCGGTGATCGGCAGGAGGTTTTTTTAGGTTTTGTCGTGCAGTTTTTGTCGCAGATAATTGTTGAGCAAAGATTTTGCTTGCTTTTCAAAATATTGTGTGCTAAAAGCACTCTCGAATTGAGAAGTTTCCGTGCATGAGCGAGATTCGAAACCGTGGCGGAAATTTGTGTTTTATCCGCTTTGCCAAGCAAAGCACAGAGAAAAAGAAAGGAACTTGTCATGAGACATAGAAAACTTAATATGCCGAGAAGCCAGAGAAGAGCTTTGTTCTCTAATCTGACAAACGCATTGTTGAATCACGAACAAATTACGGTAACTCTTCCTCGTGCCAAAGAATTGAGAACTTTTGCCGATAACATGATTACTTATGCCAAAAGAGGCGATTTGAACAGCAGAAGAATCGCTTTGGGTTTCTTGAGAGATAATGACGTTGTTTCTAAGCTTTTCTCTACTTTAGCTGAACGTTATAAAGATCGTAACGGTGGTTATACCCGCGTTTTGAAAGCCGGTATCCGTTATGGCGATGCTGCTCCGATGGCTATTATTGAATTGGTTGACAGAGATGTTAATGCCAAAGGTGCTGCCGATAAAGCTCGCGTTGCTGCAGAAAAAGCTGCTGCCGAAGCTGCTGAGAAAGCATCAGCTGAGTAGTTTTTAGTTATAACTGATTGTGAAAAAAGCGAATCGTGAAAGCGGTTCGCTTTTTTGTGTATGAAAGGAAGGCGATGAAGAAATATAAGCGGGTTTGTGTCGTGGGAAACGGAGGTGCCGGAAAGTCTACTTTGGCGGTGAAATTGGGAGAATATTTTAAGCTTCCCGTTTGTCATATTGACAGGTTGTATTGGTTGCCGGGATGGGTTAAGCGTCCGAAAGATGAATATTTAAAGTTGCTGGAAGAAGTTGTCAGGCAAGATGAGTGGATTATTGACGGAAATAACAAGTCAACCATGCCGATGCGTTTTGAACGGGCGGATTTAATTATATTTTTGGATTATCATCCGCTTTTTTGCTGTTACAGGGCAATAAAAAGGATGTTGTCGACGGTTGGTCGTCCGGATATGGCAGATGGCTGTCAGGAGCATTTTAATATGCCTTTTTATCAGTGGATATTAGGATATCGGAAACATCTGAATCCGATTGTTTATCAATATTTGGAAGAATATGGAAAGCAAGCGGATATTTTCGTTTTTAAAAATCAGAAAGAACTAAATTCATTTTTGGAAAGAGTTAAATGTTCAGTATAAAAAAATCCCCTCAATTTGAGGGGATTTTTTTATTCCGGTTTGATAAAGAAACCGGCGTAAACGTGGAGATTGTAATAATCCGCCAGTTTTTGAATGAGCGGCCAGTTAACCGCTTCTCGACCGATTTCCACATTATCCAAATCCCGTTGCTTTATGTGCAAGTCCATACAGACAATAGAAGAATTTAGCTTCCGTTTCTGTCGGATATGAAACAAGTGCATCCCTAAAGACCGTTGTATGGCTTTGGAAACAGACTTGTTATTAGATTGGTAGAAAAAATTGGTTTTGATTTTATGTTCAGTCATCATTTTCAAACTCCTTAATTTTGTTTATTAAAACAAAACCCACCTTAAAAACTAAGGTGGGGAGTTCAGAACTGTCTAAACGCAGTCTAGGTTATTCGAGCATAGCCTTATATCCCTAGCTCCCCTCAAGAGGAGTAGTTTATTGTTTAGAAGGAGCTCTGACACTCCACAGTCCATCTCTGAACTGCATGAGGGATGATAAAGGAAATATTTTAATTATTCAAGTAGCATTATTACTATAATCAATGCTGATGGTTGTTGTTTCCAGAAAAAAGCTCCTTTCTCAGGAGCTTTTTGTTTGTAATTTCTCTTAAATGAGAAGATTTATTTTTTATCTTTGAGATTTTCGCCTTTGGCAACGTAGCTTTCAACAGCTCGGCTTGCTTTCTTGGCGAGGGCAATACAACCGGGGCCGGCAATGCAGCCGCCTTCGCAGCACATAACTTCAATCATGTTGTTGTCGCAGCCTTTTGTGGCGTAGCGTTTCAACAGTTTGATGTTTTCTTTGCTTAAGCCGTCGATTTTTTCTGCCCGGATGTCAGCTTTGCCGTCAACCAGACTGGCAACGGCTCCGGCAACACCTCCGGAAATTGGGAATTGACGTCCCTGAGCACTGGAAATTTGGCGGAAACCTTCTGCCGGGCATTCTTCAATATTAATGTTGTCAGCAACCAACATGGCTCCGATTTCTTCAAATGTCAGAACATAATCCACGTTCGGGTCATATTCAGCTTCAACCCGTTTCGCCAGACAAGGGCCGACAAATACGGATACGCAATCAGGTTGTTCTTGTTTCAGCAATTCTGCCGTATAGTACATAGGGGTTTTGGTATGGGAAACGAACGGTTCAATTTCAGGAATATGAACTTTGGCGGCTCTGAAGTATGCCGGACAGCAGGAAGTCGTCATGAAATTAGCCCCTTCTTCCATACGCTCAACAAATTCGGCAGCTTCTTTTTGTGTGGTGATGTCAGCACCGACAGCAACTTCTACAACATCAGCAAAACCGAGCTTTTTCAATGCACCGACAACATTGGCGATGTCATTCGGGAATTGTCCGACAAATGCAGGTGCCAACATGGCAACAACTTTTTTGTCGGTGTCTTTAATCAACTTTAAGACATCAATCATCTGAGAGCGTTCGACGATGGCTCCGAACGGACAAGACATTAAGCACTTGCCGCAAGAGATACATTTTTCGGTGTCAATATGTTCTACGCCGAATTCATCTTTTTTAATGGCATCTACCGGGCAGGCTTCCTCACACGGAACCGGAATGCGGATAATAGAGTGATAAGGGCAGACTTCGTGGCATTTGCCGCAGTTAACGCATTTGCCCGGATCAATATGGGCTTGTCCGTTAACGAAAGAAATGGCTCCTTTCGGGCAGTTTACCTGACAAGGACGGGCAAAGCAGCCACGGCAGGCATTGGTTACCATATATTGTGCTTTGACGCAGGCCGAGCAGGCAATGTCAATAACAGCCAGTTTGCTCCTGGCTTTTTCTTTGCGAGCCAGAGCTTCTTCGCCGTATTCACGCAGGGATGTTACTTCATCGGTTTCTTCATCCGGACTGATACCCATGCCGGCCATGGCACGATATTTTAAGACGGCACGGTCTTTATAAATACAGCAGCGGCTGTGTGGTTCGCCTTTGGGTCTCAATTCCAACGGGATACGGTCTGCTGAAGCGAATCTGTCTTTAAGAAAACTTTCGGCAATTTTAATCAAAATTAATGAACGCATTTGGTTTGCGTTATTTTTAGGTATTAGCACTCTTTTATTCCTTTTTTTACTTGCAATCTTTATTTAAAACTTCTTTGATTTTATTGACAACTTTTTCATAGGTTGCTTCGGAAACCAATTCATCGCCAATCATGACGAAAGGTCCGCGGCGATGGGTGGAGTCAATGTCTTTGCAATGGTTCATGCAACGGACTTCAATGATTTCGATTTTATCGGCAATGTCTTCCGGCGGTGTAAATTCAAGAGCTTGAATTTGTGCGGCACCCATCACAAAGCAGGATGTTCCCGAGCAGATTTTTACGGTTAATTTTTCCATCGTCGTTTCCTTTTCTATACGTATCTTACACTGATTTCCTTCAAATATTGACTTTGTAAAAGCCGAAATATCTTTTTTACAATGTTGCGGCGAATTTCCAATTCCATAGGCAGGTTCGGGTCCTGGTGAGCTATGTTGATTTTTGTTCCGACCACAAAATCGATTTTATCGCTGTCTAATAATAAGCGGGTCAATCGGACTGCCGCATTGTTTTTATTTTTATCAATTCCTTCTTTGAGCATCCGATAAACTTCGGTTAGGGTTAAAATGCCTTCCGTAACCAAATCTATGCCTTCCATAATGGAAGCCATCGGTATTTTTTCATCAAAGCTGGTTTTGTCAATTTCGCATTTGAGGCAAAGCTCCCTTTCAATGATATTGGCCGTTGTGCCGCCGCAAATTGCGGTTTTACCGTCATAATAAGATACCAGTTCGGCGATTTCCTTGTCTTTGTCCTCGTCAAACGGTGGTCCGGTTAAAACCAGCAGCTTTCTTGGTTTGCGAAAATATAAAACCACGCAACTTATATCATCTCCTGCTTTTTTTTCAACTTCTTTTTCAATTGCTTCGTGAACAATTGCTTTTGCCAGCTCGTGAGCGGAAATGTGAGGGTTCTTTTTTATGGTTTTTAAGACAAAATCCAGACATCCCTGCCGCTGCCATCCCAAGGGATAGAGCTTGTTGCCGAGGCCGGCCTGAGTAACACCGTCAGACATCAAGATAATACGATCTTCTTCCTGAGTGGTGATTTGTGAGACGTTAATCGTCCGGTCTTTCCATTTCGGAGAGGATAATTCTTTGCATTTGACATTCAACGGTCTTCCGTCGCGGATGAAGATATGCGGCGGATTGTCCATTTCAAAAATGCGGGTTTTCCCTTCCAGTTCGCTGTCAACAATGGAAAAGGTGGCATAACTGATTTTGCGGACCTGACAAATCGGCAGAGCATCCATCATCACTTCGGAAGATCTCAAAAGTTCCATGTTGCTTTCAACAAACTTCATTGCCATGCGGGTGGTCATAGATGATAAAATATTGGCTTTGACGCCGCTTCCCAAACCATCGGAGAGAATCGAAATTATTCGGCGTTCTTCGGGAATTTTTTTGGAATAAATCGTGTCGCCAAAACAGTCTTCTCCATGCTTTTGTTGTTGATGGGTCCCTATTTCAATGAATAAAGAATCGCTCATTAATATTCTCTTTTGTTAGAGTTGGTTCGGATGATGACGGAATTGTTTTCGCCTTCTTCATTGTCAGGAGAAAAATCGTGGGCGATGGAACGCAGCAAGACTTCCGTTTCGGCCATGTGTTCTCCCAGAGTGCAGGCAATCTGCTGTACGGTGGCGAGGTTCTTATGGATGACTTCTTTGGCTTTTTCTGCGATTTGTTCTTTTTTCATCTCCACATTGGTTACATCTTCAATAATGCCGCCGACAATTTGTTTTTTATCAATATTAAAAACAACAACGTCAAACAGTTTATTGTCAAAACGGACGTGTTCACGGTGAATATCCTGTTCCAAATCCAATGATGCGGAGAACAGGTTGGTGAAGTTGATGAAGTCTCTTAAGTTGGCCCCACGAAGGTCTTCTTTATTGTAAATGTCGGCGTGTTCTTCTTCGTTCCAGAAGGTTTCAACGAATTTGTCGTTGTATTCCAGAATGTTGAGTTTTGCATTGGCGATGACAATCGGAGACGGAATGCATCTCAGCAACGCGTTGGCTTTTCTTTGTGCCTGGTGTTTCATGTGGGATACGCACATTTCCGGTTCGGCCTTACCTTCCAGAAGAGCTTTGGCAAAGTTGCGGCAGGTATCATATCCGCAGCCGCCGCAGTTTATTTCGTCTTCAATCGTATATTTTCCGATTTGAGCGAGAATGTTTTTAATATCGGTCTCGTCGTAGCTTTTATTTTCAATATGATCGGTATTATAGTCGAGAGAAATGTCGACGCTCGGGGTTCTTTTTCCGGCTTCGGTTCCGAATTCTGCTTTTTCCAGAATGTTTATTCGTTTTTCAAGGCCGGATTTTTTATTATGTGTGCACGGTCCGTTGACGCAGCCGCCTTCGCAGGCCAGACATTCTATGAAAACAGGTCGGTTAAAATCTTCTGCCCGGATGTTGGAAAGTTCTCTTTTGATATTGTTTATTCCGGTTGCCTGCATCAGATAAGCTTTTCCGGCAGAAGCGTAAGGACGGAGTGTTTCTATCATTCCGCCTTCTATCGGGTAGGCTGTGCCTTCTTCGGCTTTTTGCAGAATAAATTTGTCAAAGACACTGGTCCTGATTTCTTTCAGGTCGATATTTTCTTCTTTCAGCCAGTTCTTTAAATCGGTAAAACTCAAGCTGAGGCTCAGCAAATCAGGATGTTTATCGGCTTCCAGTTTTTTGGCGATGCAAGGCCCGATAAAGACGACTTCAATGTCTTTTCCGAACTTCTCTTTCAGTAATGTGCAATGAGCCAACAGCGGTGAAGTGAAAGGCGTTAAGTTTTTGGTGTGTTCGGGATGGTATTTGTTGATATATTCCACAACAGCAGGGCAGGCGGTAGAAATAAACAGGCCTTTTTCATTGCTTTCAAGCAGTTTTGCAATATTGGAAGAGACTTCTTCCGCTCCGAGGGCCGTTTCACTGACACCTTTGAAACCTAAGCGGCGTAAGGCTGCGATTATTTGTGCTTCGCTGTATTCTTCAAATTCGGTAATCCATGACGGAGCGAGGGAAACATAAACTTCTTTCCCCGATTGTACCAGATGTTTTGCTCTGGTCAAATCGTTGCGGGGCTGCTTGGCTTTGGCCGGACAGACACGGTAGCAGGTGCCGCAGGCAATGCACAAATCCGGAACAATCATGGCAGAGCTGTCTTCAATTTTAATGGCTTTTACAGGGCAGCGGCGGACGCATTTATAACAGTCCTGGCAATTATTTTTTATGGTATAAAGAGGATATTCCCGGTTAGACATTCAGGTTATTCCTTGTACTTAAAATGTTTATCCAAAATATCAAGGAGCGTTCCCTGATCAATGTTGTTGTATTCTTCCTGATCTATGGTGATATTGGGGCCTTTGGCACATTTGTCGCAACATCTCAGTCCGGTCAGTTCTATTTCTCCGTCAAGATTGTTGTCGTCAAGGTATTTTTGAATTAATTGAAGGTTTTTGGCGTTTCCTCTGGCAAAGCAGGAGCTTCCCATGCATACTTTAATTGTTGTGCCCATAAAGACAAATCTCCTTCTTTATTTAAGATAAGACAGGTTTAAATTATATCGTTGCGGTTTCAAAAAGGCAATCTTATTTTTCGGTTATGGTCATATAGTTTAGCTTGAGTTTCTTGAGCAGCTGTGGCAAGATGTCCACAGGCAATTTTTGTTTGCAAAAGGAGAATAAAACCGTGAAAAATGTTATTATGCTCATTATCTGCAGTTGGTTTGTTTTTGCGGGAGGAGCCGGAGCCAACGTCGGGAAAGTCATTGTTACGACAGATGAAAGCGTTTGGGATGAAAGCGGATTTTCCGGGCTGAATTTTTCTGAAGAACAAAAAAAGTGGCTTGACGATCATGCAACTGTGAAAATCGGGGTGCTGAAGTCAGCCCCTCCTTATGAATATATTACCCCAAACGGAGTGTTCAGGGGGATTGTATCCAGTTATACGGATATTATTTCCGCCAATACCGGAATTATGTTTGAAACGGTGGAGGCGGAGACATGGGAAGAAATGTATCGGTTTCTGGAGTTGGGCGAGGTGGATGTTCTGCCTTTTGCGGTTCGGGACAATCTATTTGGCGGAGAGTTGATTTTTTCAGATGCGTATATCTCATCCTCATTGGGAATTTTTGGCAGCGGAAGAGCTGTCTTGGTTAATGATTTGAAAGATATTGAAGGTGAGGAAACCGCCGTTGTCAAAAATATGATTGCCTATCTTTCTCTTGGTGAAGCCTATCAGCACAATTGGGTTGCTTATGACAGTATTTCGGATGCTATTCGTGATGTTAACCGCGGAATTTATAATTTTTATGTCGGGGATATTTTTAATGCAAAATTTATTATTGAAAAGTTTCGTTTGAAAAATGTTTCTTTTGTGGCTCCCGTAACCGGAACAACGTATAGTTTTGGTTTCGGAACCGTAAAAGAAAATGCCCCGTTTGTGGATATCGTGAATCAGATTTTGAGAAAAATTACACCGGTTCACAGAGCGGAAATAAAGCAACGATGGATAAACAGTGAATATGAAAATGCCATGGATCCATTCCCGTATCGTCAGGGACTTTTGTGGCTGTTGGGAATTTTGGTTACGGTTATTGCCGTTGTGGTGTACCGTTACCTAAAATTACGGCAGAAAAACTTCGTGTTGAAAGAAAAAGCGGCAATGGCTCAGCAGCTGCACCAGATGCAGAAACTGGAATCCATCGGACGGCTGGCCGGCGGAGTGGCTCATGATTTTAATAATATGCTGGCGGGAATTAATGGTGCCGCAGAATGTTTGGAAACTCGTTTGGGAAAAAATCATGCCCTGAATAAATATGCCGATATTATTCTTAACGCTTGTGCCAGAGCTTCGCATTTGACTTCTCAGTTGCTGTTGTTTGCCAGAGATAAAAAGAAGGAATTTGAAGTAACGGATATGCACGAATGTGTTCAGGAAAGCCTCTATCTTTTGGAACACGGTATCAGTAAAAAAGTTGTTATCAAACAAGATCTTCAGGCAAAAAAACATTGTGTCTCAGGAAACAGGGATTTGTTGCAAAGCATGATTTTAAACCTTGGTTTTAATGCCAAAGATGCTATGCCTGACGGAGGAGTATTGACTGTTGAAACCAAAAATAAGTTTCTTTGTAAAAAAGATATTTCTCGTTTGTTGCTGAGGGTTCCGGAAGGCGAATATTTTGAATTGGTGGTTAAAGATACCGGAATAGGAATTGACAAGGATATTATCCATAAGATTTTTGAACCGTTTTTTACGACAAAAGAGGTCGGAAAAGGGACAGGATTGGGATTATCCGCCGTCTATGGTATTGTCGGAGAACATAAAGGCAGTATTCAGGTCAGAAATCGTTCAAAAGGGACGGCTTTCCATATCTATTTTCCGATTACCGAAAGTAAGGCGAAAAAAACGGTACAGCGGAAAAAAACAGGAAAACTGAAGGCTAAGGTTTTAGTTGTCGATGATGAAAAAATCCTCTTGGAACTGCTTGGAGATATTTTGAAAGCAGCGGGTTCTGACGTTGTTGCCGTTAATGATTCTCTTAAGGCCGTGGGGACGTATCAGAATACGCCGGGAGTGGATTTGGTCATGCTTGACGTTATTATGCCGGGCAAGAGCGGTGTGGACGTGTATCATGAGTTGAAGAAAATCAATCCGGATATTAAAGTGGTCTTTATGAGCGGTTATACCAGAGATGCCCAGATTAATGATTTGGTGGAAAAAAACAAGAATATTGAGTTTATTAATAAGCCTTATGCTGCCGCTGACGTTGTTGAAAAACTGGCAATGCTGTTAGCAAAAAAGTAATGAACTTGATATAATCTGAAGGAAGAGTTATCATCTAAATGACTTAACCAATGGAACAGTTACGGTAAAATGGCTAAACAGCAAAGTATGGCGTCTGAAAAATATTTGCTTAGTGCACTTGATAGAATTGCTAAGAATTCTATGGGGTATGCCGTTTTATATGTGAATATTTCCAAACTGAAGCCCAAACACCGTCATCCGGAATTTGTAAAGATTTTTGCCAAGCTGTTTGACAGTGTGGTGGGAACAACCAAAGGTTCGTTTTTCATCCTTTCTAACGGGGATTTTGTTATTCTGGGCAGGGATATTACTCAGGGAACAGTTGATGTTGCCGTTAAGCAGCTTCGGGAAGGCCTGTCTTCCGATCCGATTGTCCACTCTGGAGAAAACAGCGAGTTTGCCGTCGTTTATGAATTTCCGGAATGTTTTTCCAAGTTTTATGAATATATCGAAAAAATGATGAGAACTTCTGAGCGGGAAGATGTTCAGGAGTATGTTCCGATTAAACGAGCGGTCGAAGCCGATGAGATAGAAAATGTCATTGCCCGCCTTGATGATTTTGATGTGGCGGAAATTGTCAAACGTCAGAGTGTGGTGCGGATTAAGGGCGGCGGAAAATTCAGCGTTTTGTTTCAGGAGTTTTTTGTGGCGGTTAAAGATTTGAGCCGTCAGTTTGACGAGCAATTGGACTTGGTTGCCAATCGCTGGCTGTTTTTATATTTGACGCAGGCTTTGGATAAAAAAACTTTATCCGCTTTTTTTGCCGCTAACCTGTCCAAATGGCCTTCCGAAATCAGCATTAATCTGAATTTGTCTTCCGTGTTTTCCCGCGAATTTGTTAACTTTGCCAAAAACTTTTTGAAAGACGGGCAAAAGGTTATTGTCGAAGTGCAGCCGATGGATGTTTTCAATAATTTGCCGTTGTATTTTGAGGCAAAGGAAATTTTGAGAAAAGGCGGTCATAAGCTGTTGATTGACGGTTTAAGTCCGTCTTCACTGAAAATGCTGAATTTGAAAAATCTGGATCCTGATTTTATAAAAATCTTCTGGGAACCGCTTATGGAATATGATTTGGAAAATGAGGAACTCAAACAGATTATTACCGATATGGGGCGGGAAAACGTTATTCTGGCAAAATGCGAAACGGACAAAGCCCTGAAATGGGGTATAAAATATGGTATTACGGCGTTTCAGGGGCCGATTATGGATGATGTGGAAGTCGCGATGATAAAAAATCGTTGCCCAAATGCCAAAATCTGCACTTCTCTGGAGTGCTTGAAACGCAGAAGATTGTTGCTCGGGGCTTTTAAAGACGAGTGTCAACATCCGGAAATATTAGAAGATTTGTTGTGAGGTCGAAATGTTTTTCTTTTCTAAAAACACAGATAAAAAGCCGGTTTCGGTTATAACGACTTCAGGAAATTCAGGCAAGGCACCTGAAAATGTTACCATTAAGAAAGATACGTTGATTTGGGATTATCTGACACGTTTGGATAAGGATATTGACCGTTTTTCGGCATTGTATATTTTTATTCATAAACTGCAGAATCCAAAGGTTCGGCAAATGCAGCGGCAATCCGTCATTGAGACGTTTGAAAATGTTATTAAAAAGTCCGGCGGTGAAATATTTTCTCTGCCGAATGATGATGCCGTGGTTATTTTTAACCGTAGTGCCAAAGAGGAGATTTTGGCGTGTTTGGTCAAGCTGCGTTTTTTGTTTCATGATGATCCGCTTTTGAGAAATGCGGTGGATTTGGAACAAATTGAGTTTGTGAAATTTTTTGAATTAAGCGGCGGAGCTTCCGAGTTTAGGAAAATTGTCGGTTCTTCCATGGAACAGCAGGGAAGCTTGTCTGTTCAAAGCGGAGGAGGTGTGTCGGCAGCACGTCAAAACCAGATGGGCGGTGTTAGAAAGTTTCGTCGTGATTTGACCCCGACAATGTTGTCTAAAGTTCAAAAGGCTTTAGTTCAAACGGATTTTTCCAGCCTGATAAGACGTCAGTCTGTTTGTGCCGTAATTGGAAAGTCTCCGCCGCAGATGTTGTTTGATGAAGTGTTTGTGTCTATTGCCGATTTGAGGGATATGCTGCTTCCGGATGTGGATTTAACCGCTAATCCGTGGCTGTTTCTTCATTTGACCGAGACCTTGGACAAGCGGGTTCTGGTGAGTGTCAGTCAGCATGATGATGGGTCGTTTACCAGTAATTTCAGTATGAATTTGAATGTTTCGACGATTTTGTCGGATGAATTTTTGGAATTTGATGAAAATATGAACTCCTCCATGCGGTCGTCAATTGTTTTGGAACTGCAATTGGTGGATATTTTCAGTGATATTAAGGCGTTTATTTTGGCAAAAACATTTGCTCAATATCGCGGTTATAAAATTTGTATTGATGGGATAACGGTTGATAAGCTCAAATATATCGACAGAGAACATTTGAGCAGTGATTTGATTAAGATTATCTGGCATCCGAGTTTTATGGATGTGATTACCGAAGACAAGCATTTTACCGATTATGTCAATAAAGCCGAACGGGCGAAGATGATTTTATGCCGGGTGGATGATCCGCAAGCGGTGGAGGTCGGTAACTCTCTCGGAATTAATTTATATCAGGGGCGTTATATTCAAAGGCTTCTCGGAGCTCAGCCCAAAAAAACGATATATTCCATAAAGAAATAAATTGCACAGCCGGTGTCTTAAAAATGCCGGCTTTGTTTTTCCCGAACAGAAAACGGGTGTACAGAGAAAATTTTTCGTGCTATAATACTTATTAATATAGGCTTTAGCTCTATAGGTGTGTGTGTAAAGTGTTATTGTGTGTGATTAACAAAAAATCCCCTCTTTGTAAAAAGAGGGGATTAAGTTGTTCTTGAGTTTTAATCGCTGATTTCTGCTTCATAAGCGTAAACGATTTTGGTATCCGTTTCATTTTCCTCGCGGCTTAATTCGCAGACCAGAAGTTTATCCGCATCTTGAAGGCTGTCAAAAACGTCCGGAGAAATTTCTTTGAGCATGATATTGTCATTTTCATTGCGAAACAGGATGGCGGTTTTGTTGTCTCCGTCTATTTCAATACGGGCATTGTTTGGTTCTCCGTCTCTTTGGTATAAAAGCAGCATTACTTCATCTTCATCGTTGATGAGAAAGTCAAATGTGTCAAATTCTTCCGGCGTCATCTTTCTTAATTCCTTTTAAGCCTGATTTTTGAATAAATTCATTGTAGAGACAATTATTCATATTTACAAGTCAA
The DNA here is from genome assembly GCA_048463395.1 of Alphaproteobacteria bacterium. Lineage (GTDB taxonomy): Bacteria > Pseudomonadota > Alphaproteobacteria > RF32 > CAG-239 > JAGAJR01. The sequence goes on along the minus strand of DBFWPL010000011.1, from coordinate 16,172 downwards.
ATGTTAATATTTGTGTTAAATTTGATGAATTCTGTTTCATTATGGTTTATTGTATACCCTAATACAAAGAGGGTAAACAATGAGTAAAATTTTAGATAATTTGGTGGAATTGTTTAAGTGGCCGGTTGCCTTGTATATGTTAGTGTCTATTCCGGCTTATATCCAGTCTTTGTCGTATTTTCAATTTATGTCGGCCAGGTTTATTTCCTTGGGCTTGGGGTTCTTTTTGTTTTTTATGGCGAGAGGTATGGCGGACGCTTCGGTTAAAACCAGCATGCAGATTATCGCCCACGAGTGTACGCACAGTTTCTTTGCATTGCTGACGCTGCATAAAATCAAACATATTCGCGTGGCGGATGATAATTCCGGCGGTTCCATGGGATTTGAAGGTGAAGGAAACTGGCTGATTATCATTGCACCGTATTTTTTTCCGCTGTTTGGCTTTTTTGTTATGTTGGCGATATCGTTTTATACCCGTTTTGCTCCGATGAATTTGATTTTAAACGGGGTTATGGGATATTTTATCGGTTATCATGTTGATACGGTTTCTTCGCAGATACACGAAAAACAGACCGACTTACCTAAAGTTTCCTATAGGTTCTGTTGGATGTTTTTGCCGGGGGCAAATTTATGGGCAATCGGGTGTATGCTCGCTTTTAACAGTCGAGGTTGGGACGGTGTGTTTGTTTATCAGAAACTTATCAGAACGCTGACGGCTAAAAATTTTGACTATGTGCTCAATTTGCTGTTTTAGATAAATTCCAGCCGACAATTGTCCGCATCCAACCGGCACTTCCTTCCAATCGGCAAGACATAGCGGCTTGGAACGTGTCCATAAGGGAAGTCCTTAATGACGGGAATGTTTAAATTTTTGCAGAAATCAAAAATAGTATCGTCGATAGTTCCGTCTTCCGGAGCGGCGATGATATTGTCGGCAAATTGTCCGAAGACAATGCCTTTAACTTTGTCAAAATTCGGGGACTGTTGCAGTTGTTGGAGCATTAAGTCGACTTTATAAGTCTTTTCGCTGACATCTTCAATTAAGAGAATGGCGTTGGTAACGTTAGGATAAAAAGCCGTGCCGCAGAGGTTGCGAAACATACTTAAACATCCGCCGATAAGAATACCTTCTGTTGTACCGCCGCGGACGGTTTGTCCTCCTTTTGTAATCAGGTGTTCATCTTTAATCAGGGTTTCCAGAGAGTTTTTGACAAGTGGGTCTATTTTTCCGGTTTTGAAGTCATATTTCAGAGTGAAGCCGGTATATGCAGGGTTTTTTGTTTTTGCATAAATGCCGAGCTGCAGGGCGGTAACGTCGCTAAAGCCCAAAACCGGTTTGGGATTGGCTTTTATAATTTCATAATCCAATAGCGGGAGGACTTTTTGGCTCCCGCTTCCGCCGGCTGTGCTGAAAATAGCTTTGATTTCGGGATTTTTGAAAAATTCCATGATGTCTTCGGCTCTTTGTTCGGGGGTTCCGCCCATATAGCGGTATTTTTCGTAAATGTAACGCCCTTTGATGACCTCAAGTCCTAAAGACTGCAGGTAAGCAATACCTTGTTCAATACATTCGGGAGAAGGGAGAAAACTGGACGGAGTAATCAGTCCGACTTTATCACCGGAATTGAGTTTGAACATTATTTTATCTCCTTGAGAAGTTCTCGGCAAAAGTCCGGAAGCGAGTTGTCTCTGGCTCCCATAATAACAATGCGGTCTCCGGATTTGGCGTTTTTGAGGATAAATTCTTTAACGCCTGTCCGTGTTTCATAGAAATGTGCTTGTTTGCCGGCATCTAAAGCCTGTTTGATGAAATCGGCGGAAGAAATGTCGCGTTTTACGGTACCGCCGGCAAAATAAATCTCCGGCATAAGGAGAATATCCTGTTTGGTCATATATTGGGTGAAGGAAGAGATAATTTCTTTTCCCATTAAACGCATCGGGCTGAAACCGTGCGGCTGGAACATCAGGATAAGACGGCCCGGGTATGAACGCAGGGCAGACATTGAACCCGCTACTTTATCCGGATTATGGGCAAAGTCGTCAATAACGGTTATGTTTTTTTCAGTGCCGATAACTTCCAGACGGCGGTGTGTTCCTAAAAATCCTTCCAGTGTTTTGGCGGCCTCAAATTTATCAATACCCAGCAGCGAGCAAGCGGCAATGGCGGCTAATGCGTTGGATATGTTGAATTTTCCGATGAGCTTGAGCGTGAAACTTTTGCCGTCAAGGGTGTACTTTGTTCCGTCAGGGAGGGCTTCAATGTCGGAAGCTTGCAAATCGGCGGTATTGCCGTTGACGGAGAAAGTTACGGTTTTTTGCGGATGGCGAATGTTCTTTGTGTACTCGCAATCAGCATTGATGACAACGCCGTGTTTGGCTCTTTGAGCAAAATTGTTGAAGAGTCGGCAGAGTTCGTCAAGTGATTTGTGATCAATGGAGATGTTGTTTATCAGGGCAATGTAAGGGTGGTATTTTTCGATTGAACCGTCGCTTTCATCGGCTTCGATCACGCAAATATCCCCTTTGTTATAAATAATGTTGGGAATACCCGGCCGGTTATCATAATTTCTGAGTAAGCCGCCGTTTATCATGCACGGATTTTTTCCGAGCTTGTCCAAGATATAGCCGATCATGGCGGTTACGGTGGTTTTGCCGCTGGTTCCGCCTACGGCGATGTTATGCGGATATTCATGAAAAATATCGGCAAGAAGGTCGGAGCGTTTTTTTATCGGGATATTTTTATCCAACGCTGCTTTAACGTCCGGTATAGAATCCTCTACCGCGGTGGAAACGTATAAGGTGTCAATGTCGTCGGTAATTGCAGAACCGTCCTGAGGCTTAATCTCTATACCCATGTTAATCAGGGCTTGTTTGTTGTGAGCGTCTTTTCCCTGATCGAAACTGCGGTCGGAACCGACAACGTCATATCCTTTGTGCTTGAGGATTTGTGCCAGAGCACTCATGCCGCTTCCGGAGATTCCGCAAAAACTAACTTTAGTCATGAAAATAAGTCCTTTCTGTATTTTATAATGCATCCAGAGTATTTTGATCGCGAGCCCGCATAATCTCCAGATTTTTGTAGTCAATGATAATGTAGCTTCGGTTTTGTCCGTCCACATTGACGGCTAAGGCAACGCCGACTTTTCCGTTTTCAAAAGTGGAATAGAGAACAGCTTCTCCGGTTTGAAGCTCATTTAAGAAATTTTTTCCGCCGATGGGTTCTTCTACCTGTTCGGTAACGGTTTTAGTCTTTCCGCCGCCGATTTCCACGGTTTTGTCGATATTGGTTACTTTCGGGGTATAGAATTGTTTGGCATTGCCGTATTTTTGCGATAACAGTTTGTAGTATTTGTTATAGACGGCAAGAACTTTTGCGGCGTTCGGAGTATCCTGCGTAAAGTTTCCGTAAGCAATAATCCTCCATAGTTTGTTGTCTTCTCCAAAAGTCAGAACCACATCACGAAACTCATGGACAGCTTTCGGGAGAAAAGACGCAGAGAAGTTGTTGACGTAGTCTTTTTCTCCGGTTGCTTCCAAAATGACGCCCATATTTTTGACATCAGAAATGCTGCTGCCCCAAATCAAGCCGAAAGGGGCGTTCCCGTAAGTTGTTTTTTTCTCTTCTGCCGGTTGGGTTATTTTTTTGTTTGAGGAGGTATGTTTTCTTAATTTCGGACCTTTGATTTTGATGGTTTCAGGTTTTGAATCAAGCAATTTCCCGGCACTGTCCTGAGCTTTGCCGCTGTTTTCCTCCAGTCTCATTTCTTCTGAAATCAGCAGGTTTTGGTAGAAGTTTCCGGTATCCTGAGAATGTGTCGGAAAAACGGCGGAAGAAAAGAGAAATGCCAGAACGAAAAGCCTGAAGAGTTTTTTCATTTTATTTATCCTTAGGTTAACCAAAAATAAATTGAACAGTGTTCATATTTGTTTTATGGTGCATTATAAATGTAAATTGCAAATATTTTGTTAAGTAAAATATAAGATGACAAATACGAAAGACAATATTCGGAATATTTTATTGGAAAAAGGACGGGAGCTTGTCCGAGAGAAAGGGGCAGATTATCTGACTGCCCGTAAGCTTTCCGATGCGTCAGGCTATTCCGTCGGAACGATTTATAATCAGTTTGCCAATATGGATAATTTTATTTTGGCTCAGAATATGCGGACTTTGGATGACCTGCATGATTATTTGTCCCGACAGCTTAAAGACAGTAATGATTATAAAAACCTTAACCGTTATTTGGACGGTTTTGTGAATTTTGTGTTGGCGAATCCGAATCTGTGGTTTTTATTGTATCGTTTCCATTTGCAAAGCGAAGTTACTAGTTTACCAAAGCCATATCTGCGGAAATTGGTGAAAATTACCCGAATTTGGGAACCTTCTTTCAGTAATGTGTTTGGTAATTTAAGCATTAAGGAACAACGTCTTTCCATGCAGGTTTTATGGGTTTCGCTGTTTTCGCTCAGCTCTTTTCTGACGACAAAGGCGTTGGACAATTTCAGCAAGCTTAACAAAAAAACGGTCAGTAAGCTTTTGCTGAACACGTATCTGGCCGGTTTGTCGGTTTTGAAAAAAGGATAGAAAGATGTCAATCGTTTATCAGATTTATTACAGATTGCTTTCGTTGGTGAATAATCCCGAGTTCTTGAGAGGTTTTTTTGACAATCGTTTTTATTTGATTTTGCTTGTCGTGCTCTTAATGAGAATGAAGTACACTACCTATCGCAGTATGTGGCTCAGTGCCTTGGTTAATATTCCGGGGACGCTGCTGCATGAGATGATGCATTATCTGGTCGGGTTGTTCTTGAATGCTGCTCCGTGCAATTTTACGCTGTTTCCGAAAAAAAATGAGGAAGGGGATTATGTAATGGGAAGCGTTAGTTTCAGAAATGTTACTTTTTACAATGCAGTTCCTTCGGCCATGGCCCCGTTTTTGCTTTTGCCGATTGGTTTTTATATTAATCGTTATCTGCTTCCGGTTATGCAACCGACGTTTTTTAATTATGTTTTGTATGTGTTGCTGCAAACCATTATTATTGAAAATGCCATTCCGTCCAATGCGGATTTTAAAGTGGCGAGAATGTATTTTCGAGGAGTGGTTTTGTATGGCATTTTGTTTGTTGCCCTTTTGCTGATGTTGTAAAAAAAGCCCCATGAAGGGGCTTTTTTATTTTTCGAGTGCGGAAACGATTTTTTCCGTAACTTCTTTAGCGTCTCCGTAAAGCATGATTGTGTTTTCGGCATAAAAAAGCGGGTTCTCGATACCGGAGTATCCTGATCCCAAGGATCTTTTCACAAAGAAAACGGTTTTCGCTTTTTCCACGTCCAGAACAGGCATACCGTAAATGGGAGAGGATGAATCCGTTTTGGCAAGAGGGTTGGTTATGTCGTTGGCCCCGATAACATAAGCGACATCTGCGGTGGCAAATTCTCTGTTAATGTTTTCCAGTTCAAAAACATCTTCATACGGAACACTCGCTTCGGCAAGCAAGACGTTCATATGTCCGGGCATTCTTCCCGCTACGGGGTGAATGGCGAATTTGACTTCAACGTCATAGCGTTCATGCAGATCAACAGCCATTTCTTTAAGGACGTGTTGGGCTTGGGCAACGGCCATGCCATAGCCCGGAACAATAATGACCTTATTGGCGTTTTCCATGATGAAAGCAGCATCTTCCGGACTTCCGGATTTTGCGGTTCGGTGTTCCGAAGCTTCAGTTGCGGTTTGTGATTTTTCGGTTCCGAATCCGCCCAACATAACGTTGATTAAGGAACGGTTCATCGCTTTACACATGATGTAAGACAGAATTGCTCCGCTGGCTCCGACGATGGCTCCGATGATAATCAACAGGATGTTGCCGAGAGAAAAACCAATGCCGACGGCTGCCCAACCGGAATAGGCGTTCAAAACGGAAATGACTACCGGCATGTCTGCTCCTCCGATCGGCAAAACGAGCAAGAAGCCAAGTATTATGGTAAGGGCCGTCAGAATGTAAAACAAATCAGGGTTTCCGTTTAGGAGAAAAGCAATACAAGTACCGATAACCGCTAAGCCCAATAAGGCGTTTAATGCTTGTTGAAACGGAAAAACAACGGCTTTTGCCGACATTAATCCTTGTAGTTTAGCAAAAGCAATGACCGAGCCAGAGAAGGCAACGCTTCCGATAAGCAATCCGAATGATGTAGCCGGAGGGACGTGTGAATCCGAAATAATTTCCGCCAAAGAGATAAAAACAGAGGATAAACCTCCCAAACCGTTGAATGCGGCAACCATTTGCGGCAGAGAAGTCATTTTTACTTTGAAGGCACTTATGGTTCCGATTAGGCCTCCCGTGAATATGGCAAGAAGAATCCAATGAATATTTTTGATTTCGGGTACGAGAAGTGTCATGCTTATAGCAATTGTCATTCCGATAATGCCCAACAGGTTGCCTTGGCGGGCGGTTTCAGGAGAAGCAAGTCCTCGGATTGCCAAAATAAATAAAATGCAGGAAAGCAGATAAGCAGCGGAGACAGCAGAAGTAATCATTGTTTTTTCTCCCGATTTTTTAAGTCTTTTTTCTTAAACATGGCAAGCATTCTTTGAGAAACGGCGAATCCTCCGAAAATGTTGACCGAGGCAAGAGCCACGGCAATCAGTCCGAATATTTGGGTGAGTCCTTCGGTTTCTGTTCCGGAAATCAGCAATGCCCCGATAATGACAATTCCTGAAATAGCATTGGAGACGCTCATTAACGGAGAGTGCAGAGCCGGTGTTACGCCCCAGACGACAAAGTAGCCGACGAAGCAGGCCAGAGTTAAAATTGTCAATAATATCCAGATATCCATTATTTGATTACTCCTGTCGATTGTCCGTTTTTGCAAATACAGGTATTTTTAATAAGGTCGTCATCGTTATTAAAAATAAATGTTTTTTGTTCGGGATTGAACATCGGTCTGATGAAATTATAGATATTTTGGGCAAATAACCGGCTGGCCGAGTTAGCCACGTTGGATGCCAGATTGGAGTTCCCGATGATTTTAATTCCGTTTAGGTCTATGGTTTTTCCGTTTACAGAGCCTTCGACATTTCCTCCGCTTTCGGCTGCCATATCGACGACAATGCCTCCTTGGGGCATATTTTTCAGCATTTCGGCAGAAATTAAGCGGGGAGCCGGTTTTCCCGGAATTAAAGCCGTTGTAATGACAATATCGGTTTTTTTCAGTTGTTCGGCAATAATTTTATTTTGTTTTTTTTGATAATTTGCGGAAGTTTCTTTGGCATATCCGTTTGAGGTTTCAAAATTTTCATCGTCGGAAATTTCTAGAAATTTTCCGCCGAGGGATTCCACTTGTTCTTTAACTGCCGGACGAACGTCTGAAGCAAAAACGTTGGCTCCAAGCCTTTTGGCCGTGGCTATGGCTTGCAGTCCGGCTACTCCGGCTCCCAAGATCAATACTTTTGCGGGGGCAATGGTTCCGGCGGCGGTCATCATCATCGGGACAGCTTTGTCCAACATTGATACGGCTTCAATAACTGCTTCATATCCGGCCAAATTGCTTTGGGAAGATAAAATGTCCATGGACTGGGCACGGGATATTCTCGGCATAAGTTCCAAAGCGAAACAGGTTGTTTGTAACTCGGCAAATTTTTTTATTCTTTGCGGCTGATTTAAAGCCTGAAAATTGGCAATGATTGTACAGCCTTCTTTTATGAATTTTTCTTCTTGGGGGAGAGGAGCCCAGATTTTGAAAATAAAATCAGCATTTTTATATGTTTCTTTGGCGGAGTTTTTTATTTCTGCCCCGCTGTTTTTATAATCGTCATCGGTAAAACCGGCATTGGTTCCGGCATCCTTCTCCACTTGGACGGAGAATCCCCATTGAGTGATTTTGGTAATGATTTCGGGAGTGAGAGCGACTCTTTTTTCTCCCGAACGGATTTCTTTGGGAAGAGCAATAATCATTCAAAGCCTCGTTTGTTTTTAACTTTTTCTTGAGTTTATTTTAATCTTAAGTTTATTTTAATATAGTGGTGAATTGAGTTATAAACAGAGGAATGATGTAAAAATGGTTGGGTATTTTGAACTTTTTTGGACTTTTTTCAAAATAGGGCTTTTTACTTTTGGCGGCGGAGCTGCCATGCTGCCGTTGCTTAAGCGAGAGGTTGTCGAGAAAAAACATTGGGCCGAAGATGAAGAGCTTTTGGATTATTATTCCATCGGGCAGTGTACTCCCGGTATTATCGCCATTAATACGGCAACGTTTATCGGTTATAAAATGCGTGGCGTCTTCGGTGCAGTTTTAACCACCTTCGGGGTTGTTGTTCCGTCGGTTATTGTTATTACTCTTGTGGCTGCGGTTTTACAAAATTTTATGGATAACAAGTATGTTGAAGCGGCTTTTTCCGGTATCCGTCTTGTGGTTGTGGCGTTGATTTTGCAGGCGGTGTCGGAATTATGGATTAAAGGGGTTAAAGGGAAAATCGGTGTGGCGTTTTTTGTTTTGGCGTTAGGGTTGCTGGTCTTCTTTAATTTGAGTCCTGTTTTGGTTATCCTTATCGCTTCAGCTTCCGGTTTGGTTTATTTGCGGGGAGTAAGAAAATGATTTATCTGTTGTTGTTTGTCGAGTTTTTTAAGATTGGTCTGTTGGCTATCGGCGGTGGTTTGGTTACCATTCCTTTTTTGATGGAACTGACGGATAAGTATGATTGGTTTACCCGCAGTCAGCTGGCGGATATGATTGCCGTATCCGAATCCACGCCGGGACCGATAGGGGTGAATATGGCAACTTATGCCGGATTTAACGCTGCGGGGATTTGGGGCGGCATTGTTGCAACTTTGGGATTGCTGCTTCCGTCGCTAATTATCATTATTCTTATCAGCCGGTTTGTAATGAAGTATCAAAGTTGTATGACTTTTCAAAATATCTTGTTCGGAATCCGTCCGGCGGTTTTGGCTCTTATTTTGTATGCCGGTTATATTTTAGCCGAGTTGGCAGTAAAAGATGTTGAGAGCGGAGTGATTTGTGCGGTGTTGTTTTTGATTATTCATCGCTTTAAGAACGTTCATCCGGTGTTTTATATCTTAAGCGGAGCGGTTTTGGGAATTGTGTTAAAACTGTAATGAAAAAGCCTCCCTTGCGGGAGGCTTTTGACTAAATGTTCAAGGCTTTGCGATATGTTTCAAGAAGAAATTCCTGTTCATCGCGGTCAGCGGCGTTCATTTTTCTCAACTTGAGAATCTGACGCATGATTTTAACGTCGAAACCTGCGGATTTGGCTTCGGCAAAAATGTCGCGGATGTCGGATGCAATTGCCGCTTTTTCTTCTTCCAGGCGTTCAATGCGTTCAATCAGGGAACGTAATCTGTCTACGGCGATACCGCCAACCTGTGTCTCTTCTGCCATTTATTTTCTCCTAAATATTTTATAAAAATCGAAATTTTTTAACTCTTGGAAGAGACTTTAACAAAGCATATATTTTTTTACAAGTTTAAATTTTTTATTTCTTATTAAGATATATTTGCTATGTTACAAACAATTAAAAACTTTATTTTGAGGAATGATAAAATGCCACAAAGAACAAGAACAAAAATATTGGCGACAATCGGGCCGTCTTCTTCTTCCCGTGAACAGCTTTCCAAGTTGATTGATGCCGGTGCCGATGCTTTTCGTTTTAACTTCAGTCACGGAACTCATGCCGAACATAAAGAACGTTATGAAACTGTTCGAAAGCTGGCTAAAGAAAAGAATGTCCATATTACGATTGTTGCCGATTTGCAAGGTCCGAAACTGCGTGTCGGTGAGTTCAAAGACGGAAAAGTTCTGCTTAAAGAAGGGGCACATTTTGTTTTGGATATGGATAAAGCCTTGGGCGATGAAAAACGTGTTACTCTTCCTCATAAGGAGATTTTTCAGGCGTTGAAGCCGGGGGATGATTTGCTGTTAAATGACGGCAATATTGTTTTGCATGTTGACGACTGCGATGCGACTCATGCCGATACGACAGTTGTGGTGGGCGGTTATCTCTCCAGTCATAAAGGGGTTAATCTGCCGAATATTAAATTGCCGATTTCAGCTATTACGGAAAAAGACAGAGATGATTTGAAGTTCGCTTTGAAGCTTGGTGTTGACTGGATAAGTTTGTCTTTTGTTCAAACGGCGGATGACGTTCGTCAAGCCAGAGAATTAATCGGGGATAAGGCTTGGATTGTTTCCAAGCTGGAAAAACCGAGTGCCATTGATCAGCTGGAAGAGATTATTCAGCTTTCGGATGCCATTATGGTTGCCCGGGGTGATTTGGGTGTTGAATGTCCGATTCAAACAGTTCCCGTTTTACAAAAAAGAATCGTGTCTGCTTGTCGTAAATTTGCCCGTCCGGTTATTATTGCGACCCAAATGCTGGAATCGATGATTAATGCTCCGACCCCGACCCGTGCCGAAGTGTCCGATGTGGCAACTGCGGTTTATGACGGTGCCGACACGGTAATGCTTTCCGCAGAAACTGCTGCCGGGAAGTATCCGGTTGAAGCGGTTCAGATGATGAATAATATCATTATGCAAGTGGAAGCGGATCCGTTGTTTTATAATCTGATGCAGAGTTCCCGCAAGCAGCAGCATTGCTGTTCCGGAGAAGCGGATGCCATTACTTATGCGGCAAGCGATGTGGCTTGCAGTTTGGATAAGGTTGCGGCGATTGTTACTTATACCTCTTCCGGACTAACCACTTTCTTGACGGCTCGGGAGCGTCCGAATCTGCCGATTTTGGCGATTACACCGAGTATTGATGTTGCCCGCAAGATGGGAATTGTCTGGGGAGCCAAGAGCTTTGTTAATAAAGACAGTTTCAAGAGCTTTGACAAAGTGGAAGACATAGCCGTTAAAATCGCCGTGGAAAACGGTTTTGCCAAACCGGGCGAACATATTATCATCACCGCCGGATTTCCTCTCGGTAAAAAGGGGAGGACGAATATGTTGCATACGGTTTACATCCCCGAAATTTAGCTTGTCTAATGGTCATCTAATACAGATTGTGCGAGTTGAAAGTTTCCTCACGTACTAGTTTGTACGCTGCGGTACTTTCACTCTTCAATCTTATTATATGCCTCATTATCCAAGCTAAATTCTGAGCATATTTGTACACGTCGTTCGAAATCTACTGCGTATCAGCCGCATATATCGGCCTTAATTTTCTAAAATCAGGTACAAAAAACCCGCTTGAAGACAGCGGGTTTTTAGAACTTATCAAATTTATTAATCAAACGATTAACCCTGACGAGCTTTCAATTTAGGGTTCTTTTTGTTGATTACATATACGCGGCCTTTGCGACGAACGATTTTGCAGTCCTTATCGCGTACTTTTTTTGATTTTAAAGAGCTGTAAACTTTCATTTTTCTTATCCTTTTATCTTTGACTTGTCCGCAAAATATGCTAAATGATACTAAATGTCAATCATAAAATTGATAAGGGAGAGGAAATTTTGAGAAAATTAGCATTAATTTTGGCATTTTGTACTTTTTTTATCGCTAATTCTTATGCTCAAATGCCTTATATTGATGAAGTGCGGGCTTTGGGTGCCGTGGCAGGACAGGGACTGGCCTGTGGTGCCGCCAAGTATAATACCTTTGAAATGCTGGCTCGTGCCATTCTCATTTCCAAAGCTCCGACAGACGATATGCAGGCCAAAGGGATGTATGCTTATAATGAAGAAAAGGCCAATGCTTATTTTTCCAAACAGATGGACGGTTTTTATGAATGTGAGCTGATTAACCGTCGTTTTAACGCTCAGGATATTTTTAAGGCGACTTTGTATGCCGACGGAACAATTAAAATGCCGGACGGAAATATTGTTACGCCTCGCAAGCCTTATGACGCCAGTTTGATTTATGATAAGAAAAATAACGAGAGCACTAAAGCTCAGGCGATTTACAGCGGTAATAAGGCCGAAACGCCGAAAGATTTGCGAATTGAGGATTCCAGTGAAATTCTCGGAGCTTCGCAAGCGGGAAGTTTTATTCCGGCGTATACACCTCCTGAAGATAATCGGGTAAAGCCGATAGAGGCTCTTCCTGAATCAAGTGTCGGGCATATCCGCCGTTCTTATCATTAGTCGTTAAAATATCCGCGGCTTTCGAGAAAATTTTGGTAAGCGTCATAGCTAAACGCCGTTTGATGATTGGTTTGGCGTTTTGAGGCGGATTTTGCGGTTGTGCAGGTTTGTAATATTTTTTTATAGGTGTTTTCACTCGGGCACCAGTTTTCAATCAGCGGTGTTTCGCCTTTTTGATGTGTTTTTCCGGTTAAACGTTCCAGTTCGGCGGACATTTCCCTTTTACGGTTATTAAGGGCGGTATTGTCTTCTTCCGAGGTGCTGCGGCTAAATTCGATAATGTCTTCTGCCGGAAAACCGGAGCAGGTTCCGGAAATAACCGCAACATAACTGCGAATCTTATCTGGTGCGATTTGTGCGGCTTTCAATTCAGGGTTTAAGTCTGTCAATTCATCATACATTTGGCGTATCTCGGGCAGAAACTTATCTTTTTTGGTCAGAAGATATTCGGCGGCGGTATGTTCTTCTGCCGTACTGCCGCGGTGTCCGCGTTCCAACATCTCAAAAATCCGCAAGGGTTTCATCAGGCTTTCGTATTCAAGAGCATTCATATTTTGGGGAAATTTATATTGGGTATAGATACCGGAGATTCCAAGCTTTTCCTCCATTCTTCTGACCGGAGAATAATTTTCGTAATCAAGGCACTGATAAAGGCGGTCGAGAGCGTTCCGATATTCCGAAGGGACTGATTGGTAAATTTCTTTTTGTATTTCGAGACTGTGTCTTTTATCCATGTTTTGTTCCGCCAGAGCTGAAATTCTTGTCTAAAAATACCATAAAATTAAAAAGATTGCAACTTGTGCTTTTTTCGTTATACTCTCAGCCAAATGCTTAAAACAAAGGAGAAATAAATAAAATGGCTTCGTACCAGTATATCTATGTAATGCAAAATTTAACCAAAGTTTTTCCGGGCGGAAAAGAACTGTTCAAAGGAATTACGTTGTCGTTTTTTCCGGGGGCGAAAATCGGTGTTCTCGGCGTTAACGGTGCCGGTAAGTCTACCTTATTGAAAATTATGGCCGGTGTGGACAAGGAATTTAACGGAGAGGCTTGGGCTGCTGACGGTGTTAAAGTTGGATATCTGGAGCAGGAACCGAAACTTGATCCGAACAAAAACGTTATGGAAAACGTGATGGACGGCTTGGGTGAAACCCGTGATTTGTTGAAACGGTTTGAAGAAGTTTCAATGAAATTTGCCGAACCGATGAGTGATGAGGAAATGGATGCCCTGATTAACGAACAGGCCGAACTTCAAGAAAAAATTGACGCTTGCAACGGTTGGGATTTGGAAAGAACCATTCAAATCGCTATGGATGCTTTGCGTTGTCCGCCTGCTGACGCTGATGTTACCAAGCTTTCCGGCGGGGAAAAACGCCGTGTGGCACTGTGTCGTCTGCTTCTTTCCAAGCCGGATATGCTGCTTTTGGATGAACCAACCAACCATTTGGATGCCGAATCCGTGGCTTGGCTTGAACAACATTTGCGGGAGTATAACGGTACGGTGGTTATGGTTACCCACGACCGTTACTTTTTGGATAACGTTACCGGTTGGATTCTGGAGTTAGACCGCGGACAAGGTATTCCTTATGAGGGGAATTATTCCGCATGGTTGGAACAAAAACAGAAACGTCTGGAGCAGGAAGCCCGTGAGGAAACCGCCCGTCAGAAAACTCTTGCCAATGAGTTGGAATGGATTCAAAAAAATCCGAAAGCTCGTCAGGCAAAGTCCAAGGCTCGTATTAATGCCTATGACGAACTTCTTTCTCAGGCAACAAAAGAGAAGATTTCTCAGGCTCATATCAATATTCCGATGACGGAACGTTTGGGCGATTTGGTTATTGAAGCTAATAATATCAGCAAGGCTTATGGGGATAAAGTTTTGATTGAAAATCTGTCTTTCAAGATTCCGAAGGGAGCTATTGTGGGTATTATCGGTCCGAACGGAGCCGGAAAAACCACTTTGTTCAGAATGATTACCGGACAGGAAAAACCGGATTCAGGAGAAATCAGACTGGGTGAGACGGTTGACTTGGGTTATGTCGACCAAGGACGTGATGAACTTGATCCAAACAAAAACGTTTGGGAAGAAATCTCCGACGGTTTAGATATTATTGAATTGGGTAAAAAGGAAATGCCGTCTCGAGCCTATGTCGGACAGTTTAACTTCAAAGGAAGCGACCAGCAGAAAAAAGTCGGACAGCTTTCCGGCGGTGAGAGAAACCGCGTCCATTTGGCAAAAATGCTTCGTAAAGGGGCGAATGTCATTCTTCTGGACGAACCGACCAATGACTTGGATGTGGATACGCTGCGTTCTTTGGAAGAAGGCATTATGAATTATCCGGGCTGTGTTTTGGTTACATCACACGACCGTTGGTTCCTAGATCGTTTGGCAACGCATATTCTGGCTTATGAGGATGAGGGGCATGTCGAATGGTTTGAAGGTAATTTTGAGGAGTATGAGAAGGATAAGAAAAAACGTCTGGGAGAGGACGCTTGCAATCCGCATCGTATTCGTTATAAAAAACTGGAAAGATAAGCAAAAGCCCTCTCAAACGAGAGGGCTTTAATATTTTATCTTAAAACAAGATGAACCGTTGCCTCTTTAGTGATTTGATAATGTTCCAAAGAGTATTCGTCTTCAAGTTGTTGTCCGTTAAAAATAAGACGCTGTTGGTCAGGCGGAATGCCTTCCTTATCTTGAATCAAAACCTTAAGGCTCTGAATTGTATAAAATTGCGTTACTTCCAAGGTTATTGTTTTTCCTGTCAGGGTTTTAACAAATATTGAAAAGTCTGATGTTAAGCAAAAATAAGATTCTCCAAACGGACATTTAAGGCAATGTGAATATTGCACGGGAGATGTATATCCGAGAGTTTCGCAAGTAGGTTGAGCGATGCAGGTTTGAGCGAATGCGTCAGCGGAGCACATAAAGGACAGGGCGATGACAGCCACAGAGTTTTTCAGCAATTTGGTAAAGGTATCAGTCATTATTTTTCTCCTTTAATAAAATTATCTCAAGACAAGGTGTAAAGTTAGTCCGTGAACAATGTTGTATGATTTAACGGTTCTGTTGTCTTCCAATTGAGTTCCGGCAAAGATGAGGCGTTGTTGGTCAGGTGGGATGCCTTCCTTATCCTGAATTTTAGCTTTAATATTTTCGATAGTGTCAAAAGGGGTAGTGTTGAGAGAGATTGTTTTTCCGGTAAGAGTTTTGATATATATCTCCATATTCATATTGATAAAACATCTGTTCCACTCACAGGTGTCGACGTCGATATATCCGTTTTTGCAGCCGGCGGCGTAATATTTAGAGGAGCATTCCTCATAAAGACAAAGATATCCTTCCGGACATTCTGTATAGACTCCGAGGTTAGGACAAGCTTTGCACCGGTCATGTTTGAGAATTCCGTTTTCGGTACAGCTTTGTGCACCGGCTTCAGGACCTAAATCGCATTCTTTATATTCAGCAGGACAAGTACAGCCATTTTTAGAAGAATTAGCCACGTACGGAGAGGAACATGTTTGGCAGATTGAGTTTGGATAATAGTAAATTCCGGGGTTCCGGTTATCCCGGCAGTAGTTGTATGCTTCCACGATATTTGTGCGGTAATCCTGTTCGGAGATGTATTCATTGCTTTCCGAACAAAGGGACAGGTTATCTACAACAGGATTACATCGACATGCGTAATGTGTACCGTTTTTGTCGGAACAAGTTTCGGTTTGAGCCGATTGTCCGCAAGATGATTGCAGGTTTGTTTGGTCTACGGAATAGTATTCAGTATCACATAAACATTCGGCAAAATAGGTGTCATCATGAGGGCAGCGAGTTGTTTCGTCAGGGAAGGAGTTTTGAGGGCATTCCGTAAGAGCAAATCCGTTGTCCAGACATTGTTTGAAGGTGTCAAGATTAGTATCGTTGTCAGAATAGTTAAAACCAAGACCATAGGAGTTTTCATCAGAGTGGACGATAGATCTGACAGCGGCGAGTTTGACGGCATTATCCGAGTTAAAAGAGGATATAGGCTTCAGCTCCATGGGTGTGTGTATGTGTGTGGTGTGTGTGTTTACCAGAGGGGCACCAG
>DBFWPL010000010.1:0-68403 GCA_048463395.1 Alphaproteobacteria bacterium | reverse complement strand
ATTGAATTGCCGGAAGGAACAGAGATGGTAATGCCAGGCGATAATATTCGTATGACAGCCAAATTGATCCACCCGATTGCAATGAACGAAGGTTTGCGTTTTGCTATCCGTGAAGGTGGTAGAACGGTTGGAGCCGGTGTCGTTTCTAAAATCTTGAAGTAAGATTTAGAATACGTATAGCAGCTCATTTAGAGCCAAAAGTACGAAGAGAGAAAATTTATGTACGAAATTGTGTGCTAAAATTTTCTCTCTTCTTTTTTCACTCTATCTAAACAGAGCTCCGTGGTCTAATGGTTATGTGTGGAAACTCCTCTTTCATTAGAAAGGGGAGTTCTTTTTTGTGAGGAAAGATAACTTTATTGAGGATGATAAAAGAATAGTGGCTTTGGGGTTTTGAAAGGTGATGATAATATACAGATATATTGATAATAAATTCTTATAGTTGGTTAGCTTGGTTCTGGTTGCGGAACAGATGAAATGGTGTGCGTTGATACAGGATAAATTGTATGAAAAATTATGCAAGAATAAGGGCTATGAGAAGTTGTTTTTATTTTTGCGTTTGATAAATAAAAAAGTTCTTGATTTATTAGTGATTAATGTGTATCAAGAAAGACGCAAATCGAAATTATGTCGGTTGCTCTATTAGGGGTGTAGTTCAGCTGGTAGAGCGTCGGTCTCCAAAACCGAATGTCGCGGGTTCGAATCCTGCCGCCCCTGCCATATTTGACAGGAGCCTATTTCAGCTAGTGCTGAGATAGGCTTTCTTATTGAAATAACTATGTTTTTTTCGTCTAATAAAATTTCCGAACAAAGCAATTTTAAAATCTTCTGTTTTTGCTCAATTTTTGGAAAATTCCAAATCTGGTCTGCGTGTAAAAATAAGCTGGCTAAGTATTTCAGCGTTACAAAGTCCTGTTTTGCTATGTGCTGATAATTTAAAAGTTCTTCCTCAATTGTTCTTTTCTCTTTAGAAAGTTCTGTTAGTTTTTTGCTATGAAAATCTCGTGTAATACTAGCTTCCGCATACAGCTCATGCCATCTGGCCTCTTTGTCGTTAAAACTTGCAAGTTTCCGTTCCAGAGCTTTCTTTCGTTCAATTTCAATTTTATGGTCTTCGTAAATCAAATCATCAAGGCAAGCAACCATTTTTTCTAACACCCCTCCAGGCAGCGTTTTAAGAACGTTTAAGGCCTGTATTATTTTTTCAACACCTTTTGCTTCGTTTACATGTGTCCCCTTGCATTTGGGGCAAAAAAGGTATTTATACGCGATTTTTTCTCCGCCTTTCTTTTTAGCAGGGTGAATGCTGATGTAAGGCGATATCATTGCACCGCATTTTTGGCATTTCATTATTCCTTTGAACAGATGTTCGTGCTTTTGTTCCTTATGATTTATGCGACCTTCAAGAATTTCCTGGCACCAATTAAATGTTTTCCAGTCAATTAAGGTTTTGTATTGGTGGGCATAATAATCTCCTTTGCCGTACATTTCTCCGGCATAAAATCTATTCGTCAGAATATTTCTTATTGTTTGTTTATATAATTTTTTACATTTGGGCATTGTGAAGCCGATTTCCCGAGCCTTTTTTGTTATCTGTTCCAGCGTGTAGATGCCGCTTGCGTATTCTTTGAACAAAGCCGTTATAAGAAACCCTCTGTCGGAGTCAACAATAATATCGCTGTTGCCTTTGCTGTCTTTTACGTTTTTATAGCCGACAGGTGCTTTGTGAGCCCATTTTCCCTCTTTTCTCATCTGATTAAAACTGCGTTTAACATTGTCAGCGATACAATCTGTATAGTTTTCTGCCATTACGACAATCATTCTGTAGCAGGCAAGGTCAGATCCGTTGGTGTCCTTTTTGATGACTCTGTTTTCTCTTGAAAAATGCAATTCGATTTTTCCTTCTTTACGAAGTTCTTCCAGTATCGGAACTTCTGAAACCCGTCGTTGCAGCCTGTCGATTTTGTCGCAGATAATGGCGGTAGATTGTTTTTGGCGTTTTACCCAGTTAATCATATCATGAAATTGTTTCCGGTCTCCGTGTGTTGAGCTTTCTGTTACCTCAAAGGTTTTAATAATTTCTATCCCGATGCGTTCAGCGTATTTTTTAGAATTTTCTATTTGTGCATCTAAAGAATAGCCGTCTTCTTGCTCTCTTGATGATACACGTGCCCAAATGACACCTTTTGTTGCTTTAGTTTGAAGTTTCTTTGTTTGTCTTGGCATATCTTTTATCCTTTTAATTCTGTCTGTTTTTTATATTAATGGTTTGTCAGGTTGTTAAAGTCAATGAAGGCCGGATTTGTTATCCAGCCTTGATTTGAAAGTTTTGTGAGTCTTATTGCCCGTTATTTTGGCAATGCTTCAGAGAGGTTTGGCATTTTTGCCAAATGTCTTTTTCCGTCAACTGTTCATAATAGTGCTCATAGATTTCACCATTGTGGCTGAATTTTCCGGCATAAAAAGGGTTTTGCAAAATTCGCTTTATAGCTTTAGTGTCCAGAGGTTTGCCGTTAACGGAAGTTAATGCAACCTCCCGGCTTCAAGCGACAAGTTGTCTGATACTGCTTCCATTTGCAAATTTCGTAAATATTTCTGCAACTAGCGGAGCTTTTTGTTTGTCCGTATAAATCCAAGCCTGCCCATATTCATCCGGTCTGTTTTCGTAGCCGAGAGGAGCATGTCCCGGGTAACATCCATGTTCGCAACAAAACTTGTTTTTTAGCTTGGTAGTTTCTGAAATTTTCATGGCCGTTTCTTCGGCGTCGGCAAGAAGCAAACGGAATTTTTTAATTTCTGTTGAACTAGAATCCTTTGTTAAAACCAATTTATCTAACACAAAGTGAAGCTGTATTTTGCCTTGCCTAATCAAAAGGTCTAATTCTTGAACCTCGTTGAAGCGTCTTGACAAGCGGTCAACAGAGGCACAGACGATGGCAGTGCATCCACAAGATGCCGAGATATCATTTAACATTTTATGGAATTTGGGGCGATTTCCCCGTGTCGAACTTTCCTTGATAGAATAAACGTTATATTTCTCAAATCCAAGCTTGCGAATATAATTTCGGCAAGGTGGTTCCTGTTGGTTCATTGAACTGTCAATGTCTTGCTTGGAGCAGGATGTTCTTAGTAATAACACGGCAGCATCTGCCTTGTTTGCGTTAATCATGTTTTACCTCTTTTAAATTGATTATTTTGTTATTGTCGATGATTTTTTGTATTTGGCTGTAATGTTTAGTCAGCCAGTCTTCTTGCGGTTCAATCTTTTTGATGCTTCTCAGTAAGTCGTAGATTGCCGGTGATAAAACCTTGCCAGCGTGAAACCTGAATTCTCGCATTCCCATATCATCGAGTATGCTGACTAATCCGACAATTTGCAGGGCTTTCAAGACTTTGTAGCCTTGATTGAGAAGTCTTTTGAATAAATCTGCTTTGACTTCTTGGCATAGCCACCGTGCCTTACAGGCCTCCATGAGCGTATTCCAGTAAAAGAGATTAACCTTGCGGCTGATTTCACTCCGAAACAGATTTTCAAAAGTTAGCTCAGGGACATTGATTCCGGCCTTGTTTAACGCTTGTCGGATGACGTCTGAATTGCCAAGTTGCACTTCAAAACGCAAGTATTGCTCGCCATCCAAAGATGCCCAATCCAGCAGTTGGGCATTTTCACCGATAGCCCGACGAGGGCTGTAGTTGGCTTTTTTGATATCTGCCAACTTATCGTAAAGAACAATGTTTCGGTGTGTTGACAAGAAGTGTAAAGCGTGACCGTCGTTTTGGTAGACAGCTTTACTACAATCCAAACGTTTGCTGATGTCCGCTTTCGATATTTCTTGCAGCAGCAAAGCCGGATTAATTTGAACCTTGCAGTTCTTGCCGTAGTCGACACGCACCACTTGTGCTTTTTTTATTTTTTCAGGTGGTACAGATACGCCTAATTCAAACAATCGTTTTTGCAAAACGGCAATGATTTCTTCAAAATCTTCATCGCAAACTTCTTCCAAATTATTCGGCAGCTGATTGATTAATTTCATGGCTGAAAATTCAATTTTTAGCTTTTGGCTGTATCCGCCTAATCGTCTATGGCAGGTTACAGATAATCGGGGGTAATAGTGGGCTTGCTGTTCGATTTTTGTAGCAAAGTTGAAGCAGGTTACTGACTGAGCCGTTCCCATATTGTGCAAAATATCAAGACTGGGTGAAAATCGCTCAGGTCTCAGTATATCATCTTGCTCGTATGGAATAAGCAGTACAAAAGTGTCTGCGACATTATTCTTGTTCATCTTTCTCACCTTCATCCTTTGGTATGTTTATCAATTCTTTCAGCTCGGTGTTTTCTTGAACCGCATCTGACAACAGCTTGGCAATTTGAAGCAAAGCATCACCTGCCTCGATGGCTTCTTTTTCAGATAGCCCTGGGCAAATTTTACGAATTTCTGCGTAATATATTTCTAGGTTTTGCGTCACTTCATCTTTCCTTTTGGCCGTAGGTGCCTACAGCTAACTTTTTGTTATGGCGTAAGAATAACCCGTGACGTGTGCTTTGTCATTTGAAGGAAAGGGAAAAGATTGCTATCATTTTGGAAGAAAAATGCCAAATCGTGGAACATTTTTGAAATGACCCAAAAAAAGGCCTCAAACATGAGGCCTTTGGGTGCGAATCGCTTAGTCTTTTGTGGGAATTATATCCCGAATGTGTTCCCGAATCGTTCGTTCGGTGGGATATGAAGAATTAAAGGCATTGAATACCCCTCGAATTTCAATTGTTGCCTGATTTAAGTTATAGCCGGCTTCCCGAAGTTTAATGGCAAAAACACGGTAAGCTTTTTTGATGTCGCTTTTGCCGTTTTTTTCCTCGATTTTATCCGATAGAGCATCCTCAGCTTCTGTTATATCCATATCTTCTGCCATTTTTAGCAGTTCCAGTTCTTCAAAATCGATGACGACAAAGACAAAGCCTTCTGTTGTGAAAGATGGGTGCCCATCAGCAGCATTTGTACAGAGGGGACCTTTTAACACAAGGCTGTGTTGCCAGTCAATTTCATAAGCCGATAAATCGGCCGGTAATATCTCTCTTGGGCGAGAGATATTACTAACCGGGTAGCGGTGAGAAAAATAATAATTTGACGTTTCAACGTCAATCCATTCGTTGAATGGGTATAAAATTTCTTCGCTATTTTGGGGCGTGACTTTTAAAAAATTGTCGTCCATTGATGGAACGTCATTTATTTCAATTTGACCGGAAATTCCGTAAAGCTTTAATAATCCTTTTTCAACGTAAGATCGAATGGCAGCTTTTGCTGCGTTTATTTCTTCATCGTCAAAGAACGGCGTACGTTCTTTGTCTAGATGATAGGGTAATGGTAATGTTCCATTTGTATAAAATTCAAGAGCTTGTTAAAGGCTTAATATTTGATTTTGTTTTTTCATTTAATTTCCTTTCTTAAAATATTGCATTTTAACGGATGGCACTACAGCCGTGGAAATTAAAAAAAATCACGAGAATCCTAAGCTGTAATGCTGTAGGTTCTTCATGATGTTTTAACAAGCAGCAAGACCTGAATATGCTTGACCCGATGGGATTTGTCGCAAAAATAACAAAAAATTTTTTATTGTCAAGGGCACTTTTACAAAAAAGTAGCCCCGAATAAAAAATATCCGAGGCTGCTTTGTTTTGGCGGTTTAACGCTTAAAATTTATACTTAGCGTTAATCAATCCTGTGTGGTCTTGGTAGTCCTCACGGAATTTGCCTTCGTAACCAAGCGAGAGTTCAACATTGTCGTTGACTTCTGCCGTTACACCGGCACCAAATTCCATTCCGAAACGGTCAAGAGCTTCACCTTCAACCGCATAAGCCGAACCATTAGCCAAAGTTACAACCGAATTAACATCATCGTTAAACAGGTCATAGGTTGCGGCAATTCTGGCTTCCGGCTTGATATTCATACCATTGGACAGCTCAAAGTTTTTGCTGACTTTGGCTCCGATGACACCTGTCAAGATATCGCTGTCATTAGCAGAAACACGCTGGTCGGCAGAATCTTTGTAAGCGTCTCGTTTGATGTGAATATAACGCAAGCCTGCTTCCGGTGTAATACCTAAACCGTTTACTTGCATATCATAACCGGTCATCGCCTGTAAGCCAAAGGTTTCAACATCGTAGTCAGCCTTGACACCAACACCGGCAACGTTTTTATTTTCTTCATAATCAGACCAGCCATAAGTCGCAATACCGTTTACATACCAGTTGGACGGTTTGTACTCACCGTAAACAATCGCGGTATGTGTATCAACATCCGTATCACGCATAAAGCCGTCAATATCGGTGTTTGTGTAAGCATAACCGACACCAACTTTGACATCATCGGTTACAAACTTTTCGGCACCGAAAGCAATACCGGAACTGTCTGCGTCAAAACCTTTAGCCTTGGAAGTATCATCCAGTTTGGATTTGTTAAACAAGCCCTGAACCCACATGGCACCACGTTTGAAGATATTGTCGCCAGAAGCCATACCTTCACCGCCGGTTGAGATTGAACCACCAGTCAGACGAGTGCTGACAGCACCAAAGACCTGATTGGCTGTTTCGGTTTGGGTTTTCTGAACCATTGGTGCAACTTCAGGAGCAACTGCTGTCAAAGCATCAACATAGGCTTTCTGTTCGGTAGCATTGGTACTGTTGGAAAGCTGTGCCAGTTTTTCTGTAACTGCGGCAGCAACCGGAGAACTGGTTGATGCACTGACACTGTCCCAAGCCTCGGCTGTTCCGGCATTGTTGGCAGAACCGCCGGCATCAACAACGGCATCTGTGGCAGAGCCGACAGACGTAACTTCAAATATTCCATCACCATTATCTTTAAATTCATAACGGGAATTTTTGCTTAAATTGGCAAATTTGCCTTCAACTTCTGCTTCAGCAGTATCAGCACCATTAAATAATTTAAAAGTAGCAGTTTCGCCTTTAGCCAAAGCAGCACCGTTTAGGGTCATGTTCAAATTTGTGCCGTTTTCGCTGATTTTGATGTAGTTGGCTTTGATTTTGCCATAAGTATCTTTGTCAGTTACCGTAAAGGCCAAAGTTGAATTGTCAGCAAAGAAAACACCTTCACCGTCTGCTTTATCACCGGTTGAATGTAAGGTTTTATCACCGATATCAAGTGTTGAACCATTGCCGACTTGAACTGTTGTGATTGTATCTGTCGGCTCTTTGTCAAATGTTAATGTTCCCTTATTGATGGCTAAGACATCCAAGGCTCCGATATCACCGCTAATGGCTTTGCTTAAAGAGTGGCTGTCTTCAAAAATCAGGCTGACGGCTTCAACATTACCGTCAATTTTGGCTCCAGAATTTTGAAAATGAATTTTGCCGCGATCATCACCGTTAATGTTGGCACTTAAAGCACCGGCCAAATTGATTTTTGAGGTGTTATCATTCATGGTGATTGTTGCTTTATTGCCAAAGGTAATAACATCAAGGTCAGGATTATCTAAATCCGGTTCATCGATTTTGTAATTTTCATAAGCAAATAAGGTGGCTCCTTCCTTGATATTCAAAGCAGCATCACCTTTTACTTTGATAGATGTACCAAAAATAATATTGCCATTGTCATAAATATCATTTGCCGAACTGCCAAGACCAACACCGCCCTTGACATTGATTGAGCCGCCGCTGATATCTGTTGTTCCGCCGGCATAACTTGTTACAGTTCCTTCAACCTTTTTGGTATCTCGTCCAACAGAACCTATTTGTGTCTGTCCGTTTGCGTTAATTGTACCGCCGGTCATAACAAATGAATTATTTCCTCTGAGTTCGCCCTTATTAAGGTTAACAGTTCCTCCGCTGACAGTCAGCTTGTTGGTGCTGATATCACTGTCATTATTTAAATTAATGACGGCATCTCCGCTAATTTCAGTATTGCCGTCAAAAGTTTTAATTGTGGAGTCATTTAAAGATAATGTTCCACCGTTAACCGTTAAATTTTTCCCGTCAGGATAATTCAGACTGACTGTGGAACTGTCTTGGGCTGTAACATTACCACCGGAAATGATAACATTATCAGTATAGTGCTCTTCCAAAACCGTATCTGAATTAATAGTTATGTCTGCATAAGCATTGCCGGACACTGAAAGTGCCACCAATGCCGTTGTCATTAATAAAGTTTTTTTCATATGATTAGACTTCCTTTTTCTTTAGTTGCAATTAAAAGAAAACCACCTGTATTAAAGGTGGTCGGAGAGTTCATCAATCATATAGTCGTAAATGATTCTTTTAACCTTTAGAGCCATATTCTTTCAGAGATAGTAATATGGTTCCTGAACATACGCTAAAAGCTCCCCGACCATATTGCTATGTATCGGGGATATATTTACTGCCGGCTATGATGAGTAGCTGACAATATGACGATGTTATATCCAACACCGACGACTATAAGAGCCGATGAAAGCCCCGTACCACTAAAGGTACTAAGCACAGAAAATTCCGAGCCTGAATTTATATTATAAAGCCTTTTGAAGACAATCAAGCTAAAAGTCAAAAACCCTCTGGAATTTTTATAAATAAGCCGATATAGTTGCTTTATAAGGGGCTTAACGTATGATAAAAGTATTAATAACTCTGCTGTTTCTAGCCGGTTGTTCGACAATCAAGGCTCCGGCTGATTTTGTGTATAAAGAAATTGAAACAAGAGATTTCACGCTTGCAACGTGGCAAAAGATTACCAATCCGACCGCACCTTACAAAATATATATTGAAGGCGACGGTTATGCCTTTAATGCTCATGGCCGAGCAACCCAAGACCCGACACCACACGGAACATTAGTCAGAGAGCTTGCTTTTGGTGATAAAGGCTCGAACGTTATTTATCTTGCCCGTCCGTGCCAATATGTCAAAAGTCCGATTTGCTCAAAAAGGCATTGGACAACAGCCCGATTTGCCCCGGAAATCATTAATGCAGAGTATGAAGTGATAAAGCAGATTGTCGGCAATAGCCCTGTTATTTTAGTCAGCTTTTCAGGCGGTGCTCAAGTTGCGGGCTTAGTTGCAACAGCTAAACCAGGACTGAATGTCAAAAAAATTATAACCATTGCCGGAAATCTCGACCATCTGGCGTGGACACAATATCACAATCTGCCGCCGCTTAATGAGTCAATGAATTTAGAAAGCTACCGCAAACAGTTCGCCAAAATCCCGCAAATTCATTATGTCGGCAGCAATGACGAGGTTATGCCGCCGATATTGGTTCGGGAGTTTCTCAAGGACGATGATTTAATTATTGAAGTCAAAGGAGCAACTCATAATACCGGTTGGGGAAAAATTTATAATAAAGTCTGGAGCGAATAGTGAAAAAGACCGTATGCTTATTAATATTCCTGCTTTTATCCGCACCTGTATTGGCTTCCGACAGTTCAACCGTGATTATGAACGTCAAAACCTATATTTATCACAGCCCAACCTGCAAATGGGCTAAAAAATGCACGAAAAACTGCGTCAAAACCACCAAAGACAAGGCAAAATCACAAGGTGCCAGACCTTGCAAAGTATGTGGTGGCTAAAACCCATTATATAATTTAAGTTTTATAATGAGTCCTTATTTTTCAAGCGTTACAAGACTTTGAGCCTGGACTTTTATTTTATACTCATTATAATTTATAATGTAAATTCAATAGCATAATAAGTTTAAGGCGAAAAATGGCACTCAATAAGCAGGCAAAAATCCTAACGACAAAGCAGCAAGAGCTGATGTTAGGTTACTTGGAACAGACAAGATATCCGCTCCGTAACAAAATTATCTTTATGTTGAGTTACAAGGCAGGGCTACGAGCCAAAGAAATTGCGAATTTGACTTGGCTGATGGTTTGCGACTCGGAAGGACAACTAAGTCACGAGATCAATCTTATTAATAAAGCATCCAAAGGTAGACAATCTGGCCGGACAATTCCCATGCACAAAGATTTGGCGGTTTTATTGGCGGAATTGTTGGCTGAACAGAAGAAAAACGAGCATTTTGTATTAACGAATCGAATCATCACGACAGAACGTGACAATAAAACCAGTCCGCAGGCAATCGTCAACTTTTTCTATAATTTATATAAGGACATTGGTTTCAAGGGCTGTTCCTCACATAGCGGCCGCAGAACTTTCATCACCACCGCCGCAAAAAACATCAGCCTTGCCGGCGGAACATTAAACGATGTTCGCATGCTGGCAGGACATTCCACCCTTTCCACCACCCAACGCTATATCGAATACAACACCGATGCCCAGAAGAAAATTGTCGAGATGGTTTAAGCTGCTTTATTGAAAAGAAGAGGATTACAGTCGACATCGACAATTAAATTATCACTGGCAAACATAACTTCTGAACCTATGCATTTTGTTCCTGCTGAATAACGTAAAGGATATGTAATATTTCTCTTTTCTTGATAAATCTTATGAATATTTTCATTATCATCGTAAGAAACAATCCACAGATGTCTCATCCTATTAATTTGATTATATAAATTTTCATGTTCTGCATGATTAAATGAATTCATGTAGAGCTTTTTCCCTTTTTCATAATAAGGAGGATCTAAATAAATTAGTGTATTATCAACGTCTAAATTGGCAACATTATCTTTTAAAAATTCAATAACATCCTTATTTTCAATATGAATTTGGTTTTTATAAGATGCAATTTTTAAAATTTTTGAAATTAATTTTTCCTTATTAAAACGTACATCTAATTTCCAAGTACCAGCTTGCTGCTTTCCGCCAATTGCTCCCCCCATAATGATACCTGAGCGATTAGTTCTATTAAGAAAAAAAGTAGAAAAGCCTAAATCAAACAAAGATACGTTCATTTTGTTGCGTTGTATTTCTCTTTGTTTTTCCCATTCAAATATTGTAATTTCGGTGCGAGAAATTTTTTCTATAAACTGTTCTGTATTTTGAGTAATAGCAAGCCAAAATGCATATATAGCCCGATCCTTATCATTAATATATATATTATCGACTGTTGCATTAAATAAAAGATTTAATGCAACTCCGGCTCCTCCGGCAAAAGGCTCAACATAATTACCTTTGACTATGTTGTTATTTCGTATTAATTGAGCAACAAAGCCAGAAACACGGCTTTTACCTCCCGGATATCTCAAAGGACTATTATTCAGCATCTTACAACCTAAAATCAAGATATTGTATATCTTATAAAATATAATTATATAAAATTCAAGAAACCTTTATAATTAATTTTTACAAACCGCTTCAACCTTTTTCAAAAATTGCTCTCTAAATGTCGCTACATCAGTAGTATTTTCTTTCATCCAAGCTCTGAAAAAGCGCCTCCACATGTTTTTATCAATGGTTTTCAAATATTTAAAATATTCTTTAAATTTCTCTCGGCTATTGGGCGTTTCTGCAAAACCATTAAAATATATTCTTTTGGGTTTAAAATCATTCCAGAAACTATCACCTTCATCTTTTGCTTTTAAAAAATTATAAACTAAAGCTTCTGGAGAAGTATCCCCCGGTAAAATACAAATGTTTTTGCTCTTTTTAGCTTTGGTATTTTTTGATTCATCTCCATCTAAAATATACAATACTTTAGCTATTTTAGAAGCATCTGAGAGAGCCATATTAACTAATTGCTTGCAACCTAGTTTTGCAGATATAATTTTTACTCTCTGTTTATCTTTTGGGCGTAATAAATTATTTAAAAATGAAGTGGCTTCATCATCCTCACATATTGCGTACACATCTTTTGCTATTTTTTCGACTTTGCAGGTCATATCCTCTTTAATTTCACTAAAATTATTTTTATCAATTAAACGAATATTCCCTCTGGACTTAGATAAATACACAACTTCAGTATCAAAACGATGTTCATGTCTAAGAGCTAATTCTAATACCATTAAAGAGTGTGTTGTTACAATAATCTGTAAAGAATAATCTCTTGCATACTTATATAAAAAGTTTATCAAATTACATAAAGCCTGAGGATGCATCGTCGCTTCTAACTCATCAATCAACAGCAATCCTCCTTTATAAGCATCCCCTAGGTTCTCTTTTAACCTTTTATAGGAAAGAATTGCCGTAAAAACTTGTCCCAAATTATCCTGTCCTGCAGAAAATCCTTTTGTATCATATTTACTACATCTTCCTCCAATATATGCCTTACTTGATGTTTTTGCCTCTTCCAAAACAAAATCTTCATTATTTAAATTTAACATAATCTCCTTATGCCAACTATTATATAAGGCTCTTTCTTCATCTGTCATTTCTACGTTTTGAAGCTTTACATCTTCCTTATGTTCCCCTAAAGGAAATAATCTCTTTAACCCCATATAAATAACTGGCAATTGAAAATTACCACTTCCTGGTGTGCGTCCTCTTTCGACTACAAATCTATAGCCTTTTTCTCCGGCCCCTTTTCTTGGTTGACCTCTTACCGGCAAAACAACAGGAACACCATTTTGATTATGAACATCTGTCATTTGAATATCATATTGAATCTCTGCGACATTTTCGTATTCTGAGAATTTATGTAAATCAGAATATCTAGTTCTATAGGCATTTCCAGAAATGGTTCTATATACAACCTCTTTATCTTTGGTAAAAACAAAAGGCTGAGCTATTAAACCCAAAATTGATGTTTTAGAGGTTCCATTTGTACCAGCTATAAATGTTAATTTATTTCCGAAATTAAATGAAAAATTTTCAATATCGCGAAATTTTATAATGTTTAATTTTTGAATATGCATTTTGAACCCCTTAAATATACTTATATTTAAGAGGTTATCATAATAAAAAGCAAAAACAATATATTATAGAGTTTTTGCACAATTATTGTGCGAAATTATGCACTTAAAACACTTTCAAAATTTTATTTTCTTCTCTATCTGCTCTTTCAAAAACAGCTCCCAAGACCTCAAGGTTTTTGATTTTAGCCTTTAGCATTTTATTTTGCATAGTGCGAAGCGTGTAAAAATTCTTGCTTTTATTGGCTTCCATAGTTCTGACGACAAGCTCAACTTCTCTGCCTGTATAGCAACGCATTACACGACAGGTCTTATCGGCTAAATATTTATGAGCAAAATACAAGGCGGTGGCATCTAAGCAGATGTAATAATCTTCAATCATTTTTATTTTCCTTTGTTATAGCTTATATAATAAAAATATTGAAAATCAGTCTTTTTTAGCCATTATCATCTGTTTTAAATCATCGTCCATGCTCTCAATAATAAGGTGCATTTCTGCTAATTCATCGGAGTATTTTTTCCTAAGATTATAAAGTTTGGTCTGCCAATTAAAATGAAGACGCTGAAAGCGTCTTTTTTCTTTACAAATCAATAACTTAACTGAGTCCGTGTGAGATGCCGCAATCGGTGCCATTTCCCGCTAGTTACACGGACTATCCCAGAGGAAATCCTTTGTTTTACAAGCATTTAATGCGGCGAGAATCCTATTGCCTTTCGGGATATGTTTTCATTTTTGTGAATATTTATCTTTACTTTGATTCCTTTTATTTATAAAGTTTATGCAGGCAAGATGATAACTTGTCTGAGGTGTGGTAACCTCTTGCATAGCGTCTATAGTGTAAAGATGAAACTTTTGCACGCCAGAAAGTCAAATGACTGGAAGGCGGCAAAATACGCTATTCCAGTCAATATGTCGCACTATCTATGCATAGTTACCAACTTCCAGTCGCCTCTCATCAAGGCGATTTAGTTTTATTTACGAAATGGAAGGAGATAATAATGAGCGATAATATTTTGGTTCATTATGTAAATTGTATAAAAAATATACTGATTTTGTTGGTTGTAGTTCTAGAGCCGAGTTTTGGTCATTTTGGCTTGTTAATATGCTTATTCAGATAATCTTAGGAGTTATTTATGATGGTGAATCTAAAATTATAACTGTTTATCTCATTCTTGTTTTGCTTCCTACTTTATCTGCAATAGTTAGGAGATTGCACGATATTAATGAAAGTGGAGAAGCATTATTAGGACTGTTTGCAGTACAGATTGTATTCGGTCTTACTTTTTATAATAATCCTCGTAATGCTTTAGTGATATTGGTGTCTTCATTTATTGTTATTGGTACAAATGTATGGTTCATGTATTGTTTGGCTAAACCAAGTGTTGTAGATGGAAATAAGTATAAAAAAACTAAGGGTAAAAAAGGTAAATAGGTAAGTAAAAACTCTTAAAATATAATGGTAAGATGGGTATATGTGTAATGAAAAATTTTTATTTATTTTTGCCAATTTTATTGGCTGGTTGTGCATCAACAAGTTTTAGTGTAAAAGTACAGCAATATCTCTTCCAGAAAGTGAATTAGTTAATTATAATAATTGTGCCCTTATATCGGCTACTGATAAAGATGAAAAAACAATAATTAATAAACGTTATATTTCGTCTTTAATTGATGTTTTAGAAAATTCTGGAGTTAAAATTGTAGATAAATTTAGTAAAGCAAATTGTGTGATATTTTTTGATTATGGAATATCTGAACCTCAACTTGTAAATTACACGACTGTTATTCCTTCTTATGGAGTTACAGGTATTTCATCATCAACATCATCAGGAGATATTTATATGCAAAATACGGGGTTTGGTAACTATACAGGAACTATTTCTTCACATACAGAATATACACCTCAATACGGAATTACAGGGTGGACGCCTGTTAATCAGACTAAAGTTTTATATATAAGGTATTTATATTTAGAGGCTAGAAAAGTTATAAAAAATAAAAAGGATATCGGTGACCAGTTATGGAATACTATAGTTACAAGTGTGGGAAGTTCTGGCGAACTTAAAGTTGTTATGCCATATATGCTATATGTTTTAGCCAATAATATCAAAACAAATACTCAAGAAGTTCAAGAAATTAATATTAATGAAGATGATGAGAATGTTCAACCTTATAGGTTATTATTAAATTGAAATCTAGTTTTTATGATATAAAATGAAAAGTAGATTTTATAAAAGTCCGTGGATTGCACTATGTGTCCTGCCAGTTAAGATAAAGACGCTGAAAAGCGTCTTTTCCTTTATAAATCAATAGTTTAGTTGAGTCCGTGTAAGATATTGCAGCCAATGCTATTTTGCACTGCTACAAAAGCTAAAGCTTTCTATTTGTGCGAACAACTAAATTTTACAAGCATTTGATACGATCGGAATTCTATAGGGTTGGGGGATATATTATTTTTCAAAATAGTCATTTAACATACAGACGCAGACGGCATTATGTTAAAATTATTTTTTACAATTGATTGTTTTTATATTTAGTTCCCCAATCGGCCATATCCATGATAATCGGCTGCAACGATAAACCGGTTTTATTTAACGAATATTCAACGCGAGGCGGAACCTCGGCAAAAACTTGCCTGTTTAGCAAACCATCAGTTTCCATTTCTCTTAAATTTTCAGTCAAAACTCGTTGGCTGATGCCTGTTAGACTTTTTCGTAATTCGCCGAAGCGTTTTGTTCCTTGAAGCAAATCACGAATAATGAGTAATTTCCATTTATTTCCTATCAAATTTATAGTTGTGGCAACAGGGCAATCTAAATTTTTTTTGTTTGAAATCATAACAAATTCCCAAAAGTTACTTTTTGAATACTATGTAATAAAATGGTGCCTACTTTACATTTTAATATTAGTTGCATTATAACTCTATTGTTTTTAGTTGCAACACTTTTTAGGGAGAGAACAAATGCAAGAGATTATTGTTAAAAATTATCAAACTGCTAAAGGACAAGTTCAAGGTGAAGCAGATAATCAATTTACTGTTAAACCGATTATTGATGATATTACTAAATGTTCGGCAAATTTTGTTGAAGTTGAACCGCAAAAATATGCGTATGGCTATCATTACCACGAAGAAAACGAGGAAGTTTTTTACATTATTAGTGGCGAAGCCTTGGTTAAAACCATAAATGGAGATATTCGTTTGAAACAAGGCGATGCGA
Source organism: Alphaproteobacteria bacterium (assembly GCA_048463395.1). GTDB lineage: Bacteria > Pseudomonadota > Alphaproteobacteria > RF32 > CAG-239 > JAGAJR01. The sequence goes on along the minus strand of DBFWPL010000010.1, from coordinate 52,451 downwards.
TTTGTTTTCCTGCGAATGAAAGTGGTTCTCACGTTATTTCTAACCCATCTCAAACAGAAAAACTTGTTTATTTAGATTTTGGAACGACAAATAGACCAGATGTTGTTCATTTCACGGGAACAGATATGGGTATGGTTGTTGCAAATAGCGGAATATATAATTTCAAAAAATAATTTTTGAGAAAGTGTTAAGAGGAAGATAGCTTTTCTTTTACCATAATAGTCCGTGGATTGTTTGATGTTTTTTATTATTCAGAATAAAGTTGTATGGAAGGGTGTAATTTTTACACCCTTTTGAGATTTGAGTATCATGTCATTTGTGGAAGAGGGTAAATATCCGATATAACCAGAGAAGCTTTGGGGGTAACCGGAGGAGATATCGGTAATCTGAAAATGGCTAAGATTATTTGAGGGCACCGAGAATTATTTATTGACATATCAAAAAGAATTTAATATGTTGGCGGCATTAAGCAAGGGGCATTTTGTGCTTATATCGCTTTGTGCGTTGTATAGTTGTGTCCCGTCATTTTTCATTTCATCTTCGAAGTGAATTGTTTTAATTTTATTTATAATGGATAGGATCCATGGCAAAAGTTAGTCCAATACAGTTTTTTAGACAAGTAAAGCAGGAAGTCAAGAAAGTTACTTGGCCAACCAGAAAAGAAGTTTTGCAAACGTCGACAATGGTTATCATTTTGGTATCAATTGCCGCAGCTTTCTTTTTCTTTGTTGATCAGATTCTCGGTTGGATGGTGCAGTTAATATTTGGTCTTGGAGTTTAGTTGTATGTCAGCACGTTGGTATGTTCTTCATGTTTATTCCGGTTCGGAGAAAAAGGTTGCCGAATCTATTCGTGAACAAGCTGTTTTGAAAAAAATGGAAGACAAAATTCTGGAAGTGATTGTTCCGACAGAAGATATTGTTGAAGTTAAGAAAGGTGCGAAAGTAAACAGTGAACGTAAGTTTTTCCCTGGTTATGTTTTAATTAAGATGGAAATGACGGATGATTGCTGGCATGTTGTAAAGAATACTCCGAAAGTTACGGGATTTTTGGGCAGCCGCAATAAACCGCAGCCAATTACGGAAGCTGAGGCTCAACGTATCATTACACAGATGCAGGATGGTGTTGAGAGACCTCAGACTGTTGTTGACTATGAAGTTGGTGAACAAATTCGTGTTGTCGACGGTCCGTTTGCTTCTTTTGTGGGCTTGGTTGAAGACGTTGATGCCGAAAAAGCCCGTTTGAAAGTTTCTGTTTCTATTTTCGGACGTTCCACACCGGTTGAGTTGGAATTTTCACAAGTAGAAAAAATTTAACAGTTAGTGTTTTTTAATAAGAAAAAGTTCTCATCAGGAGAACTTTTTTCGTATCAAGGAGGAGAAAATGTTTAAGAACTTTATTAATGAATTTAAAAAATTTGCAATGAGAGGCAATGTCATTGATATGGCTGTCGGTATTATCATAGGTGCTGCTTTCGGTAAAATTGTCGACTCTTTGGTTAAAGACGTTATTATGCCGCCTATCGGTTTGCTGTTGGGAAAAGTTGATTTCTCAAATTTGTTTGTTGTTTTGAAAGACGGTGCCGAGAAAGCCGGTCCGTATGTGTCTTTGGACGCCGCTCAGAATGCCGGTGCCATTACAATGAACATCGGTTTGTTTGTTAATGCCATTATCAGTTTTACAATCGTGGCTTTTGCCGTTTTCATTTTGATTAAAGCTATTAACGAACTTCAGGCTAAAATGTTGAAACAGGAAGCTGCCGCCGAGGCAAAAAAAGCTCCGACGACAAAAAAATGTCCTTACTGCTGTTCTGAGATTGCCATTGAGGCAGTTAAGTGTCCGCATTGTACCTCGGATTTGGAAGTGTCTAAAAAATCTAAAAAATAAGAAAAGCCCTCTTCGGAGGGCTGTTTAATTTTTATGTGATTTTTCTGAATCGAATCAACGACTTGAATCGAAATTTTTTTGAAAAAATACTTGCAAATTGAATCGGTTGTGATATACAAAGGCGACTCTGAAAGGGAGGAATCTGCCTTTGAAGAGTGCGAATCGTAAATTTTAATTAATTTTGTGGGAGGCGAGCCATCGTCTTGTTACCACAAAACCTAACAGAGGTATGAAAATGGCTAAGTCTAAAAAGAAAATTTTAGGATTAATCAAGCTTCAAATCCCTGCCGGAAAAGCTAACCCTTCTCCGCCGGTTGGTCCTGCTTTGGGTCAAAAAGGCTTGAATATTATGGAATTCTGCAAAGCATTTAATGCTGCTACTCAGAAGATGGAACCGGGTATTCCTGTTCCGGTTGTTATTACGGCCTATGAAGACAAATCTTTTACTTTTGAAACAAAACTTCCGCCGGTTTCTTATTATATTAAGAAAGCTGCCAATGTTAAATCTGCTTCAAAAGAACCGGGCAAAGTTGTTGCCGGTCAGATTACAATTGCTCAGGTTAAAGAAATCGCCGAAGCCAAGTTGCCGGATTTGAACTGTTCTACAGTTGAGTCTGCAATGAACATGGTTAAAGGTCAGGCTGTTTCTATGGGTATTAAGGTTGTGGAGTAGTATGATGCAGGGAAAAAGAATCGTAAACGCTTATAAAACAGTTGATAAAAATCAGGCTTATGCTTTGAATGAAGCTGTTAAGATCGTTAAAACAAATGCGACTGCAAAATTTGACGAAACAATTGATGTTGCAATCAATCTGGGCGTAGATCCGAAACACGCCGACCAGATGGTTCGCGGTGTTTGCTCTCTGCCTCACGGTACGGGTAAAACCATCCGCGTTGCCGTTTTGGCTCAGGGGGAAAAAGCTGACGAGGCTAAGGCTGCCGGTGCTGATGTTGTCGGTGCCGAAAACTTAATCGACTCTATCCTTTCCGGTAAAATTGATTTCGACAGATGTATCGCTACTCCGGATATGATGGGGTTGGCCGGTAAGGTTGCCCGCGTTCTGGGTCCTAAAGGCTTGATGCCAAACCCTAAATTGGGTACGGTTACCGCTGATGTTGCTAATGCCGTTAAGAAGGCTAAGGCCGGTGAAGTTCAATATCGTGTTGAAAAAACAGGTATTGTTCATGCCGGTATCGCAAAGGCTTCTTTCTCTGAAGAACAGATTTATGAGAATGCCAAAACCTTCTTGGATGCGATTATTAAAGCAAAACCTCAAGGTGCTAAAGGTACTTATATTAAAAAGATTACTTTGAGCAGCACCATGGGTGTCGGCGTAAAAGTTGACGCTGCTGCTTTGTAAAAATTTGCATGGCGGGTCTGATTTTTATATCAGGTTAAAGCGAAAAAGTTTTGGGTGATGAACTTTGATCATCACCCGCTCTTCAAGAGTTTGGGTTTTGTTCCGCTCTTGAAAACTGTCCAAGACCGTAGGTGGTCGGAACAATGTTTGAAAGTTGTTTTGAGCAGAGTTCAAATCTTAAATATCCTACGCAGACGGGAGTAGAGAAATATTTTAATATCTTTTTTCTCCTGGACAGATTAGGTCCCGCCGGACGGCTTGTTTAAGGAGAGCTCCTTAAATCGGTTTAGGACGGTGGAAAGTGTAAAAATGGCATCTTTTGTCTTGTATCAAAGGATGTTTAATTTGGAGACAAATAAGTGAACCGTGAAGAAAAAGCACAACTGCTCAGCGAATTGGCTGAATTGTTTAATGGTTCTGAAATCGTAGTTGTATCACACTATAAAGGTCTTACAGTTAAAGAAGTTTCAGAATTAAGAGACAATATCAGAAAAGCCGGTGCAGGTTTCAGAGTTACTAAAAACCGGATTACTCGTCTTGCTCTCAAAGGCACAAAGTTTGAAGCTTTGGCTGATTTGTTCAAAGGTCCGACAGCAATCGCTTTTGCTAACGACCCAATCTCAGCTTGTAAAGCTTGTGTTGAATTTTCCAAAAACAATGAGAAATTGATTGTTGTCGGCGGTGCTATGGGAACAGGTGTTCTTTCTACAGCTGAAATCAATAAATTGGCGACCATTCCGTCTATGGACGAACTCAGAGCCAAAATTATCGGTCTTTTACAGGCTCCTGCCGCTCAGTTGGCAAGAGTTACAAAGGCTTACAGCGAGAAAGAAGCCGCTTAATTATTTTTTGTTTTTATGCCGTTATTACTTGTTGGTTTTTCGTTTATGTACTTCTGTTGTACGCTACACTCAAAACCAGCAGTGTATTAATTGTTCTAAAAACAAAAAATTTTAAGTGAGAGAGTAACAAAGTTTTTAATTTGATTTAATTTATTTTATTGGAGAAAAAAAATGGCCGATTTAGCCAAATTAGTAGATGAATTGTCAGCTTTGACAGTTATGGAAGCTGCTGACTTGTCAAAAATGTTAGAAGAAAAATGGGGCGTTTCCGCCGCTGCTGCCGTTGCCGTTGCTGCCGGTGGTGCTGCCGCCGGTGCCGCTGCTGCTGAAGAAAAAGATGAATTTGATGTTATCTTGGCAGATGCCGGTGCAAACAAAATTAACGTTATTAAAGAAATCCGTGCAATCACACAATTGGGCTTGAAAGAAGCTAAAGATTTGGTTGACGGTGCTCCTAAAACTGTTAAAGAAGCTGCTCCTAAGGCTGAAGCTGAAGAAATCAAAGCTAAATTGGAAGCCGCTGGTGCTAAAGTTGAACTTAAGTAATTAAGTTTTGATATACGGTGGATTTGGGGAAAGCGATGCGTCTTTCTTCAAATCCTTTCCGTGTATTTCGGTATTATTAAGAATTTTTCCGAAGACGTTTGGGAATATTCTTAAGTTCTAAGCTTGATTGCCGGAGTGCCGATGAGAAAGTTTAGAGCAGAATTATTTTCAAAAAAAGGGCTGTCGGATCAGGCCCTTGACTCGTTTTAAATGCAAAATTTGTTTTACGCTTTTTTAAGAGTTGGTATTAGTATGTAATCATCGTTAAGAGGATATGGCTGTATCCGAGGGTTTGGCGAGATTGTAAAACTTTTAATTATATTTAACCCTTCTGTAATCGGGTTTCAGTTTAGGCTGATAGGATTGTTACAGAAATCTTAACCAAAGGGATGAAAGCACAATGAAAGAATCTTATACGAGCAAAAGACGTGTAAGAAAAAACTTCGGCAAAATTGATGCAGTTGCTGATATGCCGAGTTTAATCGAAGTTCAAACCGGTTCATATGCTGATTTTATCGAATCCGATAAAAACGGGGAGCCTTGTGAGTTCGGTCTTGAAGAAGTATTCAAATCAATTTTTCCTATTAAAGATTTTTCAGGCAACGGTGAGTTGGAATTTGTTAAATATGAACTCGAAGAGCCAAAGTATGATGTTGAAGAATGCATTAAACGTGATATGACTTATGCCGCTCCGGTAAAAGCCACTTTGCGTTTGGTCGTTTGGGACGTCGATGAAGCAACCGGTGCGAAATCTATCCATGACATCAAAGAGCAGGATGTTTATATGGGGGATATTCCGTTGATGACGGATAAAGGTACGTTTATCTGCAACGGTACCGAACGTGTCGTCGTTTCTCAGATGCACCGTTCTCCGGGTGTATTTTTTGATCATGACAAAGGTAAGACCGTTGCTTCCGGTAAATATTTGTTTGCCGCACGCGTTATTCCTTATCGCGGTTCATGGCTTGATTTTGAATTTGACGCCAAAGATTTGGTTTATGCTCGTATCGACCGTCGTCGTAAATTGCCGGTAACCTCCATTTTGTATTCTTTGTATTCCAAAGAGACAGAAGCTAAAATTGCTAAGTTGGCTAAGGAAGGCAAGAAGATTGATCCTGCTGAGATTAGAGGTATGGACAAGGAAGAAATTCTCGCTTACTTCTATGATGTGGATACTTATTTGGCCGATAAAAAAGCTTGGAAAGTTAAATTTAAACCATCCCGTATGAAAGGGGTTAAATTTGATTTTGATTTGGTTAATGCCGCAACAGGTAATGTCGTTCTTGAAAAAGGCAAAAAGCTGACACCGAGACTGGCTCAGAAACTGGCAGACGAGGGGTTGGAATATTATAAAGTTTCTGCAGAACAGATGTACGGAAAATTTCTTGCCGCCGCTGTCGTCGAAAAGAAAACAGGCGAAGTTGTCGCTGATGCCGGTGCCGAACTGAATGAAGAAGTTTTGGCTAAGATTTCTCAGGCAAAAATCAATGAAATTAAAACATTATACATTGACGGTGTTAATGTCGGTCCTTACATCAGAAATACTCTGGAAGCAGACAAAAACAGCTGCCGTGAAGAAGCTTTGCTTGATATTTATCGTGTTATGCGTCCGGGTGAACCGCCGACATATGAAACCGCAGATCAGTTGTTCAAGGCCTTGTTCTTTGACAATGAACGTTATGACTTGTCTTCCGTCGGTCGTGTGAAAATGAACGCTTCTCTGGATATTTCTTTTGATGAAGCTCCGGATACATGTCGTGTTCTGCGTAAAGACGATATTTTGAAAATTGTTAAACACTTGGTTGAACTGAGAGACGGAAAAGGCGAAGTTGACGATATTGACCACTTGGGCAACCGTCGTGTCCGTTCAGTCGGTGAGTTGATGGAAAACCAATATCGCATGGGCTTGCTCAGAATGGAAAGAGCTATTCGCGAGAGAATGTCTTCCGAAGTTCTGAATAATGTTAAACCTCAGGATTTGGTTAATGCTAAGCCGATTGCTTCCGTTATCAGAGAGTTCTTCGGTTCATCCCAATTGTCTCAATTTATGGATCAGAACAACCCGTTGTCTGAAATTACGCACAAGCGTCGTTTGTCCGCATTAGGACCGGGCGGTTTGTCTCGTGATCGTGCCGGCTTTGAAGTCCGCGACGTACATCCGACCCACTATGGACGTATCTGTCCGATTGAAACTCCGGAAGGTCCGAACATCGGTTTGATTAACTCTTTGTCTACATATGCAAGAATTAACAAATACGGTTTCATTGAATGTCCTTACCGTAAAGTAGTGAACGGAAAAGTTACTTCCGACGTAGTTTATTTGTCAGCTAATGACGAAGGCAAGTTCAAAATTGCGGAAGCCAATGCGAAAGTTAATCCGGACGGTTCTTTTGTCGGAGACTTGATTGCCTGCCGCAAGGCCGGTGAATTTGAGTTCTCCGTTCCGGAAGAAATCGACTTTATCGACGTCTCTCCGAAACAGTTGGTATCTGTTGCAACGGCTTTGATTCCGTTCTTGGAAAACGATGACGCGAACCGTGCTTTGATGGGTGCGAACATGCAGCGTCAAGGTGTGCCGTTGCTTCGTTCGGAAGCTCCTTTGGTCGGTACCGGTATGGAAGCGACCGTTGCGAAAGATTCCGGTGCAACCGTTGTTGCCAAGTATGACGGTATTGTTGACGCTGTTGACGCTAACCGTATTGTGGTTCGCTCTCACAGTGATAATGCTGCCGACGTTGGTGTTGAAATTTACAAATTGCAGAAGTTCCACCGTTCTAACCAAAATACCTGCATTAACCAAGTTCCGCTTGTAAAAGTCGGTGATGAGGTTAAAGCCGGAGATATTATCGCTGACGGTCCTTGTACCGATATGGGTGAGCTGGCTTTGGGTAAAAACGTTTTGGTTGCCTTTATGCCTTGGAACGGTTTGAACTACGAGGATGCTATTCTGCTTTCTGAACGCGTATCCCGTGATGACGTTTTCACATCTCTTCATATTGAAGAATTTGAAGTTATGGCTCGCGATACGAAGCTCGGTCAGGAAGAAATTACCCGTGATATTCCTAACGTTGGCGAAGAAGCTCTGCGTAACCTTGATGAAGCAGGTATTGTTTATATCGGTGCCGAAGTCAAGGCCGGCGATATTTTGGTCGGTAAGGTTACTCCGAAGGGTGAATCTCCGGTAACTCCGGAAGAAAAACTGCTTCGTGCCATCTTTGGTGAGAAAGCTTCCGATGTTCGCGATACGTCTCTTCGCGTTCAGCCGGGTATTGAAGGTATTGTCGTCGATGTTCATGTCTTCTCCCGCCGTGGTGTTGAAAAAGACGAGCGTGCTTTGTCTATTGAGCAGGAAGAGATTTCTCAGCTGGCTAAAGACCGTGATGATGAAATTGCAATTATCCGACGCTCTTTTGAAGCCCGTTTGCGTTCAATGCTCAGCGGACATAAAGTTGTTGACGCTCCGAAAGGAATTACCAAAAATACGGTTGTTTCCGATAAGGTTTTGGACAGTATTCCTTCTTCACAATGGCGTAAAATCGTTGTTAAAGACGAAGACGTTATGGCTAAAGTGGAAGAGTTCATCTCTGCTTATGACGCTCGTTTGGAAAAAATCCAGAAGCACTTTGAAAACAAAGTTGAAAAAGTACAACGCGGAGACGATTTGCTTCCGGGTGTTCTGAAAATGGTTAAAGTTTTCATTGCTACCAAGAGAAAAATCCAAACCGGTGATAAAATTGCCGGACGCCACGGTAACAAAGGTACGATTTCCCGTGTTCTTCCGTTGCAGGATATGCCTTATATGGAAGACGGTACACCGGTTGACATCGTGTTGAACCCTCTGGGTGTGCCTTCCCGTATGAACGTCGGACAAATTCTTGAAACCCACTTAGGATGGGCAGCAAAAGAACTAGGCCAACAACTGAACGAGATGTGCGAACAGTATAAACGCGGTGAAAAAACGGCTGAGGAACTGAATGCCAAGTTAAAAGAAATTTATGGTGAAAAGCAGTTTAACAATGAAGTTGCTAAATTGAACGAAGCCGAAAAGATGGAAATGATTTCCAATTTGAAACGCGGTGTTCCTATGGCTACTCCGGTATTTGACGGTGCAAGCGGTGATGACATTAATACAATGCTTACCATGGCCGGTTTGCCGACCTCAGGACAGATTGATCTGTATGACGGACGTACCGGTGAAAAATTTGACCGTAAAGTTACTGTCGGTATCATCTATATGATTAAACTTCACCACATTGTTGACGAGAAAATGCACGCCCGCTCTGTCGGTCCGTACAGTTTGGTTACTCAACAGCCTCTGGGCGGTAAAGCTCAGTTCGGCGGACAACGTTTCGGTGAGATGGAAGTTTGGGCACTGCAGGCTTACGGTGCTGCTTACACCTTGCAGGAAATGTTGACTGTTAAGTCTGACGATGTCAACGGACGTACAAAAGTCTATGAAGCAATTGTACGCGGTGATGACGGATTTGAGGCCGGTATTCCGGAATCCTTCAACGTATTGGTTAAGGAAATCAAATCTCTGTGTCTGAACGTTGAATTGTTGAACGAAGAAGTTTAAGGTAAAGGAGTTTTATTTACATGAATGATATTATGAAGTTTTTTGGTCAACAGGTCTCCGGTGATTCTTTTGACCAAATCAAAATCTCAATAGCCTCTCCTGAACAAATTCGTTCTTGGTCTTACGGTGAGGTTAAAAAACCTGAGACGATTAACTATCGTACGTTCAAACCGGAACGCGACGGTCTGTTTTGTGCCCGTATTTTTGGTCCGGTAAAAGACTATGAATGTTTGTGCGGTAAGTATAAAAGAATGAAATACCGCGGCGTTGTCTGCGAAAAGTGCGGCGTTGAAGTTACACTTTCCAAAGTTCGTCGTGAGAGAATGGGCCATATTGAGCTGGCTGCTCCGGTTGCTCATATCTGGTTCCTGAAATCTCTGCCAAGCCGTATTTCCATCCTGACGGATATTCCGATGAAAGCTTTGGAAAGAGTTTTGTATTTCGAAAGCTATATCGTTATCGAGCCGGGCTTGACTCCGTTAGGCGTTAATGAACTCTTGACTGAAGAACAGTATCAGGAAGCCATTGACGAATATGGTGAAGATTCTTTCCGTGCCGGTATCGGTGCCGAAGCTTTAAAGGAAATTCTGGCCTCTATTGATTTGGAAGCTGAAAGAAAATCCATTCGTGAAGAATTGAAGGACAATGCTTCCGAAGCAAAACGCAAAAAACTGATTAAACGTTTGAAGATTATTGAAGCATTTATCAATTCGAATACTAAGCCGGAATGGATGGTCTTAGATGTTCTGCCGGTTATTCCGCCTGAGCTTCGTCCGTTGGTTCCGTTGGATGGCGGCCGTTTTGCCACTTCCGACCTGAACGATTTGTATCGTCGCGTTATTAACCGTAACAATCGTTTGAAGAGATTAATTGAACTGCATGCTCCGGATATTATTATCCGCAATGAAAAGAGAATGTTGCAGGAAGCTGTTGACGCATTGTTTGATAACGGTCGTCGTGCCCGTGCCATTACCGGTACAAACAAACGTCCGCTGAAATCTTTGTCTGATATGTTGAAAGGTAAGCAAGGTCGTTTCCGTCAGAACTTGTTGGGTAAACGTGTTGACTATTCCGGTCGTTCCGTTATTACCGTCGGTCCTGAATTGAAACTGCATCAGTGCGGTTTGCCGAAGAAAATGGCTTTGGAATTGTTTAAGCCGTTTGTTTACGCAAAATTGGAACTGTATGGACACGCCACAACTATTAAAGCCGCTAAACGTATGGTTGAAAAAGAGCGTCCGGAAGTTTGGGATATCTTGGAAGAAGTTATTCGTGAACATCCGGTTCTGTTAAACCGTGCTCCGACTTTGCACCGTTTGGGTATTCAGGCATTTGAACCGGTATTGGTCGAAGGTAAAGCTATTCATCTTCACCCGTTAGTATGTACGGCGTTCAATGCCGACTTCGACGGAGACCAAATGGCCGTTCACGTTCCTTTGTCTGTTGAAGCTCAATTGGAAGCCCGCGTCTTAATGATGTCTACCAACAACATTTTGTCTCCGGCTTCCGGTAAACCGATTATCGTTCCTTCTCAAGACATGGTGTTGGGTATTTATTATCTGACTTATGATGCCGATGGTTTGAAGGGCGAAGGTTCAGTCTTCTCCGACTTTAATGAGGTTGAGATGGCTTTGGATGCCAAGGCGGTTGACTTACATGCTAAGATTAAATGCCGTATGGAATATGTTGCCGATGACGGCGAGATTAAATACGGTATTGTTGATACAACACCGGGACGTATTATCGTTTCTCAGATTTTGCCGAAGCATAAGAATGTTCCGTTCTCTCTGGTTAACCGTTTGGTTAAAAAGAAAGAAATCGGTGAAATTATTGATATTGTTTATCGTCATTGCGGACAAAAAGAAACTGTTCTGTTTGTTGACAAGATTATGACGCTCGGCTTTACCAATGCTTGTAAGGCAGGTATTTCCTTCGGTAAGGATGACCTTATTGTTCCTGATGCGAAGAAAGGTTTGATTGAAGATACCGAAAAACAGGTTAAAGAGTTTGAACAGCAGTATCAAAACGGTTTGATTACCAAAGGTGAGAAATATAACAAAGTTGTCGATATTTGGGCATCCTGCACCGACAAGATTGCCGATGAGATGATGAAAAATATTTCTAAAACCGAAAACGGTTATATCAACTCCGTATACATGATGGCTCACTCTGGAGCCCGCGGTTCAGCAGCTCAAATGCGTCAGTTGGCCGGTATGCGTGGTTTGATGGCAAAACCGAGTGGTGAAATTATTGAACAACCGATTATCTCAAACTTTAAAGAAGGTTTGACGGTGTTGGAATACTTTAACTCTACCCACGGTGCTCGTAAAGGTTTGGCAGATACCGCTTTGAAGACAGCTAACTCCGGTTACCTGACTCGTCGTTTGGTTGATGTGGCACAGGATGTTGTCATTACCGAAACCAACTGCGGTACGGAAAGAGGTATCATTGTTCGTCCGGTTGTTGACGGCGGTAACGTTATCGTTTCCATCGGCGACAGAATTCTCGGTCGTACAATTCAGGAAGATATTGTTCATCCGGAAACAGGCGAAGTTTTGGTTCAAAAGGGTAAACTGATTGATGAAAACGACGTTGAAGTGGTTGAGAAAGCCGGTGTTGAACAGGTTAAAATCCGTTCAGTATTGACTTGCGAAACCAAGAATGGTGTTTGTGCTGCTTGTTACGGCCGTGATCTGGCTCGCGGTACTCCGGTTAATATCGGTGAGGCTGTCGGTGTTATTGCCGCTCAGTCAATCGGTGAACCGGGTACACAGTTGACCATGAGAACTTTCCACATCGGTGGTGCTGCTTCTAAGTCTGCTGAACAAGCTTCTGTTGAAGTTCCGTTTGCAGGTGTTCTGAAACTTGAAAACAACCACATGGTTATTAACTCCGAAGGTGTCGGTATTGTTTTGGCTCGTAACTGTGAAATCGTTATTGAAGATGAAAAAGGTCGTGAAAAATCACGCCATCATATTCCTTACGGTTCAAGAGTTTTGGCTGAAGAAGGTTCTAAGGTTAAAAAAGGTCAGAAAGTTGCCGAGTGGGATCCGTTTACTATTCCGGTTATTTCCGAAAAAGCCGGTAAAGCTGAATTGGTTGACCTCATTAACAATGTTTCCATTAAGGAAAGTATTGATGAAACAACCGGTATTGTTTCCAAGGTTGTTATTGATTGGCGTTCTCAATCCAGCAGTGCCGGTTTGAAACCAAGCATTATCCTGAAGGATGCTAAAGGAAAGCCGGTTAATTTTGATAACGGTAAAGAAGTCCGCTACTATCTGTCTGTGGATGCTATTTTAACGGTAGATAACGGAGCTGACGTTAAAGTCGGTGATGTTATTGCCCGTATTCCTAGAGAAAGCTCCAAGACAAAAGATATTACCGGTGGTTTGCCTCGTGTTGCCGAATTGTTTGAGGCTCGTCGTCCGAAAGATCAGGCAATCATTTCCGATATTGACGGTATGGTTGAATTTGGTAAGGACTATAAAGCTAAACAAAGAATTACGGTTGTACCGAAGAAGGGTGAAGCTCTTGAATATCTGATTCCTAAGGGACGTCATCTGGTTGTTCAGGACGGAGATGTTGTGAAGAAAGGTGATTTGCTTGTTGAAGGTACACCGGCTCCTCATGATATTCTGCGTGTTCTGGGCGTTGAAAAACTGGCTGAATATCTGGTTAAGGAAGTTCAAGACGTTTATCGCCTGCAGGGTGTTAAGATTAATGATAAGCACATTGAAGTTATCGTTTCTCAGATGTTGAGAAAAGTTGAAGTTACCAAAGTCGGTGATACAACTTTCTTAATCGGAGAACAGGTTGACCGCGATGTCTTTGAAGCTGAAAATGCCAAGACTATTGCAGAAGGCGGAGAACCGGCTGAGGCTGATCCAATTCTGCTTGGTATTACCAAAGCATCACTTCAGACGAAGTCTTTCATCTCCGCTGCGTCCTTCCAAGAGACGACAAGAGTATTAACCGAAGCTGCTGTTGCCGGTAAAGTTGATACCCTGACCGGATTGAAAGAAAACGTTATCGTCGGTAGATTAATTCCGGCCGGTACAGGTACGGTTCTGCGTGCCCTGAAGAAAGTTGCCGCTCAAAATGATAAGGAAATTCTTGCATTGAAGGAAGAAGCAGCTCAGGCACAACTGGAACATTCAGCAGAAGTAAAGGCTGAAGAACCGGCAGAATAGTTTCTGTTGATAAGCTTAAAAAACTCCCGCGGAAAACTGCGGGAGTTTTTTTGTTGTAATATTTCTTGAAAAATTTTTTATGTTGCAGTATGTATAAGGTGTTTTTTTAAGACGATGTAATTTAAAATATTATGTGTTACGCAGTATTAATTATTTCTAATCTGATCTGGGGAATCCTGTATGTCAGATTGAAGAGAAAATTAAAGCGGTCGAAAGAAGATATTAAGAGGTTGAATCGAGAACTTTATATTTCTTTTTCTGATCGGTGTTAGTTATTAACTTTTAAAATTTAAAAAATGAATGCGTTATCTATTGTGTTATTGATTGTTTTTTGTCTTACGTTTATCTTCTGGGGTGTGGCTTATACCGAAAACAGTGTAGAGAAGTTTTTATCTTCGCCTAAATTACCTCAAGCAGAAGACGGAGCTTTGAAACATTAAAAAATTAACGTAAGAATGAGAAGCGTTCTTTCTTAAGGAAAGAACGCTTTTGTGTTTTGTGGATTTTGTAAAAAAACTTGTGCTTTACGAAGGAATCTTCTAAATTATAAAGCAGTTTTAATTCAGGAGAAATGGAATGAAAAAAACAGTTTTATCTTTGATTATGGTTTCTTTTTTGACCGCTTGTGCTACCGATCCTTATACCGGTGAGAGCAAGGTTTCCAAAACGGCATGGGGAACGGGTATCGGCACGTTGGCCGGTGCGGGCATCGGTGCTTTGGTCGGTGGAGAGAAAGGGGCGTTAATCGGTGCCGGTGTCGGTGCTGCCAGTGGTGCGGCTGTTGGCGGCTATATGGATATTCAGGCTCGTAAATTGCGTCAGGAACTTTTGAACACAGGTGTTCAGGTAAAGCAGGCAGATGGTCGTATTTATCTGATTATGCCGAGTAATATTACATTCGCGACGGATTCAGCTGTTTTCAAGCCGGCATTTAATCCGGTTTTGGATTCCGTTGCCAAAGTTATTGCCGAATATGACAAGACTTTAGTTCAGATAACCGGTTATACGGATAATACCGGTTCTTTGACTTATAATAATCAACTTTCATTAAAACGTGCTGATGCCGTTGCAACATATCTGAAATTGCGTAATGTTGCGGCCAACCGTATCAGTGTTTCCGGTATGGGGCCAAACAATCCGATAGCTTCCAATTCTACGGCTGCCGGTCGGGAACAAAACAGAAGGGTTGAGATTACGTTGATTAATAACCAATAAAAAGAAAAAACTCGTATAATGGTCATCTAATAGAGATTGTTCAAGATGAAAGTGTCCTCACGTACGTCTGTGTACGCTGCGGTACTTTCACTCTTCAATCTTATTATATGACTCATTCTCCGAGTTTTTCAAAGCTCGTATAACGGGGAACTAATACAGAAATTTCAGATAAAATGTTCAGTCATGTACTAGTTTGTACACTCCTTCACATTTTTCTTTATTTCTTATTATTTCCCTCGTTCTCCGAGTTTTTTATTGTCTAATACAGATTGTTTAAGGTATTAAAAAAGCCTCCGTTATAGGAGGCTCTTTTGGTTTATAACGATAATAATTTTTGAATGACGTTTTATTTACGACGCAGGAAAGATGGAATCTCCAAATTCAATCTGTCTTCTGTGTGGTATTCGTCATCAGAGAAAGAAGGAGTTACAGCTTCTTGGATATGCTCTTGCTCTTTTTTCTTTCTGTTTCTTCTGGCGATGGAGAAACCTGTTACTCTTTCAATCAGAGTTGGGGTATATTCTTCATCGTCATTCACAATCAATTCTTCAGGCTCTTCTTGTTTGCGGCGAGCGAAAGGGGTTGGATTGTGATCAGGGAATAATTCCGGCTCTTCTTCAATGGTTCTGATAGAACTTTTAGCCGTAAAAACATTTTCGTTTGAAGACAGGATGTTCTCTAACTGAGCTTCCGAATTTAAGTCTTCTGATTTGTTAATAATAGCTTTGAACAAAGAGGAGGCTTTGGGCATTTCATTTAAAACCGGAGATTTTTCCAGTGTATCGAAATCTTCGAACTTTTCTTCTTCAATAGAAGTCTGGATAATCGGTTCTTCCTTTTGTTCAGATTCCATGCCGCCGGAAAGAATTGATGATGCGTCAATCGTTTCGGCGATGGTTTCGACAACTTCTTTTTCTTTGGTTGCCGAGAATTTTTCGAGATTTGAATCCAATTCCGGTGTAGGGGTTGGAGTTACTTCTAAATCTTTAATGTAACTTTCTTCAATATAACTTGTCGGTTTGTTGTTTACTTGAGGTTTTGGCTGTATGCCTTTGGCATCACCAATGCCGGTGGCCACAATGGAAACACGGATTTTTCCGGCCAGATTTTCATCAAAGCTTGAACCGAAGATGATATTGGCATCTTCGTCAACTTCTTCTTTAATGCGGCTGGCGGCTTCATCAATTTCAAACAAAGTAATGTCCGAGCCGCCGGTAATGTTAATCAGGACGCCTTTGGCACCCTGCATGGAGCAATCATCCAAAAGCGGGTTAGCCAAAGCTTGTTCGGCAGCCTTAACAGCTCTGTCTTCACCTTCGGCTTCGCCTGTTCCCATAATGGCTTTGCCTTTGTCCTGCATAATGCTTTTGATGTCGGCAAAATCAAGGTTAATCAGTCCCGGCATCATCATTAAATCGGTAATGGAGCGGACACCGGCATATAACACATTGTCTGCCATAATGAACGCATCTGCCAGAGTGGTCTTTTTGTCGGCAATGCGGAACAAATTTTGGTTCGGAATGATAATGATACTGTCTACGGAAGAGGTGAAATCTTCAACAGCGGCTTCGGCTGTCTCATAACGTTTGCGGCCTTCGAACTGAAATGGTTTGGTAACAACGCCCACGGTTAGGATACCTTTTTCTTTTGCCAGTCTGGCAACAACCGGAGCGGCACCGGAACCCGTTCCGCCACCCATTCCGGCAGTAATGAAGACCATGTTGGCTCCTTCCAACTCTCTTTCAATTTCTTCTTTGGCCTCTTCGGCTGCGGCACGTCCGACTTCCGGTCTAGCACCGGCACCTAATCCTTGAGTGGTCTCAAGTCCTAATTGGATTTTACGGCTGGCAGATGAATGAGCAAGAGCTTGAGCATCTGTGTTGGCAACGATAAAGTCAACACCTTCAAGTTGTTGGGCAATCATGTTATTGACGGCATTTCCGCCTCCGCCGCCGACGCCGATTACGGATATTCTTGGTTTGAGGTGAGTTATTGTTTTTTCCGGAACGGCTAACTTAATTGACATTGTCTTTCTTACTCCAAAATTTTTATTTGTTTTGTTCAGAATAGAAAAAATAAATTAAGTTTTAGTTACCAAACATAAATTTGTGAATTTTTATAGCTGATAATTTGTTTTACTTTGGGATTCCGGAATATGTTTTTATTTTTTTAGAAATTTTGTTTAATCCATTCAAATATTTTTCCGAATCCGCTGTTGTTTCCAGATGGTTTGCTGATGATTTTATTTGGTTTTTTCTCTGTGTAATTCAGAGCAAAAAGCAATAATCCGACAGTCGTTGAAAAAGGTGAAGAGTAAAGATTATCCGGTAAATTCAAAATATTTTTCGGACGTCCTAGACGAACTTGTTTGTCCAGAACCAAGGAGGCAACCTCACGGATACCGGATAATTGGCTGCCGCCGCCGGTTAAGACAACACGGTGGCTGGAAATGTCTTTTAAGCCGTGTTCCGTCAGTTTTTTGTTTATCAGTTCAAAAGTTTCTTCGATACGGGGTCTGATGATGTTGATTAATTCCGCCCTCGGAATTTGTTTAATCAAACTATCGTCTTCTTCTCCGACCGGATAAACGTTAATGGTTTCTTCTTTGTCTTTGCTGGTCAGGAAAGCACAACCGTGCAAGGTCTTTAATCTTTCGGCGTGGGTAAAGGATGTGGTTAATCCCCAAGCAATATCGTTGGTTACGTTATTGCCGCCGATGCCCAGAGACGAGAAGTAAACCGGATAGCCGTGTTTGAATGTGGCGATGTTTGTGGTGCCGCCGCCGATGTCAATAATGGTGGCTCCGATTTCTTTTTCGTCATCGACTAAGCAGGATAATCCGGAAGCATAAGCCGAAAATGCTTTTTCGGCGATTTCGAGATGAGCGTTTTCAATAACGGTGGAGATGTTTTTAAACTGGATTTCCGGAATTAAGCCCAACAGAATATTCACGGATAAATTTTCTCCGTAAATGTTTCTCGGATCTTTAATTTCATCCCCCATGTCCAGACGATAATTGGTTGGCAGGCAGTGTATTAATTCGTAGTCTTCAACATTAATTTTATTGATACCTTTTTCAATAACTTTATTAATGTCGTTTTCGTTGACAGGGCGGTTTTTATTAATAGAGATTGTGGCTTCTTTAACCGTGCTTTTGATTTTATCTCCGGAGATGTTTACGATAATCCGATCAATGCGTTCATTGGCCATTTGTTCGGCGGTTTCGACTGCATTGCACACAGACAAAGTAGCTTGATTGATGTCTGTAACAATTCCGTTTTTTATTCCTTTGGAGGCATTGTAACCGTAACCGACCACATTAATTCTTTTATCACGGCTGATTTTGGCGATAATGCAACAGACTTTGGATGAACCGATATCCAAAGCGGCAACCGTTGTCAGTCGATTGAATGAATGTGGCAATGTTATATCCCCCGTTAAAACTTTTACATTTTTTGTTCTTTTTTATTTTTGCGGAGTTGTTCTTTCTCTTTTGTGCTTATTTTTCCGAGTTTGACAACAACCTTATCATCCAATCGTAAGTCAATGATGGTTAATTTACGTTTAAGAATGCCTTGGGTGGTGTTTAATTTTAATAATTTTTCCCAAGCTTTTTCCAGATGTTCTTCCGGAAGCTTTATGGTAATGCCGTTTTCAATATCATCCAGAATGATGTTCCACCGGCGTTTGGAAATGTAACTGGCGACCTTTATGCGTTTGGATATTTCCGGTTCGGAAGAGACAAGTTCAAGAAGTTCGGTTATATGTTCCGGAGCCTCTTCACCAACGATGAGCAATATCGGTTTAGTGGGTTTGAACGGGGCGTCAATCACGTTGCCTTCCGTGTCTATCGGGTGAAATTTTTCAGAGATTTGCCAAATCGCCCGAACTCGGCGTTCTTCTATTTTTATATGCAAAATATTGGGGAAAAAACTTCTTTTGACAACAGCTTCCCTGATCCACGGCAGGGCTTTAAGTTTTTTGCGAATCTCTTGAATGTCTATTTCAAGAATGTTGCTTTCTCGGTCAATGTTTAAGGTATTTAAAATTGCTTCTTTGGATGTTTTGTTTCGGCCTTCAATAAGGATGTCGTCAACGGTAAAGCCGATTGTTCCGCTGTAATTGTAAAACTGTTGCCTCAGGTCGGTAATTTTTTTGCTGATCAGACTGTTTTTGATGGTGATTGTAATTGAGGCAATAAGAAAAATAAACCCGAGAATCATCAGGTTGCCGATGATGCGGTAAGGCCAAACTCTTGGTAAAAAAACTTTATTATCGACCGGTTTTATCGGTTTTTCCGGTTTATTTTCTGATGTTTCAGCCATGTTTTTATTTGTTGATACCCAAGCGTTTTACTTCCCATTCCAGAGTGATGGAAGTTTTGTCTTTGACTTTTTGGATGATTGTTTCTCCGAGAATCTCCAAATCTTTGGCGGAGGCATTTCCGGTATTAATTAAAAAGTTACAGTGTTTCTCCGAGACTTTTGCTCCTCCGATCTGTAAATCCGCACAACCGGATTTTTTTATGAGTTCCCATGCTTTAAGCCCCTCAGGGTTTTTGAATGTCGAACCGGCGGTTTTTTCATTGTAAGGTTGGCTTTTCATCCGGTATTTTTTGTGTTCTTCCAATGTTTTTTTGATGTTTTCCGCAGAGTTTTTTTCTACCTTAAAGGTAATGGAAAGAATAATCCAGTCGTCCGGAAAATAACTGCTGCGATAGGAGAGCATTAAATCGTCGACACTGACGGTTTTTTCTTCGCCGGTATCATCAATGATTTGAGCTTCCAAAATAACATCTTTGACGGATTTTCCAAAGCAACCGGCATTGGTTTTTACGGAACCGCCGATCATTCCCGGGATGGAACAGAGAAATTCCAGTCCGCCAAGTTCGTGTTCAATCATTGTTTTTTTGAGTTCAATATTTTTTACTCCGGCTCCGCAGGTAATCGTGTTTTCTTTGACGGTTATTTTTTTGAAATAAGGGCTGTCTAATTTTATGACGACTCCGGGAACCCCTCCATCCCGAACAAGTAAATTGGAACCGCCGCCAATAACGCATATCGGCAGATTATACGGTTTTAACTTTAAGAATAATCCCAGGTCTTTGCTGTCTGCCGGAACAAACAATACTTCCGCAGGGCCGCCGACACCAAACCAAGTATGCCGGCTTAAAGGAATGTTGCTCAGATATTTTCCCCGAACTTCAGGCAATAGTTCCATAAGTCTGTTTTTCTTTTTGAATTTAAATAAATTCAGTCCCAGCATATTGTCTTCTCCGGTATCAGCGTTTGGTGATGATTTCTTTTTCAATAGCATTAGCAAAGCGTTCGGCCGCATCGACGATACCTACTTTTTTGGCATTGGCGGACATGCTTTTCAGTCTTTTTTCATCATTCATTAAGGATTGTAATAAGTCGCTTAGTTTTTCTTTTGTAAAATCTTTTTGTTTAAGGACAATACCGGCTTTTGCATCGGCAATTTCCTGAGCGTTGGAAGTTTGATGGTCATCTGCGGCAATTGGCAAAGGAACAAGGACGGAAGGAAGACCAACGGCGGCGATTTCACTGACGGAGGAGGCTCCGGCTCGGGAAATAATTAAATGTGTTTGTTTGTAGAGTTCCGGCATGTTGTTGAAAAAATGAGATAATGTTATTTCGGCGGAAGAGCCCTCGTAGGCTTCTTTTATGGTTGGAACATCCGCTTCTCGGCATTGTTGGAAAAGGCGAATTCTTTTCTGATCTTCTTTTTTCAAATCTTTAATGACTTCAGGGACAATATCCCCGAAAATTTTTGCTCCTTGAGAACCGCCTAAAACCATGATTTGAAATTTTTCTCCCTCAAGCTGAGGATACTCTGCATCGTGAATGTCAGCGATGGCTTTGCGAATAGGCATTCCGGTCAGAACGGTTTTGATATTTTGAGGTGTGTATTTTACTTTTTTGAAGCTTTGAGCAATCAAGGAGGCGTACTTGCTTAAGAAACGGTTGGTGCGGCTCATGACAGAATTTTGTTCGTGGATAACCAAGTCAACGCCCATTAAAATTGCGGCCATGGAAGCCGGGAAAGAGGCGTATCCGCCGAAACCGACCACACATGCCGGTTGTTCTCTAAATAAGATGTATCCGGCTTGAATAATGCCGAGGCAGGTTTTGAACAGGCTTTTGATTTTAAACCATTTGGATTTTCCGACCAAAGCTCCGGCATAAACAGCGTAGTTTTTGATTTCGCCGAGTTTGCCTTTGTAGTTGTCTTTGCCGCGTTTGTCGGTGATAAGGGCGAGGCGGTATCCCCGTTTATTCAGTTCTTCGGCCAAGGCTTCCGCGGGGTAAACGTGTCCGCCGGTTCCTCCGGCCGTGAGAATAATCAGTGGTTTTTTTGATGACTTGTTTTTAGTTTTCATCTTTGTCCTCCGCGTGTACGTTTTTACGGGTTATGGCTAACAGCATTCCCATTCCGATAGCAGATGCCAGAATGGATGAACCGCCGTAAGAAATGAAAGGAAGCGTCATTCCTTTGGTTGGCATAAGGTGTAGGGTCGAGGCCATGTTGATAATGCCCTGTAAACCGAAAGACGCTGATAATCCGGCGGCGGAAAGAATAATAAACAGATTGTTGTCCTTCATGGAAATCAGCATGGAGCGGATAACAATCGTTGCAAATAAGCCTACCAGAATTAAACATAAAATCAAACCAAATTCTTCGGCAGCGACGGCAAAAATAAAATCGGTGTGGGCATCGGGAATATTCAGTTTTACAATTCCTTCTCCGGGCCCCCTGCCGAAAAGGCTTCCGCTTTGGAATGCCTCTAAAGATTTTTTTACCTGATAACTCAGATTATGCTCCGAATCCAAAAATTGTTGAACACGGGTATGAACATGGCTGAATGTGAAATAAGCCAAAACCATAAGACCAATACCGACAATGCCTAGTACCGTAACCAGAAGAATGGAAAGACCAGCCAAGAAGAATTGAAATACCCAGATGGCAGAAACAACAATGGACATTCCAACATCCGGCTGCATTAACAGCAAAATGAGCGTGAAGGCATAAAGGCTCATAGAAAGAAAGTTTCCCGGCATATCGCGGTATTTTTTTTGCCCTTCAAAAAGCCAAGCCGCAACAACGGCAAAGAAAGGTTTAATAAATTCTGACGGTTGCAGAGAGAAACCCAAAATACGAATCCAGCGTGAGGCACCTTTGGTTTCTTCTCCCCAGAACAGTGTTAAAATCATCAGGAAGATTGTGGCAATATAGCCTAAAATTGCGGTTCTCCGGATGGTTTTCAGGCTTTGCATGGAAAGGAAAATCATGAGGGAATAAGCCAGAGGAATAAAGAAAAGTTGCCGTTTGACAAAGTGAAAACTTCCGTAACCGATACGGTTGGCAACGGCTGGGCTTGCCGAGAAATTCAGAAAAATTCCGACGGCAATCAAAATTGTTACCAGAGACAGCAAAACTTTATCAACGGTCCACCACCAGTTGGCTATTAGGCTTTTACTGTTTCTGGAAAACGAAATCACAGTTCCGCTCCTTTAAATTGTCATCAGTGAAGTCAGTCCGATGACGGCTAAGATGAAACCGATAATCCAGAAACGGACAACGACGTTTACTTCACTCCAGCCGAGTTGTTCAAAGTGATGGTGTATCGGAGCCATTTTGAAGAAGCGTTTGCCGGTTTTTTTGAACCAGAAAACCTGAATCATGACGGAAACGGCTTCCATTACAAAGACACCGCCGACGATAGCCAAAAGGATTTCATGTTTGGTCATTACGGCAATTGTTCCGAGTAAAGCACCGAGGGCCAGAGAACCGGTATCCCCCATAAAGACTTTTGCTTTAGGAGCGTTGAACCACAAGAAACCAAGCAAGCTGCCGATAATACCGGAGCACAAAACAGCTATTTCTCCGGACTGAGGAATTGGAGAGATGTAAAAGTATTTGGTCACGTCCGTACCGCAAATGTAAGCGATAATCATAAATACGGAGAAAGCACAAATTGATAATCCGGAGGCTAAACCGTCAAGGCCGTCGTTTAGATTAACAGCGTTTGAGGCTCCGGCGATGACAACCATAGCAAAAGGAATGTAAAACCAACAAAGGTTAATTGCCAAGTTGCGAAAATACGGGATGTTCAGGCTATAGCGTTGATTTTCCGGAGTGGCATAAGAAATTACGAGTACGGCAACCAGAGCTGTTGTAAATTGCAGAAATAGTTTCATTCTGGCGGTCATGGCATTAGCTGTTTGTTTTTTTACTTTCATATAGTCATCGACGAATCCGGTTATTCCAAAGATAGCCAGGACCAGAATTGCAACCCACACAAACAGATTATTGAGGTTTGTGCAAAGGAGGGCGGTTAATATTCCGGATCCCAAAATTAGGATACCTCCCATGGTCGGAGTTCCCTTTTTGGTCAGCAAATGGCTTTGCGGACCATCTTCTCTTATCGGTTGGCCTTTGCTTTGATGATGATGCAGAAAGTTTATCAGGCGTTCGCCAAAGCTTAGAGAAAGAATTAAGGCGACAAAAAAAGCCATTACGCCGCGGGCTGTTAACGTATTGAGATAATCCGGGGCGGACAGGTAATCGAAAATATAGTTTAACATCATACAATCCTTCTGATTTAATTTGGAAGAATTGTATCGTCAAACTCTAAAGTTTTTATTAAAAAGCGGCTTAATTATCCAAATACAGAGAGCTCTTTTTGTAGTTTTCAATTGCGTGGCGAATGAGCACTCCGATAATGGCGGCAACAGGAACCGCAATCATTAATCCAAGGAAGCCAAGCAATACTCCTCCCGCCAGTAAGGCAAACATGACCCAAACCGGATGAAGGCCTATATTTTCACCGACGAGTTTGGGGGTGAGGAAGTTTCCTTCAAGGAATTGTCCGGTCATGAATACAATTACAACCTGAATGACCGGCATGAGAGAATCAAATTGGGCAAAGGCTATCCCTAAACTGACCACGAATCCGACAATACTTCCCACATACGGTATAAAAGAAATCAGTCCGGCAATGAACCCCACCAAAACGCCGAGCTCTAAACCGACAAAATATAATCCCAATGAGTAGTAAGTTCCGAGCAGAACACAGACACTGACTTGTCCGCGGATGAAACCAGAGAGAGTACGGTCTATTTCTTTGGCTTGTTGTCTGATAGAGGCTTTTGAACTTCTAGGGAGCAGGCCGTCAACTTTGGCAATGAATTTGTCCCAGTCGCGGAGCATATAAAAGGTTACGACGGGTGTAATCAGAAGCAGTGAAAGCAAGTTGAAAAACGCAAAACCTCCGGTAATAACACTTCTGAATACGGAACCAATCAGTTTTAAGCCGTTGGTGGCATTATTCCGCAGATAGCCTTTGATTTTATCCGGTTCTAAATTAGGGAAACGGTCTTGGAGTTCAATAATCAACGGTTCTATTTTTTTGATTAATGTTCCGATGTATTGAGGAATAACGGCGATAAAACGACCAAGCTGCTCATCAATAACACCGAATAAGATAATCAGGGCCGGTACAAGGGTAATAATAACCAGAAAAAGCACCAAAAAAGTTGCCAATGTTCTGTTTAACCCCAGTTTTGTGAATTTTGAGGTCAGCGGGTCGAGAAGATAACCGATGATAATGCCGGCAACGAACGGCAGGAGTACGGAACGTAAAATATATACCGAAGCACAGAAAAGAACAAATAATGTCAGCCAGAACACCCAGTTACGGTTAGTCTTTTTGGTTTCGGTCATGAGGGAATCCTTTTGTGTTAAATTTTTTCAATATTATAGAAACTGCCAAAGCTTCTTAAGTTATAATATTTATCTCTGACAGCTCTTTGGAGTTTATCTTCATTGCCGACATAGTGAATTTTGAATTGAACTTTTCCGCTGCCGATGGCGTCAATGCCGATTGTATCAATAATAGCGATGTCTTTGAGAGTTTTTTCCAAATTCAGCCAGTCACGGATAGTATTGTATTTGTAAAGAACAGTTATTTCGGATTGCTGTTGGCTGTCGGCAATGTCTTGCTGTTTCATCGTATTGTTTATGCGGGCGGTTATTTCCGTGACGGCGTCTTCAAACAATTGCGGGGAGCGTTCGCCGGCAACATTGATCGTTTCTTCCGTACCTTGTTTTACGGAACGGAGGATTATCGTTAAGCCTTCAATACCGTTGTAAACGGCATCGGCGATATAAATATCCGATGTACCGTTTATCCGGGCGATTTTATCAAGGGCGATACCGTCTTGAGACAAGGCTCTTTCTGCAGTCATGACCGCCATATTCTCATTTGTGGCCGGAAGGGCGGAAAATTTAATTAAACCTTGTTGATGAGGCTTTTCCTCCCAAGCGTTTCTCCATAAATTTTCATTTTCCCATAACAAGGGGGTATCTCCGGAAAATTCTCTGAATGTCGGAATAATTAAGACATTAGCATCACTGCCGACGGCAAAAGAAATGTTTTTTTCCCGCATATAAGTTTTAAAAATGCTTTCATTTACGGCAACTTTCAGAGTAGCCATATAACGAATGTCGGAAGCCTTTTCGGAAAGGATGGAAACTTCTTTGATGAAGTTAAGAATTTGAGCGTTACTCAGAGAAGCCAGAGCCTCAATCCCCGATGATGTGGTAAAACGTTTGGCAACAGTGAGAAAAGCTTTGCGATTGGCTTCGCTCATTGCTTTTTCTCGGGCAACGGACGCGTTTTCGGCAGTAACGTCGACGACAATTTCCGCAGAATATAAATCATTGTTTTGAGCAACTGCCGGGGCAGAAAAACATAAAACGGCTAAAATTGAAAGCAGTAGTTTTTGCACGTTGAAAAACTCCTAACCAACGATTTCCGTACCACTGAAGAAGAAGTTAATTTCACGTTTTGCACTCTCCGGAGAATCCGAACCATGAACGGTATTTTTATCAATTGAAAGAGCAAATGTTTTGCGGATTGTTCCTTCTTCCGCTACGGCAGGATTGGTTGCTCCCATGATTTTGCGATACAGGGAAATTGCGTCGTCGGCTTCCAAAACCTGAACAACAACCGGTGCAGAAGTCATAAACTCTATCAGACTGGTAAAAAACGCTTTATCTTTGTGTTCGGCATAAAATTCTTCGGCTTGAAGAGGTGTAAGACGGATACGTTTCTGTGCGATAATTTTTAATCCGGTATCTTCAATCATGCTGTTGACTTTTCCGGTAATGTTACGGGTTGTGGCATCCGGTTTGATTATTGACAGAGTTCTTTCCATTGTAATTTCCTTTTCAATTAAGCAATGCTTATTAAATTTTAAGTGATAATAGTATATTTACATCTAAAAATCAAAAGTTTTTATGGACTTTTGCAGTGAAGAGTTGTTTATTACAAATATAATTTTTTGTGCAACATATTAAAGAGGTTATATCCGATGTCTGAAAGTGCGTATCTTAACGGTATTATTGAAAAAGCAAAACAGTATTATAAAACGATTGTTCTTCCGGAAGGCGAAGATGAAAGAGTTTTGAAAGCCGCTCATATCATTACGGAGAAAAAGGCTGCAAAAATTATCATTCTCGGCAATGAACAGGAAATTAAAAGTCATTTTGAAAAGAACGGTTGGAATCTTGACGGCATAGAAATCGTTCATCCGGAAATGTCTCCGAAATTGCAGGAATATACGGATTTGCTGTATGAGTTGCGTAAAGAAAAAGGAATGACAAAAGAAGCTGCTGCCCAAACGGCTTTGAACTACAATTACTTTGGAACGCTGATGATTAAAAACGGCGATGCCGACGGTATGGTCAGCGGAGCCAACCACTCAACGGCCGATACGGTTCGTCCGGCGTTGCAGATTATTAAATCAGCCCGCAAGGATCGCGGAGTTTCCTCTTTCCTGATTATGGTTTCCAACGGGGAACCTTATTTGTTTTCAGATTGTGCGGTTGTTATTAATCCGAATGAAAAAGAATTGGCGGATATTGCGTTAACCAGTGCAGATACCGCTCTTAAATTCGGAATTGATCCGAAAGTGGCCATGTTGTCATTTTCGACATACGGTTCCGGAAAAGGAGAACAGGTTGACAAAGTGAAAAAAGCGACGGAACTTGCCAAAGAGGCATTGGCTGCCGATGAATACAAAAATTCGGGAATCGAGTTGGACGGCGAGCTGCAGGTTGATGCCGCATTGAATGAAGTTGTTGCCAAGAAGAAGGCTCCGGAAAGCCATGTTGCAGGAAAAGCCCGCGTATTGATTTTCCCGGATTTGAATGCCGGAAATATCGGTTACAAATTGTTGCAGCGTTTAGGCGGCTGCGAAGCTTACGGTCCAATGCTGCAAGGTTTGAAAGCTCCGGTTAACGATTTGTCCCGCGGTTGTTTTGCCGAGGATATTGTCGGGGTTATCGCCATTACTGCTCTTCAGGCCGTCAAATAAAATTTTATTAACAAAAACCAAGGACTTTAAAAATATGAAAAAAATTTTAGTGTTAAATGCAGGGTCTTCAACTTTAAAATATCAGCTTTTTAATGTTGACGGGGACAAGTATGATGTTGTGGCAAAAGGTAATGCCGAACGTATCGGAAGAGACGCTTCTTTTGTCGGTATTAAATATGCTGACGGCAGCAAAAAAGAAGTTAAGGTCGATTTGCCGAATCACAATGCCGCATTTAATGAAGTTATGAAATTATTGATGGACGGCGTGATTGCCGATTTGAGCGAAATTGACGCCGTCGGACACCGTATTGTTCAGGGTGGTTCTATTTTCAAAGAATCTACACTGATTGATGACAAGGTTATTGAGGATATTGCCGAACTTTCAACTTTAGCTCCTTTGCATAATCCGGCGGCCGTTTTGGTTATTAAAGCGGTTAAAGTCGAGTTGCCTAATGTTGCTCAGGTTGCTGTTTTTGATACGGCTTTCCACCAGACAATGCCTTATGAAGCTTATACTTATGCTTTGCCTGAAGAACAGATTTCAAAATATAAAATCCGTCGTTACGGAGCCCACGGAACTTCTCACAAGTTTGTTGCCGAAGAAGCCGCCAAAATCATTGGTAAAAATTCAAAAATCATTACCTGCCATATCGGCAGCGGAGCTTCCATCACAGCCGTTAAAGACGGTAAGTGCATTGATACCTCTATGGGTATGACGCCTTTGGCCGGTATTGTTATGGATACCCGTTGCGGTGATGTTGATCCGTATATTCCGCTTTATATTATGAAAACTCAGAATTTGAGCGTTGATGAAGTTAATGATATGCTTAACAAGAAAAGCGGCAAAGCCGGTTTGACCGGATACAGCGACTCTCGTGATTTTGAAGCGGCTTATCTTAAAGGCGAGCAAAAGGTTATTGATGCAATGAATGTTTACACATACAGCATTGCCAAATATATCGGCAGCTATATGGTTGCTCTCGGAGGGATAGATGCGATTATCTTTACGGCCGGGGTCGGAGAAAATTCATCTTTGGTTCGCAAGTTGGTTCTTGAGCGTTTAAGTTATCTCGGTGTGGAAGTTGATGATGAGAAGAACAAACAGCGTGGCGAGTTTGTTGAAATTACAAAACCGACTTCAAAAATCCGTGCTTTTGTTATTCCGACCAATGAAGAATTGGCAATTGCTCAAGATGCGGTGAGATTGTCAAAGTAATTTTTCAATCAGTCTAGATAAATAGTTGTAAAGGGGAGATTTTTGTCTTCCCTTTATTGTTTTTTGTGAATCTCGGATTATTTCTTTGATAACTTAATTCTTTAATTTAATGTGAGGTTAAAATGGGAGAAGCATTGAGAAATGTTGTCGTGCTGGTTTGGGCATTGAGTGCAGTTAACAGCAATGCCCAGGCTAAACCGAATGTTACCGTGATTGCAGAAGAAGTAAGCTCTTCTCAGCCGACAATCGTATATGGAGCTGCGAAAGAGAAAAACGGTCAGAAGGATGAAGTTATTGTGGAGCAGCCTGCTGCCGGTGATAATCCTTTAGGAAATCCGATTGTTTCCCCGTCTGACGGGCAAGGACAGACAGTTCCAATGGAGGAAGATGTTCCGAGTGTTAATTCAGAAATAAAAAAAATGACACCCGAGATTAATGAGATAACTCCTCAGAATCCAAAAATTTCTCCGGAAAATACTCCGCAGAAAACGGATAATGAAATTCAAAACACCTTATATGAATCCGGAAACAGGATTTATGATGTTCAATCTTATCCGGTAAAAGATATTAATACTCTTACCGAGCCGAATGTTGATAATGAGGTTGTTAATTATCCGATTTATTAAAGGCGTTTGTAGTCAAGAAAGACCGGACGCCGTCCTTCTCTGATAGCTTTCCTTTGATATTTGGTTTGTACCCAATCTTCCGGTTCGTGTTTCCAGTCATTTCCGCATTTTGCCGTCCAAGCAAAATTTTGGTCAGCAGCCATTTGGCGAAGCGTCCAGCCTTTATAGACCTTATGGTCGGTGGCAACACGAAGAACACCGTCTTTTTTCAAAATACGGGCGATTTCCTTTAAGTTGTCGGGATTGATAAAACGACGGGAAGCGTGGCGTTTTTTTGGCCATGGGTCAGGAAACAGGACAAAAACTTTATCTACAAAGTTATCAGGTATTTTTGAAAACAACAGGCGGACGTCATCGTCCCAGACTCTGATATTGTTTTTTCGTCCGGATAAAAGCGTTATTTTTTCAGGTAAGTTGTCTCCTTCTTTGATACCGGTTATCAAAGACAACAGGTTGGCAACGCCGTTTTGAAATACTTCGGCACCGATGAACCCTATATTCGGATTGTTTAACGCCTGTCCGGCAAGGTGTTCTCCGTTGCCAAATCCGATTTCAAGAAAGACTTTCTCAACAGGTTGGGCAAATAAACTTTTCTTGTCGAATTTTGTTTCCTGAGTGATTTTAATTTCAGGAAGAAAAGCTTCCAATAAGGTGCTTTTTGCTTTGCGAATGGTTCGACCTTTTCTGCGGCCGAAAAATTTAGGTTTATCGCTTAAAAACATTTTTTTAACTGCTCCGCTAAATCAAGTTTTTCCCATGAAAAACCGCCGTTTTCCTGAGGCTGCCTTCCAAAATGTCCGTATGCTGCGGTTGGAGTATAAATCGGTTTCCGCAGGTTTAGTTTGGTTATAATATTTTTAGGGGTTAGAGATACCATTTCTTTTATGGTGTTCAGTATCTTTTTTTCATTCACTTTATTGGTGCCGCGGCAGTTGATGTACAAAGACAGAGGTTCTGCAATACCAATGGCATAAGAAACCTGAAGCAGGCATTCATCAGCCAATCCGGCGGCAACAATGTTTTTGGCCAGATAACGGAGCATATATGCTGCGGAACGATCTACTTTGGTAGCGTCTTTTCCGGAAAAGGCTCCGCCGCCGTGCGGTGCGTATCCGCCGTAGTTATCGACGATGATTTTTCTTCCTGTTAACCCGGTGTCTCCGTCCGGTCCGCCGATGACAAAGCGTCCGGTCGGGTTTATCAAAATGCTTTTATCTTCAGGCAGCCAGCTGTCGGGGAGAGTTTGGGCGATGTATTGTTTGGCAATGTGTCTTACTTCTTCCTGAGAGAGTTTGTCCGAGTGCTGAGTTGACAGAACAACGGTTCGTACGGCAACAGGAGTGCCTTTGTCATCATATTCCAAAGTTATCTGACTTTTGGCATCCGGTTCAATTCCCGGAATCTCTCCGTTATGTCTGGCAAAGCTGAGGTTTTTCAAAATTTGGTTGGAAAGATAAATAGCCAGAGGCATGTATTCGCTGTCAAAACCGTGTTCTTTTTTTGCATATCCGAACATGATACCCTGATCTCCGGCACCGTCAATATCCACGCCCAAAGCAATATCTTCAGATTGATGGTGCAGATAGTTATCGATTTGCACAGTTTGCCAACTAAAGCCTTTTTGGTCATAGCCGATATTTCTCACGGCTTGTCGGACGGTACTTTCAATCTCTTCTTTACTGATATATTCATTGCAACGAGTTTCGCCGGAGATGACAATCCGGTTGGTTGTTGCCAATGTTTCAATTGCACAGCGGGCGTAATTGTCTTTTTTTAGAAACAGGTCTACGAGACTGTCGGAAATGCAATCGCAGACTTTATCCGGATGTCCTTCAGAGACGGATTCAGAAGTGAACAAATATGACATTTTTCTTCCTTGCAATAAATGAGGGCAATTTGTAAAAGTATAGAAAAAAAGCCGGCAGGTTGCCAGCTTTTTTTAGGAAATGTGCAGAAATTATTCCTTATTCGTTTTCATCGTCATTGTTATATGTGGTTTTTGACATGGTTACAATCAAGTCAAACATATGTTTTGCCGCTTTGCGATTTGGAATTTTGTAGTAGGCTTTCACCAGTTCAATGGTTTCCTGACGATGCATCGGATCAACATCAAATTCTTCAGAGTCTTCGGCCAAACACATAGGTGTACTGTCCGGAAGACTGAACATACGCGGACTTTGGCTGGCAACTTCTCTGTCCATGTCTTCATAAAAGAAACCCACCGGTACTTCCAAAACCTTGCCTATATCCCACAGACGGCTGGCTCCGACACGGTTCATTCCTCTTTCGTATTTTTGAACTTGTTGGAAAGTCAGTCCCAATAAGCTGGCCAATTTTTCCTGACTGAGACCGAGCAGGGTTCTTCTCAGTCTGATACGATTGCCGACGTGTACGTCAATTGGGTTTGGTTGACCGTTTGGCGTTCTACCCCGGCTAGATTTTTTTACAGTTTCTGCGGTCATCTGTTGTTCCTTATTGTGTTGTCTTATAACATATAAATATGATTTTAAGCGTCTTTCGTCAACAAATATTTATATAATATTTTATATTTTTAATTGTGATGATAACACATTTTCCGTTTAATCTCTTGAAATAACTCTATTTAGTTGTGTTTTTTTTGAAGAAAAAAACTAAGCATATATTTAATAATGCTAATGTTAACGGTATGATATTGCGATATTTTCCGTAAAGAGTCGGCATGGAGAGATTTTGTGGCAGGGCAATGTCTTTGCTGCTGACGGCATTAAGCGGCAGACTGTCAATGATTTTACCTGTTCGGGATATCAGGGCACTAATGCCGGAATTGGCTGTTCGGGCAATCGTGATTCCTTCCTCGACAGCCCGTAAACGTGCTGAAGTCAAGTGTTGATAAGGTCCGGAGCTTTCTCCGTACCAGCCGTCGTTGGTCAGATTAATCAGCCACTCCGGTTTGTTGTCTTTGTTTACTACCTCTGCGGGAAATATTATTTCATAACAGATGAGAGCTCCAAATCCCGGATAGTTTCCGATTTTAATGTTTTTGTGTCCGGTTCCGGCACGGAAATTTGCAATGGTGTTTGTAATCGGACGAACCCATTTCGGCAGGTAGCGGTGAAGCGGGATATACTCTCCAAACGGGACAAGATGGGTCTTGTCATAGTAGTTTTCAATGTCTCCGTTTTTATTTAAAACAAACATAGAGTTCATCGGCTGATAGTAGTCGTAATTGTCAAATTTATATCTGACCAGTCCGGTAACCAGATAGCCGTTTTCGGGAATTGCCGCGGTTACCATGTTTCGGTACTCGTCTTCCATATCCAACGCAAAAGCACTGGCTGTTTCTCCCCAGAGAACAAAATCGACTTTGTTTAAACCTTCGCTTTGGCTGAGGGAAATATATTGTTTCAGATTGTTTTCCAAAGCTCCTTTATCCCATTTCATGCTTTGCGGAATGCTGGGCTGAACAAATCTCAGAATTGTTTCGGAAGGACCGCCGTCAGGATAAGCTTTCAGGCGTAATTCTCCAAAAATGAATATTGTGCTGCTTAGAGCAATAATTATTCCCAGTGTGGTAAAGAGAGATGTTTTGGTGTGGTATTTGAAATATAAGGCCGGAGCGGAACATAAAAGAAGTACTAACAAAGAGAGGCCGTATGTCCCGATAACGGAGGTTATTTGAATGGCTGCCGTGCTGAAAGCCATTACCGATCCGAGTAAATTCCAAGGAAAACCGGTCAGGATAAAACTCCTTAAAATTTCAGAAAGCATCCAGAATGACGGGAAGGCCAAATATTTGGCAGGGAGTTTTTTGAATGGGTAGCTTAAAAGGGCGGGAACGCCGATGAACAGGCCGAAAAATGCTCCGCCGGCAATTAAACATATCGGATAAAGCCAACCGAATTTCAGAGGTTCTACCAAGAGAGCATTGCCAATCCATGACAGTCCGAAGCCGAAAAAGCCAAAACCAAACCAATATCCTGCGGCAAAAGCGGATTTGGCGGTATCCGTTTTATCCATTATCAGTAAAAGCAGGGTAAAGCTTATGAACAGCACCGGAAAAATATGGTAAGGCGGAAGAGCCAAGACTGCCATAGAACCAAGAGCAAGAGATGAGAGTTTTTTATGGCTGAAAATTTGATTAATCAGAGTTTGCAGCATTTGTTTCCTCTTTTTTAGGTGTAGGAACAACAATCATGATTTTTTTGATACGTCTCGGGTCAACTTCAAGAATCCGGAATTTGACGCCGTTTTTGTCCTCAATAATTTCGCCGCGATTCGGTATTCTTTGAGCCAGTTGGAAAACGTAGCCGCCGAGGGTGTCTATTTCAAGTTCTTCATCTTCTTCATCGGAGGTTAAGTCCAGTCCCGCGGCTTCTTTAATCTCGTCCAGTTCGGCTCGGGCATCGGCAATTATCAGGCCTTCATCCTGAAGCATGATAACGTGTTGTTCTTCAAAGTCGTATTCGTCTTCAATGTCCCCGACGATTTCTTCAAGCAGGTCTTCAATCGTAACTAAGCCGTCAATTCCGCCGTATTCGTCCACAACCATAGCCATATGAATTTTGTTCGCCTGCATTTCTCTGAGCAGGTCGAGTACTCTCATGGAAGGGGAAACGAATTTTATTTCTCGGTTGACAATGTCTTCAACTTTGGTGTTGTCTTTGCCCTTTAAAAGGCATTTGGCCAAGTCTATAATATGGATAATCCCGAGAATGTCATCCATGGATTCCCCGTAAATCGGAATGCGGGAGTGTCCTTTGGTGACCATCAATTCTGCCAACTCCTTAACTGTGCCGTCTTTGTGAAAAGCAACGATATTGGCTCTGGGAATCATGGCGTGGCAGCATTTTTTGTCCCGCAGGCATAAGATATTGTTCAGCAAAAGTTGTTCGTGTTCGCTGAATTGGTCTTCGCCGTTTGAATTAGCTTCTTCAATGAGGTCTTCAATGGTCTCCCGAACGGTTTCATTTTGTTTGCGGGAAAATATGTTTTTGAGGTAGCATTTAATGGCGGAGGGGTGATGGTTTTCTTCAGTCATCTCTGGATTTTACTCCTCGTAAGGATTGGCGATATTTAATTTTTTTAGGATGTTAATTTCAAAGCTTTCCATGTATTCAGCCTCATCGTCTTCAATATGATCGAAGCCTAACAAATGGAGAATGCCGTGTGTCAACAGGTGGCAGAAATGGTCTTTTAAAGAAATGTTTTTTTCCTTGGCTTCTTTATCTGTGGTTTCAAGAGCGATAATGATATCGCCCAATTCTATCTCGTCAAACAATTCGAGATTGTTATCAAAATTTTCATCATCAATATTGGCGAAAGACAAGACGTTGGTCGGCTTGTCCATGTTACGAAATTCACGGTTTAAGGTTTGCACTTCATTATCGTCGCTTAAACACAAGTTTATGACGACGGGTTTACCGATGCTGAGAAAGTCTATTTCTTCATTTTTATTAACATAATCAAACGCCGCAATGACGACATTGTTTGATATGGTTTCAATGTCGTCAAGGTGTTTTTCCCATGCAGGTTCGTTTAAGTTTATTATTAATTGGGTTTTAGTCATAACCGTGTTGTTTTTTACCTTTTTCTTCATAAGCCTTGACGATTTTTGCCACAAGTCCGTGTCTGACGACATCAGACGCACTGAATGTTACGGCACCGATGCTGCTGACATTTTCCAAGGTGTCAAGTGCGTCTTTTAAGCCGGAAATAACGCCGCGAGGCAAGTCCACCTGACTTAAGTCGCCGTTAACGACCATGCGGGAATTTTCGCCGAGACGGGTTAAGAACATTTTCATCTGCATCGGAGTTGTGTTTTGAGCTTCATCCAAAATGACAAAGGCATTAGACAGTGTTCGCCCACGCATGAAAGCCAGCGGAGCGATTTCAATTTCGCCGATAGCCAGTTTCTTGTCCACTTGTTCGGCTGGGAGCATTTCGTACAAAGCGTCATATAACGGGCGGAGATACGGGTCTACTTTGTCTTTTAAATCTCCGGGCAGAAAGCCGAGGTTTTCACCAGCTTCAACGGCCGGACGAGATAAAACGATTTTATCGATTTTACCTTCAAGCATCATAGAAACAGCCAAGGCAACAGCGAGATAGGTTTTACCGGTACCGGCAGGTCCGAGGCCGAAGACCAGTTCGTTTTTCATCATTTCCTGAATATATTTAGCCTGTGTGGCGGAACGCGGGTAAATGTGTCTTTTTTTAGTTTTCAAGACAATGTCGTTTAAGTTTTTGTCGTCAACGACGGCAGGGCCTTCATCACTCATTCTGACGGCGGCTTTTACTTCCTGTTCCGAAATTTCGATACCTTTGCTGACTTTATGGTATAAAATGTCAACAGCGGTTTTGGCCTGTTCAACAGCTTCCGCATCTCCTTTGATGGTCATTTGGTTGCCAAAAGAACCGATTTCGACATTCAGCATCGTTTCAATTAATTTTAAGTTTGAATCTGATGGGCCGACCAATTGCTGTACCAGTTGGTTGTTGTAAAGCTCAAAATTGATTTCTGCCATGTTATACCGCCTTTCCGCTCAAAGAGTTTGTTGTTGCTTCTGTTACTTGTACGTTAATTATTTTATTCAAACAATCATTGCTTAATTCTGCATGAAGGTTTTGCATATAAGGGGTTCTGCCGATAAGTTGTCCTTTATGTCTTCCTTTGCTTTCAAACAAAACAGGCATGATTTTACCGAC
The DNA here is from genome assembly GCA_048463395.1 of Alphaproteobacteria bacterium. GTDB lineage: Bacteria > Pseudomonadota > Alphaproteobacteria > RF32 > CAG-239 > JAGAJR01. The sequence continues at coordinate 16,904 of DBFWPL010000010.1, read as the reverse complement.
ACATTCTTTATTAAAGTTTAACTGATATGAAAAAAGCATATCTTGTAAGATGTTCAGTCGTTCTTTTTTGATTTTTTCTTCTACCTGATTAGGCATCAGGGCGGCGGGAGTTCCGGCTCTGCGGCTGTATTTGAATGAAAACGCCTGAATATATCCGACTTCTTTGACAATATTCAATGTCGCCTGAAAGTCAGTATCGTCTTCTCCCGGAAAACCGACAATGAAGTCGGAAGACATCCGCAAATCAGGATTGGCTTTTTTTAGTTTTTCAACAATTCTCAGATAATCTCCCGAGGTGTGTCTGCGGTTCATTGCTTTTAAAATTTTATCTGAACCGGATTGTACCGGAAGGTGCAGATAAGGCATCAGTTTTTTAATGTCGCGGTGGCAGGCAATTAAATCGTCATCAACATCCGCAGGATAAGACGTTGTGTAACGGATGCGTTCCAATCCTCTGATTTCGGAAAGTTCTCTTAAAAGGTAAGCAAAATTGCGTTCTTTACCGCTTTGGTCTTCTCCGTGATAAGAGTTAACGTTTTGTCCCAAAAGATTGAGTTCGCAGCTGCCGCTTTCCACCAAACGTTTAGCTTCTTGAACAACGTCTGCAACCGGGCGGGAATATTCTACGCCGCGGGTATAAGGAACAACGCAGTAAGTGCAGAAGTTGTTGCAGCCTTCCTGAATGGCCAGAAAAGAACACCCTCCCTGAGATTTATTCTCCGGGAGAAAGTCAAATTTTGCTTCGGCGGGGAATTCGGTATCAATAATACTTTGTCCTTTTTTTCGGGCGATTTTTGCCAAGATTTCAGGCAGTCGATGGTAAGTCAGCGGACCGGTGGCAAAATCCACAAAAGGAGCTCTTTTGGCAATTTGTTCGTCTTCTGCCTGAACAACGCAGCCGACAACACCGATAATTGTGTCCAATCCTTGTTCGGCTCGTTCTTGTTTTATGAGGTAGATACGACCTAAATCGGAAAAAACTTTTTCTGCCGCTTTTTCGCGGATGTGGCAGGTGTTGAAAATGATAAGATCGGCGGATTTGGTATTTGAAGCTTCGGAATAGCCCAGATTTTGCAATATACCGGCTATGCGGTTTGAATCATATACGTTCATCTGGCAGCCGAAAGTTTTAATATAATATTTTTTGTTACTCACATTATTCTCATTTTTGTTATTATTCTTTTTCCATTTTAAGGCAAAGATTTGGCTTTTTCAAACTTTTTTTCGGGCTTTCCCCTTTTTTTGGCCTTTTGTTGCTGTTTTTATCGCTTTTTTGTTGCCAAAAAGCAGTGTTTGCTGATATTATTTTGTCAGGACATGCAATTTATGAAAAGGATCTTTTAATATGGATTTGAGAATGGAGACGGATATGGATTGTTTGGCTCAGTTGAGTGAAGACCAAAAAATTGCTTTTATGAAAGCGTTTGCCAGATTAGCTGCCGCTGACGGAAATGTTGACGAGGATGAGTTGGCTTACATTAAAAATGTGGCGGTTGTTTATGGCGTGTCTCCACAGCGAGTTAATGAGATTTTGAAAGTCGGCAGTGATGAAGAGGTTGTCGAGGCCGTCAAAATTATTACTAATCGAAGGGTCGCTTTAGAGCTTATCAAAGAAATGTGTATTCTTGCTCATGCCGATGACGTGTTGTCAGACGAGGAAACGCTTCTAATCGGGAAAGTCGGTATGGCCATGGGGGTCGATTTGGAAAAAATCGAACAAATCAGCAATTGGGTCATTGACCGGATTATTTGGTTGGAAGAAGCGAAAATTATTTTTGAAGAAGTTTAATCCTTTATGCCGGAGGTAGGTTATGGCAGAAACGACAAATAATTCAGGCGGAATGAATCGCGACAGCAGTGTGTTGAGTGCTTCATCGGCAAGAAACGATGCGGAGTTAACCCGTCGCATTATGCGGGAGAAATCCAAAGACGCTATTTCAAAAGTTTTGGCTCGCGATTACGGTTATATTAAAGAAGAGGAAAGAGAACGTGTTGCCAGGCAGGTTATGACGGCTCCGAGAGATTCCGTTATCAAAGTCGGGCACGAAGAAGTATATGTCGACAAGTTTCAAAACGAAATCGGAAATTCTTTGTTGGAATTTGAACTGGCGGAATCAATTGAACGCATTAACTGCGGAACGACGACTCAGGAAGAATATTTCAGCTGGATTGAAGAGGGAAGAGATATTATCGCCCATTGCAACGACGGGCAATATACCAAAGAGGACGAAAAGGAACGTAATGATTTTCTGGATCAGTCTTTTCAACGTGAAATTGAGTTGATGACCTGTATAGCCCTTTATGAGAACAATCGCTGTGAAGGGGCTGCTGCTAAATGTGAGTTCTTAAAGCAGAAACTGCTTAAGCTCAGAGAAATCAGAAGTGCGATTTTGGCGTCGACAAAAGATAAAGCCGATGAAAAAGCCAGTACCAAAGAAGAATATGAGAAGGCGGTTGCATATCGTCGGATGTTGAGGCAGATGAAGGAGCTTGAAGAACTTCGGGAAGCCGAGGCGGCTCAGCGGCTTTTGATTGAAAAAGAACGTTTGGGATGTCGTCATGATCGGGATACCGATTTGGTTACACCGGGATTTTTCTACGGTTCATTGGTGTTGGCCGGAATGATGCAGAATGACGGATATTCATATCATGTTCCATGCACAAACAGTCCTGCAGAGCGGCTGGCTTTGCACAAGGCTCGTAAAGAAACCAAAGCAGATGTCCAACATCGTTTGGAAATGCTCAGCGGTCGTCGTCCGCCGTTGAAAGACCTGCCGGCGTATAATCGCGATAATGTTCGTCAGCGGATGTTTACAAAGGAAGGTTTTTTGCGGGCATTTGACAACTTGGAAAATACTCGTTGATAATTAAAATTTTCTGAGGTAATAATTGATAAGTTTAATTTTTAGGAGATAAATTGATGGGTGCTTTGTTTGAGCCGTTTTTGTATATTATTGGTCTTGTTGTTGACATTTATTTCAAAATTGTTGTGGTGGAAGTTGTTTTGCATTGGTTAATCCACTTTAAAATTTTGGAACCGACAAATAAGTATGCCAAAAAAACGATGGAACTTTTGGAGAAAGCAACGGCTCCGGTTTATAAGAAAATCGGGGAGAAGATTCCTCCTGTCTCCGGATTTGATTTTTCTCCGTTTATCTTGCTTTTGGTTTTGCTGTTTATCGGCAGATTGGTTTACCGCTTGTCTGAAATGATGATGTAATCGGTTTTTGAGCCGGTTTTACCGCCAGATGGTATTTGAAGAAAAAGAAGATTGCATTGTTTTGAGAGTTAGGTTAGCTCCTAACTCTTCTTCTTGTTGTATCAATGGTGTTTTTACCGGTTCGGATGGTGAAAGTTTTTTGAAAATCAATGTTGTCAGCGTGCCGGAAAAGGGAAAAGCAAATAAGGAGCTGATAGCATTTCTTTCTAAGCTGTTTGGCTTGTCAAAATCAAGTTTCAGAATAGTCGGCGGAGAACTTGACCGATATAAAAAAATAGAAATCTCAGGTGAAAAAAGTGATATTATCCGCCATATCGGCGATTGGTCAGGAGTGAAAAATGACGGCGAAAATCATTGACGGGAAAAGTCTGTCTGTTCAGCTTAAGGCGGAAATTGCTTCCAGGATTGCAGAATTGGATAAAGCTCCTTGTTTGGCGGTTATTTTGGTTGGAAATGATGAAGCCAGCTTGGTTTATGACCGTAATAAGCAAAAAGCAGCCCAAACTGTCGGTATGAATTGTGAGTTCTATCATTTGGAGGAGCAGACAACGGAAAAAGAACTTTTAGAGTTGATTTTCCGTTTGAATAATGAAATCCATGTAAACGGGATAATTGTTCAATTGCCGTTGCCAAAACATCTGGATACAAAGAAAATACTTGAAGCTGTAGTTCCCGAAAAAGATGTGGATGGTTTTAATCCGGTGAATGCCGGACGTTTGCAGTCCAAAGATTCTGCAGCTTTTGTTTCGGCAACGCCTCGCGGTGTTTTGTTTATGTTACAAAGTGTTTGTTCTGATTTGTCTGGAAAAAATGTTGTAATCATCGGAAGATCCAATATTGTCGGGCGTCCGTTGGCTTCTCTTCTTCTTAATCATGATTGCACGGTTACGGTTACCCATTCCAAAACAAAAAATATTCAGGATTTTACGAAAAAAGCAGATATTGTTATTGTGGCTTGCGGATGTCCGAAGATGGTTAAAAGAGACTGGATAAAAGAAGGAGCTGTGGTAATTGATGTCGGCATTAACCGTATTGACGGAAAGTTATGCGGGGATGTTGATTTTGAGGATGTGCTTCCTGTTGCCGGTTATATCACGCCGGTTCCGGGAGGTGTCGGGCCGATGACAATAGCCATGCTTTTGGAAAATACATATGATGCCTATCTTAAGCAAAACTCTATTGTGAAAGAGTAGGGGAAGAATCTATGTTGTTAAAAAAGTCAATAGCTTATTTCAGAGGAATAATACAGTCTTGTTACGATTATATGTTGAAGTTAGCCGGTAATAAAAACGCTGTTTATTATCTGGCTGTCGTTGCCTTTATTGAGAGTTCTTTTTTTCTTATTCCTCCGGATATTATGCTTATTCCGATGATTTTGGCCATGCCGGGGAAAGCATACAGGATTGCTGCCGTGGCGACTATCGCAAGTGTGGTGGGCGGATATTTCGGTTATTTAATCGGGGTTTATGCTTTTGATTTGATAGCCAAGCCGCTTTTGACTTTTTATGGTTATATGCAGCAGTTTGATGTCTTTAAAGGATATTACCACAAATGGGGAGCATGGATTGTTTTTGGTGCCGGAATTACGCCATTCCCGTATAAAGTTATCACGATTGCCAGCGGGGTGGTTCATCTTAATATCTGGGTGTTCGGTTTGGCTTCAATTCTGGCGAGAGGCATAAGGTTTTATTTGATTGCTTGGCTCTTGAAAAAATATGGTGCTCCGATGAAAGTTTTTATTGATAAGCATTTGGGAAAATTATCGGTATTGTTTTTGCTTTTGCTTATCGGCGGGTTTACCTGTATTAAATTGTTGTAAAAAAAAGAGCCTCCTGAAAGAGGCTCTTTTTTTAATCTTTATGGCGGAAAGTAATACGTCCTTTGGTCAAGTCATAAGGTGTCATTTCAATATCCACTTTATCTCCGACCATGACGCGAATGCGGAACTTACGCATTTTTCCGGCGGTGTGTGCCAGAATTTCCACACCATTTTCCAATTTAACCCGGAACATGGCGTTCGGAAGTTTTTCAATGACTTGTCCGGTCAGTTCCAGAAGTTCTTCTTTACTCATAAAATTATCCTTTTGTCTTTTTAACTTTTTTTACTGTATAAACCACAAATTTTATTTATGCAATGACTTTTTCTTTGGGAGCGGAGCTTTAGCTGTATCGGCGGAAGGAAATTCCATGGTGAAACAGGTTCCTTTGTTCTCCTGACTGCGGACAGAGAGGGTGCCGTTAATTTTTTCGATAATGGATTTTACAATAGCCAATCCTAAACCGGTGCCTTTGTTTTGAGTGTTTTTGCCTTCGGAGAAAAACGGTTCAAAAATACGGTTGATTTTATCTTTCGGGATGCCGATGCCGGTGTCTTCAATTTCAAGAACATTCTGTCCGCTGTCTTTTTGGTAAATGTTGATTTTTAGTTTTCCGCCGTTTGGCATGGCCTTGAAGGCGTTTTGGATGATGTTGATGATTGCCATTTTGAAGTCTGCCTCAAAACCGATAATGCTCAAATTTTCATCAGAAACATTAAGCTCAACGGTTACCCCGTTTCTTTTGGCTTCATAATCCAACAAATCAATGACTTCTTTAACACTGTTGAGGTATTTGATTTCTTGTTGGTCATCATTGGAATAGCGAGATAATTTCAACAATCTTTCCGGAACATTAATGCAGGAAACAAGTTGTTTGTTAATTAGGGAAAGATATTGTTTTTCTTCATTGTCATCAGGAATGTTCTTGTAGAATTTATCAAGAATGGCTTCCAGAATCATGCGGATTGAACCTAAATGGTTCTTCATTTCGTGGGCTACAGAGGTTGCCAAAAAGCCCAGAGAAGACAGTTTTTGTTGATGAGAAAAGCGGATATCATCGCTTAAGTCGCGAATGACTTCGACAATGTATGAATTTTGTTCTCCGTTTGTATTGATTGTCAGCGGAGCCGCATTGATGGACAAATGACGGTTTGGATACTTGGCAAATTGTTGAACAAATTTTACCTTTTTTAGGCGTTTGTGATTGATTTCTTGCAGAGGGCACATATAAAGGCTTGCCGGACAAGGGGATTTCAGGTTTTGAGAAGAGGCATAACATTTGCTGCATTGTGCTGTTTTTCCGACTTGGCGGTAGTATTCTTTGTTGGCTATGACGATATTATAATTGTCGTCAATAACGCGGATGCCGTCCGGCATGCCGTCAATCAAGGACTGAAGAAAGGTTTCTTTATTTTTTATTTCCAAGATACCGCTTTCAATATTGTCCAGCATTTGATTGAAAGTATGGGAGAGGTCGTCAAATTCGTCAGTAATTATCTGATTGGTAGAAATATTAATGCGGGTCGAAAAATTTCCTTCGGAAACTTGCCGACTGATGGTGGTCAGGCGGTTAATCGGAGCAACAACCCAGCGTTTGATTAAAGTCCAGAGCAGAAGCATGGATAGAATAATCAAAATAGAGCTGAAAATAACGATTTTTATGGCTTGTTGCAGAGCTTCATAGCGTTCGTTGTAGGTTTGAACCATCTCGGCGGTTTTTTTTCGTTCAAGGGAGAGCTCTTCTTGTTGGGAGCGTATGTCTTTTTTGTTTTTCAGCAGATTATCCAGTTTGTCTCCGGATGGGATTTTGTTGGTGGTAATTATGCTGTCTAATGCATTACGGAGGTTGATATTTTCATATAACAGCTCAATATATTGCTGGTTTCTCAAAAAAGTCGAACGTTGTTCCTCTTGAAGTTTGGAGCCATAAATGTTGTAAAAAGTCAATACAAACAGAGCTGCCGTGAAGAGGAAGAAAAGGGCAATCGTATAAATGAATTTTTTGTTTAAACTGAAAAACATAGGGTTATCCTGCCGATTGAAAGAGGTTTGTGTTAGTTATTATTTAATAATATTGGAATAAGATTAATAAATGTTTAGAAATAGATCAGTGTAGAAGAGCGTTATTATGAAGAGCAAGGATTTGAGAAAAACAGAAGTTTGTGATACTTATACGGAAGAATTTTGTGAGTGGAATGACAGTCATGTTGCTTTTATTAAGAATGATATTTATGAGGGGCGGCAGATGTGGATGATTTATTCTGCGGACGGAACAAGAATTGCCGCTACCGATGACCGGGATTTTGCTTTTATTATGGCTAAACAAAATGATTTGGAGCCAAAGAGCGTTCATTAAAAAAAGCCGGAGTTTTCTCCGGCTTTTTTATCTATTAGTTATTAAGTAATGAGAATATTTCATCTGTGCGGGAAGCTGCCCGAAGCTTACTGCAAGTTGCTTCATCTTTCAAAATTCTTGATACTTGGGCAAGGGCGGTCAGATGGTCGGCTCCGCTTCCTTCCGGAGAAATCAGCATGAATACCAAATCAACAGGTTTTCCGTCAATTGATTCAAAATCTACCGGTGTGTTTAGTTTGGTAACGATACCGTATACTTTGTCGATGTTGGCAATCCGCCCGTGAGGCAGAGCCGTTCCGGAACCAAAACCTGTTGACCCCAAGTTTTCGCGTTCCAAAATCGTATCAAAGATTGTTCTGTCATTAATGCCGGTTATTTCAGATGCTTTTTGGGCCAATTCCTGAAGCAGTTGTCTTTTGCTGTTCGCTTTTAAGCCCATAACAACAGATTTCTCGGTCATTATATCGGAAATTTTCATAAACTTAATGCCTTATATTGTTATAATTAATTGTCAGCTTTGGGTTCTACCCAACCGATATTGCCGTCTTTACGGCGATATACCATGGAAATGTGATTGTTGGCTGAATTTCTGAACATGATGGCATATTCATTAACCAAATCCATGTACATGACGGCTTCAGATACTGTACATACAGGGATGTTTGCTTCTGTTTCGGCAATTGTCAAAGGAGCATTAACGTCAATGTCCATTTCCTCTTCGGTTTCTTTAAGCGGAAAAACAGCTTCGTTAGCCATTTCTGCCAAACCGGTTTTACCTTTGTGGTCGTTCAATTTAGTTTTGTGACGACGCAGACGGGTTGCGATGTGGGCATTGGCATTATCAAATGCGGAATAAGGATCGCCGGCAACACCGCTTCCTTTTAATACAATATTTTTAGCAGGATGAACGGTTACTTCGGCACTGAAATCTTCTCCTTCTTTAGAGAAAGCTACCGTGCAGCTGATTGGAGCATTGAAATATTTGTTTACAGAATTTAAAACGTTTTCTTCAACGTGGTTGCGAAGTCTGTCACCAATATCAACTTGTTTACCTGTCAATGTAATTTTCATAATTCTTCCTTGCAATATTTATTAATAAAACTTTTCAAAAGAGAGATAACCCTAATTTGATATAAAAGTCAATATATAATATCATCGGGGCAAAATCAATAGAGTTCGTCAGTTTATCAGAGTTTATTGCGTTTTAGCCGCTTTCTTTCCGCGGAGGACGGAATCCCCATGCTTTCTCTGTATTTGTTAACTGTCCGGCGGGCTATTTTGATTCCCTGAGCGGCCATCAATTCGACAATATTGTCGTCAGAAAGGATGTTCTTTTCATCTTCTTCTTCAATCAGTTTTTTTATCTTGTGTTTTATACTGAGTGTTGAAGCTCCTTCTTTGCCGTTATATGTTTCTGTTGCCTGGGTAAAGAAATATTTTAATTCAAAAATTCCCCGCGGAGTACTCATAAATTTATTGTTGGTTACGCGGCTGATGGTGCTTTCGTGCATTTCTACGGCTTCGGCAATATCTTTGAGGGCCATGGGTTTCAGATGTTCTATTCCGTATTCAAAAAAATCTCTTTGAACCTTAACAATCTCTTCACTGACCCGAAGTATGGTAACGGCTCTCTGGTGCATGGCTTTGACGAGGAAGCCTGCATTGCCGAGTTTTTCTTTCAGATAGCGTTTGGCTTGTTTGTCTTTGGAAATGACATTTTTTATTTCACTGTAGTATTCGCGGTTTATCAAAACACGGGGAAGGGACATGTTGTTCAGCTCAACGATATATTCTCCGTATTTGTTGGTACGGACAAATACGTCAGGAATAATGTAACTGGTAAGGTCATGAGCAAAATTTGAAGTCGGTTTGGGATTTAGCGACTTGATGTCGTTTATCATAGATGCCAGGTCTTCATCGTTTGTTTCGCAGATTTTTTTTAATTCTTTGAATTTTCTTTCCGCCAAAAGTTCGAGATTTTGCAGCAGTTTTTCTATCATCGGGTCGTAGCGGTTTAAGTCTTTAAGCTGAATGGTCAGGCATTGGGACAGAGAGGTTGCGAATATTCCGGAGGGTTCCAAGGTTTGGAGTTTGGAAAGAATATTGATAATGTTCTCTTCTTTTGTGTTGAGTTGTTTGGCGATGGTTTTGACATCTCCGCGGAAATAGCCGCTTTCATCCAAGAATTCCGAGAGATGCATCGCAATGATTTTTTCTTTCCGGTCGGAAAATGTTACTGAAATCTGTTCTTCCAGAAAACGGTATAATGACTTGGAACTGCTGAGTTTTTTTTCGAGATAGTCGAACTCTTCTCCGGCAGAGCCTTTGGATTTGGAATAGTCTTGCCAACTGTAGTCGTTTCCGTTTTCATATCCCTCCCGATCGCTGGCAAAATCATCGTCGAACTGGTTGTCATAATCGACATCGGGGCTTTCATCCGCCGTTGTTGAAACAGGAGAATCTTCGTAAGTGTCAATCGTTTTTTGTTGAGGGTCAAAGTTTTCAATCCGATCGTCTTCTTTTTCCAGCAGCGGATTGTTTTCAAGTTCTTTTTCGACAAGCTCGTTTAATTCAAGATTGGACATCTGAAGGATATTAATGGCCTGACGCAGGCTCGGGGTCATTAATAATGACTGAGACTGGCGTATTTCAATTTTAGGGGTTATGGCCATTGTCGTTTCCTGTGTTTTTCGGGAAAGCTACATGGAAAAGTTATCGCCCAGATATACCTTTCTTACTTCCTTGTTTGCCACGATTTCTTCCGGAGTTCCTTCCATTAAAACCGTTCCTCCGTGCAGGATATATGCTCGGTCGGTAATATCCAGAGTTTCACGGACATTGTGGTCGGTGATCAGTACGCCTAAGCCGCGGTGTTTTAATTGCGATACCAAATTACGGATTTCTCCGACGGCAATCGGGTCGATACCGGCCAACGGTTCGTCAAGCAGAATGAAATTCGGCTGGCTGGCCAGAGCTCTGGCGATTTCAAGACGACGGCGTTCTCCGCCGGACAGGGCAATTGCCGGAGATTTACGCAAGTGAGCGATGGAAAATTCGGAAAGCAACTCTTCCAGCATGTTTTCTCTTTCACTTTCATTGTCAATCACAATTTCCAGAATCGCTTTAATGTTGTCTTCCACGCTTAAGCTGCGGAAAATTGATGCTTCTTGCGGAAGGTAGCCGATGCCCATCCGGGCTCTGCGGTACATCGGCAAGTCGGTAATATCTTGTCCGTCGATGTGAACATCGCCGTAATCAGGCGTGATTAATCCGGTAACGCAATAAAAGCAAGTGGTTTTTCCGGCTCCGTTCGGCCCCAGAAGACCGACGGCTTCTCCGCGTTTGACATTTAAGGATACATTGCGGAGAACCGGTCGGTTTTTGTATTTTTTTCCGATGTTGAAAACTTCAAGCGTGGATTCCGAATTGTAGTTTTTTCTCATTGTTTTTTCTCTTTATTGCTTTGGGATTTTTCTTTGAAAACACCGGTTACCCTTTTGCCCGATGATTTTTTAGTCAATAGTTTGGAAACGCCCGTGTCTAAGTTGGTTTCGGCCATATCTCCTTTTAAGATATTTCCGTTTTGTTCAATAACAACATTGTTAAATAGTTTAACCATACTTTCTTTCGGCAGGTAAAGTCCTTTTTCGGCAGTAACAACAGCGTCTTTGGAAACGATTTTTACGTTGTCAAAAATTTCAACCCGGTCCATTTCCAGATTACCTTGTTGATTTTTACTGAAATAGCTGACCATTTTATTTGAATAAATTTTGTTGTCGGCATTGCTGGCGATAACTTCTCCTAAAGCAATTGCCTGTTGTTTGTTGGGATAATAGGTAATGCTCTTGGTGGCGGTGATTGTTTCTTTATCGGTTTTTATTTTTGCCGGACGCCCTTTCAGAATCATTGTTTCATCGGCGACGTTGTAATCTAAGGTGTCGCCGAAACCATCGGCTCTGGGAGAATGCATTTTTACGTTGCCTTCAGCGTGGACTTTGCTGATACCTGTTTTATTCTGTCCGTTGACACGGTAGGCAGAGTAGTATCCGGTCATCTTGTCTGAGCGGATATTCATGTCTTTTTTTGAGGCAACGGCATTGCCGACGGCAACCATTTTTTGTTCGTTTTGGTACCATTCAACCTTGTCGTCGGCCACAAGGTGAATGTCTTCGGCGTAGCTGTAAGAAACGGTATACAGGCAGGCAGATAAAATGCACAGTAGTTTTTTCATTAATCGTTTCCTTTTAAACTTTCTTCTCGAATATTAATATAGGTTTTTCCGGTAAAAACAAGAAGGTTGTTTTCTGTATAGAAATTAAAACCTTCTGATTTCAGGTTGCCGAAAACACCTTGGGCTTGTACCGGTTTGTCTCCGAAGCCTTCTTTTTTATTAAAGTCATAAGACATTGTTTCTGTTTGAGCATCCATGCCGTCACTGTAAAAAAGATTCACGTTTTGTTCAAGGCGGAGGATATTTGTGTTCTGGTCAAAGAAACCGATCGGAGCTTTGATGTTCAGCCATGTTTCGTTTGAGCCGGGAAGGGTGCCTTCCGGATTGGTGAGTTGTACCAATTTTGAACCGGGTTCGGTTTCGTCAATGTTTTGGGCCGTAAAGTTATTCACTTTGTTGTCTTTATCCGTAATGTAGAAAATGGTGTTTTCCATGTGAAGTTTTTCCAACTCCCCTTTTTTGGGACGGGTAATGTCAATGGAAATGTCCCGGTTGCTTTGTTGAAGGCTCGGAAAAGCAATCAGCAGCCCGATGAGAGCTGCCGCAATGCTCGGCAAAAGCAATTTAGCCCGACGAATGTTTTTTGTGCGTTTGTTTATTTTTGTTTCCGATTTTTTTCGGAAGTTGTCCGCATTAAAAAACGACTCAAGTTTATCTTTATCAAACAAAGTTATGCTACTCCGGCATTAAAACAGTCATGCATGTGAATAATGCCGACCGGCAGACCGTTGTCAATAACAAACATTTGGGTAATTTTATTTTCGTTTAGAATCTTCAGAAGTTCTGCTGCCAGCAAATCCGGTGTTGTGGTTTTCGGGTTTTGGGTCATAACTTCAGTAACATTTCGGCTTAGGATATTGTCACTCATGCAGCGGCGAAGGTCGCCATCGGTAATCATGCCGATAAGTTTTCCGTCGGCGTCGACAATTCCGACACAGCCGAGCATTTTAGCCGTCATGACCAAAAGAGCTTCTTTCATGGTTGCGTCTTTGCTGATCAGAGGCATATCTTTTCCCGTGTGCATCAGATCCGATACTTTTTGTAAAATTGCCCCCAGCTTTCCGCCCGGATGTCTTTGTTTATAATCCAGTTTAGAAAAACCTTTACGCTCCAGCAGGCATACGGCCAAAATATCGCCGAGAACGAGGGTTGCCGTTGTGGATGAGGTCGGAGCCAACCCCAAGGGACAGGCTTCACCGTGGTCAGGAAGCTTTAAGAGGATGTTGCCCGCACGTCCCAACGAGCTGTCCGGATTTTTGGTCATGGATATCAAAGGAATCCCGTATCTTTTGCAATAGACAATGATGTCAGAAAGTTCTTTTGATTCCCCTCCGTTTGAGATTGCCAAAACGACGTCGTCGTTTGTCAGCATTCCCAAATCGCCGTGGCTGGCTTCGCCCGGATGTACAAAGAAAGCCGGTGTTCCGGTAGAGGCAAGCGTTGCGGCGATTTTGTGTCCGATGTGTCCGGATTTTCCCATTCCGGTAACAATGACGCGGCCTTTGGTGTTTTGCATCAAATCAAGAGCTTTGGAAAGATTGTCGTTGTTTCCCAGTTCGTTTTCCATGATGCGAAGCGTTTCAATTTCCTTATCAATGGTTCTTTTAGCGGATAAAATGTCTTGATTTTCTGATGTCATGGTAAATCCTCGTTTTTTATTTGTATAAAGTATGGCTAAGAAAATATTATTTTATTTGAGCTCTTGCAAGGATTTTTTGATTTTTATGCAATTGTTGTGCCGTTTCAGAGAGGTAAAGTATAAAAGTGTTTTGGACTGAAATGGACTCAAAAGGTGTTGCCTGTTTGAGCAGGGGAAAGAATGTCTTCGTGAGTCTTGTAAAGCTTTGTGAGACTCGTGTTGGAAAAGATGAAAAATATTTTTAGACTCAAAAATGATTTTTTTTTTGTAAAAATGTGTTGACTTAACGATGTTCTGAATCTAGTATGCCGAGACTCAATAAAGGGAGGAATCTCTTTGTTGCAGTTTTAATATGTTTAAAATTAAATTAAGGAAATTAGTGATGCCTACAATTAATCAGTTAATTCGTAAATCACGAACACCAAAAGTGAAAAGAAACAAAGTTCCGGCTTTGAAAGCTTGCCCACAAAAACGCGGTGTTTGTACAAGGGTTTATACAACAACCCCTAAAAAACCAAACTCAGCTTTGCGTAAAGTGGCACGTGTACGCTTGACAAACGGCTTTGAAGTAATCAGCTATATCCCTGGTGAAGGTCACAATCTTCAAGAACACTCAGTGGTGCTGATTAGAGGAGGCCGTGTAAAAGACTTGCCTGGTGTTCGCTATCATATTATTCGCGGTACCTTGGATACTCAGGGTATTGCCAAACGTCGTCAACGTCGTTCTTTATACGGCGCAAAGAGACCTAAATAGGAGAACAAGGTAATGTCACGTCGTCATAGTGCTGAAAAAAGAATCGTACTGCCTGATGCAAAATATAATGACAAGGTAGTCGCAAAGTTTATTAATAACGTTATGGAAGATGGTAAAAAAGCCGTTGCAGAAAAAATCGTTTATTCTGCTTTTGACATTTTGGCTTCCAAAACCAAACAAGAAGCTCTGAGTGTGTTCTCTGAAGCTATTGATAATGTTAAACCTGTTGTGGAAGTTCGTTCCCGTCGCGTCGGCGGTGCCACATATCAAGTTCCTTGCGAAGTAAGAGCTGACCGTCGTCAGGCTCTGGCTATCCGTTGGATTATTGATGCTGCTAAGAAGCGTTCGGAAACAACAATGACTGAAAGACTTGCTAATGAATTGTTAGATGCTTTCGGAAATAAAGGTTCTGCCGTTAAAAAACGTGAAGATACTCACAAAATGGCCGAAGCCAACAAAGCATTCTCTCACTACAAGTTCTAATTCTATTATAGGAAAAACAAAATGGCTCGTACACATAAATTGGAAATGTACAGAAATATCGGTATCATGGCTCACATTGATGCCGGTAAAACTACTACCAGTGAGCGTATTTTGTACTACACCGGTCAAACACACAAGATCGGTGAAGTGCACGAAGGTGCTGCAACCATGGACTGGATGGAACAGGAGCAGGAGCGTGGTATTACCATTACCTCCGCTGCAACAACCTGTTTCTGGAAAGGCCACAGAATCAACCTTATTGATACTCCGGGACACGTTGACTTCACGGTTGAAGTTGAACGTTCTCTGCGTGTATTGGACGGTGCTATTACCGTGTTTGACTCTGTTGCCGGTGTCGAACCTCAGTCCGAAACAGTTTGGAGACAAGCTGACAAGTATGGTGTTCCTCGTATTTGTTTCTGTAACAAAATGGACCGTATCGGGGCAAACTTCTATCGTTGTTTAGACATGATTGTGGATCGTTTGGGTGCACGTCCTTTGGCTATGCAGCTTCCAATCGGTGCCGAATCCGAATTTCGCGGTGTTGTTGATTTGCTGAATATGAACGCTATTGTTTATACCGGCGATACGGCAGATTCTCCGATTGAAATTCAGGAAATCCCGGCTGATTTGAAAGAAAAAGCCGAAGAATATCATCATCAGTTGGTTGAAATGGCCGTTGAAGAAGACGAGCAGGCTATGGAAGATTATCTGGAAGGAAAAGAAGTTTCTGTTGAAACTTTGAAAAAATGTATCCGCAAAGGTACTATTGCCCAAGATTTTGTTCCTGTTTTCTGCGGTACCGCATTTAAGAACAAGGGTGTTCAACCTTTGTTGGATGCTGTTATCGACTATTTGCCTTCTCCGTTGGATATTCCTGCTATTAAAGGTGTTAAACCGGATACTGATGTTGAAGAAATCAGACGTCCTGATGATAATGAACCATTAGCCGCTTTGGCGTTCAAAATCATGAACGATCCATTCGTCGGTTCTTTGACTTTCACTCGTATTTATTCTGGAACAATGACTGCAGGTTCTTATATCTATAACTCTGTTAAAGATAAAAAAGAACGCATTGGTCGTATGCTTCTGATGCATTCAAATAAACGTGAAGACCTCAAAGAAGCTCATGCCGGCGATATTATCGCTTTGGCCGGTTTGAAAGATACCACTACAGGTGATACTCTTTGTGATCAGGCTAAACCGATTGTTTTGGAAAACATGGAGTTCCCGGATCCGGTTATTGAGTTGGCCGTCGAACCGAAAACTAAAGCAGACGTTGAAAAGATGGGTTTGGCATTGTCCAGATTGGCAATGGAAGATCCTTCTTTCAAGGTATCTTCGGATCCTGACAGCGGTCAAACCATTATTAAAGGTATGGGCGAATTGCACTTGGAAATCATTGTAGACCGTTTGAAACGTGAATTTAAAGTTGATGCCAATGTGGGCGAGCCTCAGGTTGCTTATCGTGAAACAATCACAAAACCTTGTGATATTGAGTATACTCACAAAAAGCAATCCGGTGGTGCCGGTCAGTTTGCTAAAGTTAAAATCAAATTTGAACCTATGGAAGGTTACACCGGATTTGAATTTAACAATACAGTTGTCGGCGGTAACGTTCCTAAGGAATATATCCCTGGTGTCGAAAAAGGTTTGAGAACGGCTATGGATGCCGGTGTTCTGGCAGGATATCCGGTAACCGGTGTTAAATGTACCTTGTATGATGGTGCATATCACGAAGTCGACTCCAATGTTATGTGCTTTGAAATCGCTGCCCGTGCTGCCTTCCGTGAAGGTATGCGTCAGGCTGATGCAAAGTTGTTGGAGCCGGTAATGAAGGTCGAAGTTGTTACTCCTGAAGAATATATGGGAGATATCATCGGCGACTTGAATTCTCGTCGTGGTTTGGTGAACGGTATGGATCAAAGAGCCAATGCAAGAGTTATTGATGCAATGGTTCCTTTGGCTAACATGTTCGGTTATGTTAACACTCTTCGTTCTTTGTCTCAGGGACGTGCTCAGTTTACGATGGTATTTGACCATTATGCTGAGGTTCCGAGAGATATCGCCGAAAAAGTTAAAGCAAAGAATGCTTAATTGTTAAAATCGGGCAGAGGGTAGGTCTCTGCCCACTTAAAATGGTTTAATTAAATTTGGAGTATGTCTAAATGGCAAAAGAGAAATTTGAGCGCAACAAGCCTCACTGCAACATAGGAACGATAGGTCACGTAGACCACGGGAAGACAACATTAACGGCAGCCATAACGAAAGTATTGGCAGAAGAGGGCGGAGCCAGCTTCACAGCATATGATCAAATAGATAAAGCCCCGGAAGAGAAAGCCCGCGGTATTACCATTTCGACCTCACACGTAGAATATGAGACGCCGAGCCGCCACTATGCTCA
>DBFWPL010000009.1:0-44603 GCA_048463395.1 Alphaproteobacteria bacterium | reverse complement strand
AAGTTTGCAGCACAACGAACGTAACATGTAATTCTGCCACTCAGGATGCAAAGTCCGGATATTGCTCCGCTTCTTTCTAATCTTAACTCAAAACCCCCTCTCAAACGAGAGGGGTTTTTCTTTAGCAATAAGAGACATTGACCGCCAGACCGGCCAGAGAGGTTTCTTTATATTTATTATTCATATCTATTCCGGTATCAAACATGGTTTTAATCACGCTGTCCAATGAAACGATATGTTCTCCGTCGCCTTTCATTGCGATACGGGCGGCATTAACCGCTTTGACCGCACCCATGGCGTTTCTTTCAATGCAAGGCACCTGCACCAAGCCGCCTATCGGGTCGCAAGTTAAACCCAAGTTATGTTCCATGGCGATTTCTGCGGCGTTTTCAACTTGTTTGTTGGTTCCGCCCATTGCCGCAGCCAGACCTCCGGCCGCCATTGAACAAGCCACGCCGACTTCTCCCTGACAACCGACTTCGGCTCCGGAAATGGAAGCGTTTGTTCGATACAGGCTACAGATTGCCGAGGCGGTCAGCAAAAACTTCCAAATTCCCTCTTCCTCCGTATACGGAGATTTTTGAGAGGCAAAGCGTTCATAATAACGCAACACCGCCGGAATAATTCCTGCAGAACCCATGGTCGGAGCGGTTACGATTTGTCCGCCGGCAGCGTTTTCTTCCGCGACGGCAAAGCCCCACAAGTTTATCCAGTCTATCATCAGCAACGGGTCATAATCATTATTGCGGAATTTTTCTTCCAGACGCTCGTAAATTTCCGGTGCTCGGCGTTTGATATTCAGTCCGCCCGGCAGATTTCCTCGAGATTTCATTCCTCTATCAATGGCGTTTTGCATAATGCCGTGAATTTTCAAAACCCCGGCAATAACATCCTCCTGTTTTCTTAAAGCACATTCATTTTGAAAAATCAGATTGGCAATTGACTTGTCGTGTTTGCTGCACAAGCCGATAAGTTCATCGCAGGTGTTGAAATCAAACGGAACATGATAAGGCTCTCGTTCAATTCTGTTATCCATTTCATCCTGACGGGCAATTGTTCCGCCGCCGACAGAAAAGTAAACTTCATCCAGAAGACATTTTCCGTTTGCGTCAAAGGCCTCAAACTTCATTCCGTTTGAATGCTGGGGCAGAAAAATTTCCTTTTCAAAGACAACATCTTTATCCAAGTCGAATTTTATCGGTTTCTCCTGAGACAGGTGCAGAATACCGTCTCGCTGAACAGCAACAAGATAAGGTTTTTCAGGGTCAATCGCTTCCGCCTCCAAGCCCATAAGACCGTAAATAACCGCTTTGACAGTTCCGTGTCCGACGCCGGTTAAAGCCAAGGAGCCGTATAAGGTTACTTTAACCCGTTCAACTTCCGAAAAACAGCCTTTGGCGTGAAGGTTGTCTATATAACGTTTGGCCGCACGCATCGGGCCGACAGTATGCGAACTCGAAGGGCCAACCCCTATCGAGAAAATTTCAAAGAAACTGTAATACATTCATCACTCTCTTAAAAATATGTCCGGATATCCTTGTAAGGTTTGATACCCAGTTCTTTTTGGACTTTTGCAATATGTTCCGAAATATCGCTCCAAGTTGAATATCTGTCAATGAAAGCTTTGGCTTTTTCCGGAGATTTTGACAATTGAATCGCAATCGTTTCATCCAAAATTTTGTGCATGGCTTCGTTCATTTTATCAAAATGAATAACCAGCTTGTTGTCGGCGTCAAACGAGATAGCTCCGTGTTCCCGCAAGAAGTTAAAATGTATCAAATCCCCGACGCGGTGAGGCTGGATTAACTGCGGTTTGGCTTTCAAGAATAAACGGATAATCCAAGTCGCATAGACTTGTTTCAACATCTCCTCGCTGATTACGCCGGCTTTGACATATTCCGGCATAAAAGTAATTGAAACCACGTCGGCTTTGTTTTCCTCAATCGTATGTTTATAAACGCCCAAAGCATTTTGATATTCGCTGTTGGGCCCTAAAGAGTGGCCGTTTTCGTGTCCGATAACAAAAATATGTTCGGCTTCCGGATTGAAATACTGATGAAATTCCTTGGCGACCAAAGCATCCAACATTCTTTGAGTTTTGGCTTTATCATGGCTTTGGCGAACCTGCCTGTGATAAACATTGCGGCGGCCGCCTCCCGTTTTGACAGAAAGTTTATCATTGTTCGGCAGATTTTGAGCTGTCGTAATCGCCCCGCGGCACTGGGCATAGTCTCCGGTTAAGGTTACCAAATCGGCATCAACCATGGTTTGGTTCACATCATCTCCGCTGGCAACGGACTGAACATAAGTGTCGCTGTAGGGCATTAATTTTGCCAGTTTGCTCATGTGTTCCTTAAATTTCAAAATCAACTCGGTACCTTTCTTATTAATAATACCGACACGAACGCCCAGCATATCTTTGGAAACAACCTCTATCCCCTTTTCAGCCAGACGAGCGGACAATTCAGGGTTTTCACAAATCGTCGGAGTCATCTCGTCATCATAATTTTCCCGACTGACCGTAAATTCCAGATTGGTATCCTGCATCTGAGCCCAATGACGGTCGGCCAACATATCCATATCTTCGTTATTTTGCAAAAATGCCTGTGCCTGCCAGCCCAGATAATCTTTAAACAGTTCATCGGTCGCATAGTGAGCGGCCACTTCCAACTCATTTGCCATTGCGGAAAATTCTTTGGCGAAATATTCCGTATAGTCGATTGCCTTTAGTTCATGCCCGCTGCGACGCACCATAGTTCTGGCACTGAGGATTTTCCGGACCTCTTCCGTTTTTCCTTCATCCAGCATCCGAGCAATGATTTTATGAAATTCATCAACGCTCAAATCAGTCGGATAAAAATTACGGCCTTTATACCCGTCAACACCGACAAAGATTTTTACAGGTTCCTGATCTACACCGTTTAGACCGGTTACCCCGTTTAAAGAATTGAATATTCTTAAAGCAAGGGCTGCGTATTCATTGTCTTTCGCAGCTTCTTCCAAGCCTTTTTTCAGAGTTCTGTTTAACGGATGATCCTGCTCCAAAGCGACATCATTCATAATTTTGGCAGCGGCAACCAAATGTGCCAAGGCCTTTTTATCCCCTTCAGGAAGAGCCTTATAGCCTTCAAAATTTTTATTTACCATTTCAATCGGAAGCATTTCTTCCTGCACCATATGATTTAACTTTTCTTCCGGAATGGCAATTTCGTATCCGTTAATTTTCATCTTTCTTTATCTCCACTGTTCTAAAACGATAAACTTTAATCTTGTTGGACCAATAGCTCGGGCTGATGCCGGCCTTGACCTTCAGGTTATTCAAAAATTCTTGTTTTTCAGGAAGCTGCTGCCAAACAGAGGGCAAAAACACACCCTGCCGATTGCCGTCTCGAATGATAATGCCGTCAATTCCCTGATTAATCTTGGTCAGTAAATCTGCCTCGTCCATATATCTTATCCGCTCAAAGCCGCTTAACAAAGAAACGGAAATATTTAAACCTTCCAATTCCTTTTCACTTACAGGACTGAAACGTCCGTCTTCCATAGCAGCCTGATAAGCATTGCTTGCCACGTCTTTGGCTATTCCCTGATTGGGAACAATGGTTCCGATACAACCTCTTAATTCGCCGTTTTTATCCGTCAGAGTTACAAAGGCAGCCCCCTTGTCAAACAAGACATCGTCATAATCATCTCTGGACGGAGAATATTTATGATGTTCAATAACAGCCTCACGCACGCTTTGTTCGGCAATATTAAGCAGTGTTTCACCATAGTTTTCACTAAATGATTTCAGGCTGGCAACCTCTTTTTCCAATTCGGATTGCGGTTTTTCCCCTTGTTTCTTTTCAAAACTCCAAGCTCCATAGCCGACAACGCTGTCCTTGTCTCCCGCCGTATCTCCGGAGTTAATCATATCCAGCATTTCAGGGCGAAAATGATTTTCTTTTGCCAAAATCAGAGCCGCATTTATTCCGGTTGCTCCGCAAGATAAATGTTCATCTACGTCAGCTTCATTCCGGGCAACCAAATCCGCCGTAATTTTATCAAGAGCTTTGGCTGTTTCATAATCGTAATAATGGGATAAATCGGCAGAAATAACAATAACCGTATCTTCCTGGTGCAAATAAGGATTTAAGGCTTTCGCCAGTTTTTCGGCACTGACATTGCCATAAACCAAAGGAATAATCTTAAACTTTTTCAGAACTTTCTGCAAAAACGGAAGCTGGACTTCAAGAGAATGTTCCTGTGCATGGGCCTTGTCCAAAATTTTGACACCAAAGCTGTTATGCATTTCCTGAATAATTTCCCTGTTTAAGGCAACACTTCCTAACGGCGTTTTAAAATAGTCGACACTCGGTGCTGCTATGCCATCAAAAGCCACCCGATGAGACGGACCAACCAAAATGACATTACGGATTTTATCCGAGAAGTTTCGCAAAGAGGCATAAGCCTTGGCCGCAGCCGTCGCGGAATATTGGTATCCGGCATGAGGAACAATCAAAATTTGCGGTTGATAATTGCTTATTCTGTTTTCCGTTTTCAGGTAATTATCAATATCCTCGGACAAGCTTTGGGCATCTGAGGAATAAAACAGGCCGGCAACAACCGGATTGCGATATTTTGCCATTTCATCCTCCTTGGGAGAATAATTGTTAATCAGAGCTTTATTCGAGGAGATATGCTCCTGAAAATTGCAATAATTAAGCCACAACAAAGCTGCCGCCACTACTGCTATCAGTATATAATGCACTATTTTGCCATAATCAATATCCGAATCTTTACCCATTTCATCCAACACCAAACAATTTATAAATAATGGGCAATTATATATGTCGGTACTTAAAATTTCGCTAATTTTCTTTAAGAAATCAGAGCTTTGTAAAAATCACAAAAAGTATCAAAATAGACGATATCCGGACATTTGTCCCCTTCATCGCCCCAAATCGGTTTTCCGATACGTATCGGAAGAGCCTGAACAGCAGCGGCACACCGGCTGTCTTGAGGGCTGTCGCCTACGACCCAGACCGTATCTTTATTAATTTCTTCCGGTGTTACTATGCCGTTTAACGCATATAAAGCATGCTCTCCGTAAGGCTTGTCTCTCGGAGCTTCATGTCCGGCTACAATCCGATCGAACATTTCCGGTTCAAACAACAACGGCAGTTCAAAATCAAGGAGTTTGCGGTCTTTGTTGGTCATAACAATAATTTTTATTTGTTTTTTCCGCAAAAACTTCAGAACGTCATTTACTCCCTCAAAGCTAGAAATCAGGCGGGCAACGTTTTTCAAATATATCTTGGAATATTTATCATAAGCCTCTCCGGCTTTGTTCCCGAAAATGCGAGGGAAATTATCCCGAAAAGACAGGTCATTATCCCTACGTTGTTTTACCACGTTCCAATCCGGCATGCCATATTCTTCCAATACCTTGTTAACGGCATAAACCAATGGTGTCCGGCTTTCAGCCAGTGTATTGTCCCAGTCAAACAAAACTGCTTTCAGTTTATCCGAAAATAATTGTATTTCTGCCATTTTTCTTCCTTCCTGAAAGTTTAAAAGGCCCGCAAACGCGAGCCTTTCATGACTTAGAATTATTTAGTGCCTTTTCCGATAAATTCAACCCCACCCATATAAGGACGAAGCTTTTCCGGAATGCGAACCCGTCCGTCTGCCTGTTGGTGGTTTTCAATAAACGGAACTAAAGCTCGCGGAGTGGCAATTCCGGTATTGTTCAAAGTATGAACATATTTTACCTTACCGTCGGCATTATCACGATAACGCAGATTGGTGCGGCGAGCCTGCCATTCGGTAATATTGGAACAGCTATGGGTTTCACGATAACAATTTTGAGAAGGTACCCAAGCCTCCAAGTCATATTGGCGATATTTCGGAGCACCCATGTCACCGGTACAAACCTCCAACACCTGATACGGCAGTTCCAAATCCTGCAAAACTTCTTCGGAAATGGCTAATAATTTTTGATGCCATTTTTCACTCTCGGCTATGTCATTCTTACAAATCACAAACTGCTCGGTTTTCATAAACTGGTGAACACGGACCAAACCTCTGGTATCCTTTCCGGCAGCTCCGGCCTCGCGACGGAAGCAAGGAGAAAATCCGGCATATAAAATCGGCAATTCGTTTTCCTGCAAAATTTCATCCGCCCGCAAAGAGTTCAAAATCAATTCCGCCGTACCGGAAAGATAAATGTCATCAGCCGGCATATAATAAATTTCATCACGGGAGAACGGAAGATATCCCTGTCCGTATAACGGTTTTTCCTTAGAAATGGACGGAACGGTAATAACCGTAAAACCGTTATCACGCAACTTGTCCAAAACAAGCATATGCATTGCCAGTTCCAACTTGGACAGTTCATTTTTAATCGCATAAGTACGGGAACCGGAAACTTTGGCAATACGTTCCATTTCGCTCCAATCGTTGATTTCCATTAATTCAATATGATCACGAGGGGTGAAGTCAAACTTTGTCGGCTCTCCGACTTTACGGCGAACCACGTTTTCCGTATCATCTTTACCGACAGGGCTTTCCGCCGACGGCATATTCGGCATCCGTAACATAATGTCATCAAACTTTTCCTGCTCGGCGGCAAGCTCTTCCTGTTCTTTTTTAAGTTCTTCGCCCAAGGCTTTGCTTTTGGCAATAATGGCAGGGCGGTCTTCCGGAGAAGCGGATTTAATGGAATTGCTGAGTTTGTTTTTTTCTTCGGACAAAGACTGGGATGATGTTTTTAATTTGTTAATACTTTTATGCAAGGCGATTAACGCATCAACATCAATATCTTCTTGACGATAGCCTTTTTTAGACAGACCGTCTTTGATTATGTCGGGATTTTCGACAATATATTTTATATCCAACATCTTTTCTTTGTCCTATTAATTGTTTTATATTTTTGGTTTTAACAGTAGGATAGAGTATCAATTTTAGAAATAAATACAACAGGAATTTAACGGATACGCAACAAAATATTGTCCGCAAAAACTTTCAAACATCCCTTGCACAAAATAAAACCCTCTCGAATGAAAGGTTTTTTAAACTTTTTCGGAAAGAAAAACTATTCTGCAGTCTGAACAGGAGCCTGTTCCTGAGCCGGAACCATTTCCACTTCGGCTTCGGTTGTCTCTTCGGCTTCTCCGGTCAAGACATCCGCAGAAGGTGCTTCTTCATTTTCCGTCATCGGAGCTTGCGGTTCAACCTCTTCAAACACCAAATTTTCTCCGGAATTCGTTGTCAAAATCAATTTTCTTCCTTCTAATTTAAAGCTTTGAACTCTGGTTAAAGCTTGTAAAAATGAATTTTCGGCATTCATTAACTCCTGAGGACCGGCCATCATCGTAACACCTATAGAACTGAAGGTCATATTTTCTCCGTCAATTTGGTAACTTCCCATATAGCGGTTGATGGGTGCTTGTCCGGCAATTTTAGTTCCGGTTTCATCAAAACCGATGGTTACATAGGCATTGGACGGGGTATCCAAAAGCATAAATTCTTTTCCGTTTAATTTTACCGGCTCGGACTTTGAGCAAGCAGCCAAAAGAACAAGACCGCACATGGCTGTTAAAAACTTCTTCATTTTAAATCTCCCTGGTCTTTTTTAACTGCTTTTAATATAACAGCAAAAAATAAATAACCAAGTTTAAAAATAGGAAAGCCCCCAGATGTTTGTACATCTGAAGGCTTTGTTTTCCCTATTGAGAGAAAGAGGCGTTGTCCTTAGTCCATTCCCCAATCCAAATCCATATCGGACTCGGCATCTTTGATGAGGGTGCGGAGGACGTTGATACGGAGCTGAACTTCCTCGCGGTCAAACGAATTGAGCAGATTGTTGAGTTCGGCGGCCAGTTCAGAAAGCGTGAACCCCTCATACTCTTCAATCATCTGTTCTTTCATCTGAGCAAGACGTTCACGTTTTGTAACTTTTCTTGCGGCTCTCTCTTCGGTGGACATTTTTTGATACTTTGCCATAGCTTTACTTAATTTTGGATTTAACAGAGTGTATAATAAGTAAAGAGATTATTTGGGCTATCAGAAAATTCCTACCGGAATTACTGCATCTAATAAACAAAATAATCTCTTTATGTAAAATAAAGTATCATATTTTTGCTGCCCAAACAAGTTCTTTTTTAGACAAAAACATGACATTTTTGTTACAAAAGGCGTTTTATGAGAAAAATTATCATTTATTAAAAAATATACTTGATTTTATTTAAATGCTTGGGTATGTTCTCATACAGTTAATTTTTGCCGCTATAGCTCAGTGGTAGTGCTAAGTAAAATTGATATGGTATATCAATTTTGTCTGTAAGCTCTTCGAAACATCTTAGAGAGCAAGGGAAGTAACAGCAACCGCAGAGAGCTTAGATGCCGAAGGCACACCCTTGTGGGTGGGCTCTACCGGAAAAAGATATTATTATGCCGCTATAGCTCAGTGGTAGAGCACACCCTTGGTAAGGGTGGGGTCGTAAGTCCGATTCTTACTAGCGGCACCATAAAAAAGACCTCCTTTAAGGAGGTTTTTTTTATGGTTATGCCATAGTTGGGGGCGGACTTACGAAGTAATGTCCGGAGTGGATAGTTGGCGAGCACGATTTTAAGAAGTGCGAGGCTTACGACACGAAAGGGGTCCGTTGCTGAAAGCAATGGGAATTTACATTCTTACTAGCGGCACCATTTTTAAGTTTTCCGCCTGAGTAGCGGATTTTTTGTTTTTAAACAAGCACTTACCTAGTCCGATTTTTAAGGTTTTTAAAATAGCAATTTTTTACAAATTATCGGACTTTTATAAAAAAGGCTTGAGTAATTTCATAAAATACGGGGACGCTCCATCTTTACTTTGAGCTAATCCAAAGCCGATATAGGATAACACCATGGAATCAATTTGCTTCTGTTCTATTGGTGAAGATGTTATTTTGTTATATTCCGTCAGCGTATCAACCGCCAATTTACGGTCAATCTTATACAAAGGGAAAAAATCTTGATATTTTGGCATAACCACCGTATTTCCAAAGTCAATGATACCTGTTAAAACATCTTCTCTTTCCGGATTCAATAAGACATTGCTTCCGCTCAAATCGTTGTGGCACAGAGCCATTGTTGTATCAGATGCCGCTACCCTATAATTATTCAAATCAATTTTATAAACTAACAAAGCTTGCCGAGCTTTTTCAAAATCAAAATCCTCTCTTACCGCTACATCCCAATTATCAATCGCTTCAGTCGACGCTGGAATATCCAACATCTTGTAATCAATCTGATGCATTATATTGAAAAATTGAGCCAAATCATAAGCTAATTTTTCTTGTTGTTTAGCGTTTAGGTTTTGATAAAGCATTGCATATTCACTTTCCGGACGACCATCACAAATTTTACCGTTAATACGCTTTGAGATAGAAAAAGGATATTCGTTATTCATTAAATCAATTTTTTGAATTTTATTTGCAAAAGTTGGCATTAAGTAAGGATAAATTATATCAATGATATTTTTTTCGCGCTTCATCGTTTGCCAAATAATTTCAGCTTTGGGAAATCGCACAATATAATCATCAGCATAATAAGCCAATGACCGAGAACCACTTTGCAAGCACGTAATCGTTTTAATCTTTGAAAAACCGTTTTGCGTTAAAAGCTGCTTAATAAAATTCAAATTATCAGCATTTTCTTGTGTCAAATGTTTCATATCCATTCTCCCATTAAGAGGATGATATAAATTTATGTTTTAAAATTGAGTAAATGCTTCAATCTTCCTACTCAAAGCCTTAAATTCATCATAGTTTTTAGTCCGATAATCGCACAGCAGGCCGCACCATTTTTAGGATTTCCGCATTTATTGCGGATTTTTTGCTTTTAAACAATAGCTTATTTAGTCCGATTTTTTAGGTTTTGAGAATGGCAATTTTTGCAGAATTATCGGACTTTTTGTGAGAAACCCAATATTTTATTCAATCAAATCCCTGTCCGATAACATATTATTTTAATAAGCTTTTTATAAATTTCTTTGCTAATTTATTCAAAAAATAGTTATTTCGTTGTTCAATTGGTTTTGTAAACCTGCATTTTGGATAGTTGTTACATCCAAAGAAATCTCTATATTTTCCACTTCTAAAAACTAAAGAGTGCCCACACCTCGGACAAATCCCTTGTTGTATCATTTGTTCTTTTGTTGCAATAATATTTCGTACTTCTGAAATATGTTGTTTTCTCGCTTCAGGAGACACAATATTAAGCTGCGAAATTTTTTCATATAGCTTTTGAATGTCGGTTTCCTGAAATTTTATATCGGTATATTCTTTTATTAGTCTATTAATCTGAGTGGTATAAATAACATTATAAGCTGTATTGATTCTTAAATCTGCCCTATTTGAGAAAGCGATAATCGGTATAAAATTGTTAAGTCTTATTCCTAATTGTTTATTTAGGGCTAAAATATGAGCTTTATTTTGTTTAATTGGATTATAAAATTTATATTTGTTACCAAACATATTTTTAGTCCAATATTCGGAATTGTCTGATCCTGTAATCCATCCTTTATAATTTTTTGTTTCAATAACAAATATTCCATAAATAGAAATGACAAGATGATCTATTTGGATAGTTCTGCCATTTGACTTAATCAGAATGTCGTTAACTATTTTATATTTATCAGAGGGAAGGAATGAAAGAATTGTTGCAACACTCTTCTCTCCTAAATATCCTTTAATTTTAGGTTGAAAAATCCTAAAGATGATACTTGCGGCAACAAAAAATATAAATAAAATTATTTCCATATTTTATTACTTATACTGGGTCATTATATTTATCTTTTAAGAAGATAAACCAAAACAACCAAAGCGGGAAATTGGTAAAAAACAAACACAAAAGAAAAAATGTTCTCATAGTAACCTCTCTTTTGGGATATACTATAAAAATAAATTTTGATTTTCAAATATATTCTTTATCTTCAAACATCTCAATTTTATAGCAAAGTTGTTTGAATTTATCATAATTTTTAGTCCGATAATTGCACAGCAGGCCGCACCATTTGTTGATTTCAGGCGTTTTTAGCAGTTTCATTATCAATCTCAAGGTATCTGTCCATATCTTTTTGCAGTTTTTCTTTTTCAAGCTCAATTTCGGTTTTAAGCTCGTTATACATCTTTTTATCACATTTGCCTTGGTATATACTCTGTCTCATTTGGTTGCAAACAAACTCATTGAAAGCGTAAAATAGTGACTGATATCAAAACATTAAATGATAACTTTTGGATTGTTTATTTTATATATTATAATAAAATAAACATGTAAATAATAAGAATAAGATAATGAATTATCAAGATTTTCCTGTATTTAAAGGCATTACACCTGAAATAGAGGCTTATTTGGATAGGTTTGATGAATTTTTGAAGAAAAATAATTTAAACTTGTCTCCAGAAGAAATCTTAATCAGAAAAATAGAATTATTTTCTGATTATATTGATGAAAAAAACAATAAAAACTTTGCCAAAAATATAGAGAAAAATTTGCAAAAACAAGCAGGTGAACAT
Organism: Alphaproteobacteria bacterium; assembly: GCA_048463395.1. GTDB lineage: Bacteria > Pseudomonadota > Alphaproteobacteria > RF32 > CAG-239 > JAGAJR01. Next base: position 33,063 of record DBFWPL010000009.1, on the reverse strand, counting down.
GGGGGTGTCTCATTATTCTTTTTAGCGAGAGGAATGTATGGCAATCGCCGTAATGTTGATAATGAGAAAAAAATGGGAGACCGAGAATATTATAATCTTATTGAAAATTGGAAATCTAAAAAAAATGATTTGAAGGTTTCTTTTGGAGATGGTTCGCTTGCCTCAGGATGGGTTTATAAAACATCTCCAAGCTATAATCCCCAAAATGACCTACATAGATTTATCTTAAATGTAGGCCCTAATCAAAATTTATTTGAAGAGCTGGATAAATTTGCCTTAAAATACAATTGCCAATATAAATGTGCAGAATCACAAAATGAAGCATATTCTAAACCGGATACAATAGTGATATATACTTCAGATGAAAGGATTGAGGAGCAAAAAAAGACTCTGTCCATTCTAATAAAGCCATATAGCAGGCTGTAGAAATAAGAACAGCAAAGGCTTTTTAATCCATATTATGTTGCAAATGCAGGTAAAGAGATTAGTTTTAACCCGAATGAGCTCAATTATGAATAATCATTGAGCCTTTTGAAAATTAAATCCAACCAAATTCCAGCAGCTCTGCCATTGGCCTCTCTAAAAGGATAAGCAATATTCATTTCAACATATTTTTCAACAATTTCATCAAACGTCAATTGGGGCATTTTATCAATCATGGTGTACTAATTTTTCGATAGGTAATATCAAAAAATTGGCTCTTGTTTAATTGTTTTTCGATATCTATACTTTAGGCGAAAACTCTTTGGACTATAAATTTTCAAGTTTATCAGAGCCTTCAGAAGCTCAATGCATTGTTGACGACCTACCTTAGTCCGAAAATGAATTTCCTGCTTTATGTCTTTTTTATAAGGTCGGGGAGCTTTAACGAATGTACAGAAGCCTCACGGCTTTAAAGGTTAAAGGATCATTTCAATGCATTTGATTTCTGAACTCTCCGACCACCTTGAAATCATGGAAACCACCGCCAGTGAGGAAAAAATGATTAACAAAAAAGATATGTCTATACTGGAAAGTATTTTGTATCTCAGAGCTATTGAGCAATGTTCAGGAAAACGGAAAGCATCTGAAACTTTGGGAACTTCCGTTGATACTATTAATAAATATATTGATAATCTTGAAAGCTATTTCGGAATTAAGCTTCTTTCGACCAACGGACGAGGCAGTGATTTGACTGAAACGGCAAAACGAATTGTGGACAAAACCGCAAAGATTAAAGAGGCTCTTGAAGATATATACAACATCAAACTAAACAATCAGGAAATTAAAGGAGAGGTTCGGGTTTTTATGGCTCTTGGCTATGCTTCATACATTGTACCGCAGGATTTGTCTGAATTATTTGACGTTTTTCCGGAGCTTCACATTAATTCCATTACCGCCATGGACACATCTGCCTTTAACATAAAAGATGTTGACATCGCCATTACATCTCAAGAAATTGATACCCAAGACATCGTTTTAATCGGTGAGAAAAAAGTGCACTGCGGCTTTTTTGCCTCTTCTCAATATCTTGCACAAAATGGCTACCCCGTTGATTTAGACGATATGGTAAAAAAACATCGGTTAATTACTCAACATGACTATTTGTTAACTCGTGTTCTGGGTGAAGAAAAATTCAACAAAGCCAATATTTGTTTTAAATCAAACAATACGTTAGCATTAATTAACGCCTTGGAAAATAACACCGGTATCGGGATCATGCCGCTAAGCTTTGCTTTACACGGCCTGGTTTGTTTGGATAATATTCCTTGTGATTGTCCGATTACATACCATCTGTACGCCAACCGCCTGACAAAAGATATTCCTCGCGTCAGGACATTAATAAATTTTTATAAAGATATTATGAACAAGCTCGAAAATCCTGTTCCCGTTCCATCACTTAAAGGGGAGCCTCTGCCAATTCTGCGTCAAAGAACAGATAGGGCCGGTTGAGCATCTGCTTTCCGAACTATCACCGCTTTATCCGCTGATATTTAGGGATAAAGCGGATTTTTTTATACCTGAATAAAATATTCCTCTTATAATGCCTGATATGTAAGTATGAGGAATTTGAGATGACACCAAACAAAAAACGCAGCGATATTCGCTTTGAAAAAGAGGCAAAAGCTCTGCAAAAAAATCTGACAAAACGAAAAAAACAGCAAGAAACTCGCGAAAAGCTTAAACAAGCAACAAAAAAAGACGCTGATAAATAAGGATAAATAAGATTATGGATAAAATCAAAATCATCGGCGGCAAAAAACTGGAAGGCAAAATTTTTATCAGCGGAGCAAAAAATGCCGCTTTACCACTTATTTGTGCCAGTCTGTTGACGGATGACACTGTCACGCTTACCAATATGCCGCAGCTTTCCGATATTAAATCAATGAATGTTCTTCTGGAAAGCATGGGAACTAAAATTGATGAGTTTAATGACTTTATGGACGGGCACGAAACCAAGACTTATTCTTACAGAACGCAAAAATTTGACAGTTTGGTCGCTCCTTATGATTATGTTCGTAAAATGAGAGCCTCTTATTATGTTCTCGGCCCTGTTCTGACCAGAGAAGGCCATGTTGAACTGTCTCTTCCGGGAGGATGTGCCATCGGGGCACGTCCAATGGATATTCATTTGAGTTCATTGGAGCAGATGGGAGCAAAAATCGAGATTAAGAACGGATATGTTCACGCCGACACAGACGGTCGATTAAAAGGAGCTCATATTATTTTTCCGTTGGCTTCCGTCGGAGCTACCTGCAATATTTTGATGGCGGCAACCCTTGCCGAAGGGCAGACCGTTATTGAAAATGCCGCTAAAGAACCAGAAATCGGCGATTTAATCATGCTTTTGAATAAAATGGGAGCAAAAATCGAGGGGATAAACACTTCCATTCTTAAAATTACCGGGGTCAAAAAATTAAACGGAGCCACTCATAAGGTTATTGCCGACAGAATTGAAGCCGGTTCCTATGCTGTTGCCGCTGCCATAACCAAAGGTAAAATTGAACTAGTCAATGCTCAGCCGCAAACCTTGCAGGTTCCTTTGAAAGTTTTGAAAAGCATGGGCATAAAAATTGAAGAACAGAAAAATTCCATTATTGTTGACGCTCAAAACGTTAATTTTGAAGGAAAGGATATTATGACGGACTACTACCCAGGGTTTCCGACCGATTTGCAAGCTCAATTTATGGCTCTGATGACAGTTGCCGAAGGAGCTTCTTTGGTTACCGAACAAATTTGGGAAAACCGTTTTATGCACGTTCCGGAACTGTTGCGTATGGGAGCCAATATTAACGTTCACGGTCATGCTTCCGCTATTGTCCGCGGGGTTAAACAACTGTCCGGAGCTCCTGTAATGGCAACGGATCTTCGAGCCTCTTTCGCCCTCATTTTGGCCGGACTGGCTGCTGACGGAGAAACCACTGTCAACCGCGTTTATCATCTTGACCGCGGCTATGAAAAGCTGGATGAAAAACTTAAGGCCGTGGGAGCCGACATCCGCCGAGTTTCCGAAGCTGAAGAAGAATAAAAAGGAGAGGGAACAAAATCCCTCTCCCGCAGATTCTTGATGTTGTATGTAACAAGAGAAAGATAAATTAATTTATTTTTCTTCGTCACTATAAACATTAAAATCTGTTTGTTACACTCATAATGCTATTGGGAAATTTTATTTCAAAATATCATCATCGTGAACACTACAGATATATGCCCGTTTCAGATCTTTTCAATTGACATAAGACTAATTATCTATTTGCAAACTCTGGCTGCCGTTAAAGTATCCACACTGGCAGCTCCGGCCTTCTTTATAATCAAGGCACATTCTTTTAAGGTCGAACCGGTTGTCATGACATCATCTATCAAAACCACTCTTTTTCCCTGAAGCCGCTCAGGATGGCGAACACTAAAAGCACCTTTGATATTTTTTATCCGTTCTTTTCCGGAAAACTCCACTTGCGGACGTGTTTTCAAACATCTGACAACAGAATGATAATCTACCGGAATTCCGGTTAATTTTGACAACTCCGCACATAACAAAGCCGATTGATTATATTTTCGTTTAATCAAGCGGGTATAATGCAACGGTATCGGAATCAAAACATCCGCCCCTGCTTTCCAGATATCTTCTCCGGCAATCTTTATCCATTTTGCTAAAACGGATGCGTTTTCCGTCTTATCCATAAACTTAAACGATAAAATTAAATTTTTTGAATTTTCATCGTATCGCATTGCGGAACGGTTCATGCGGAACGGGCTTCTTTTTTCCCTGATACATTGACCGCATAAAAGAGTTTCTCCGTTATCAGCTTGTTCAAAAGGTATTCCGCATTTGGAACAATAAGGTTGGGAAATAAAATTTATCCGATTAAAACATTCCGGACACAAACCTATTTTTCCGTTGAGAATTTTCCCGCACTCAATACACCGCGGCGGTAAAACAGCGTCAATTATTTTTTGAAAAAAGCTTAACATTTAACAGGATAAAGTTTTTGAAGCTCGCCATGAATGGAATTGATGTTATTAACCACAATCATGCCTGCGTCTTCCATGGCGTCCATTTTGTCTTGAGCCGTTACATGACCCTTGGTAATAATATCTCCGGCATAGCCCATTTTATGCCCGAACGGTACGGCATTTCCCGCAACAAAACCGATGACCGGCTTTTTATATTTATCAGAAAGACGTTTATAGTATCCGGCTCCGACTTCTTCAAACGTTCCGCCCAATTGCCCAATCATTACCACTGCGTCGGTATTTTCATCCGCCATAAAGCGTTCCAATATTTCAACAAAATCCATCCCGATTAAAATATCATCTCCGAGACCGATAACTGTTGATTGTCCCAAACCGGCTCGGTTAATTTCAATAACAGCCTCATAAGTTAAGGTTGATGAACGGGAAACAACCCCGATACGCCCCGGCTTATGAATGTTTTCAGGGAAAATTCCCAATCTTGCTTCTCCCGGCGTAATAATTCCCGGTGTATTCGGTCCGATTAATTTTGTCTTAGCCCCTTTCAGCATGGATTTTATTTCCAGCATATCCTTAATTGGTACACCATCGGCAATACATACCGCCAAATCCAGTTCGCCTTCAATCGCTTCACGAACAGCCTCTTTCACAAAGCGGGCGGGAACGAACATGACGGAAGCATTAGCTCCGGTTGCTGCAACGGCTTCTTTTACCGTATCAAAAACAGGCAAATCCAAATGTGTTGTTCCACCCTTTCCCGGAGTTACACCGCCGACGATTTGCGTGCCGTAATCCAGAGAGCGTTTAACATGAAAAGAGGCCTGCGTGCCGGTGATACCCTGAACAATAACTTTAGTACCTTTGTTAACCAAAATTGACATCAGTTGCTTTCCTCCATTGCCTGCAAAAGCTTATCGACAGACTCTTCCATTTCATCGGCAATAATAATCGGAAGTTTGGAATTTTCCAGAATATCTTTGGCTTCGTCTTTGTTAGTCCCTTCAAAACGAACAACCAACGGCACGTTCAGCCCGACTTCCGAAGCTGCGGAAACTATTCCGTCGGCAATCAAGTTACAGCGAAGAAATCCGCCGAGAATATTTATCAAAATGCCTTCCACCCGCGGGTTAGTCATAATGATTTTAATCCCCGCGGCGATTTTATCTTTATCGACACCGCCTTTAACGTTCAAAAAACATGCCGTATCGCTGCCTTTGGCCCGAATTAAATCCATCGCCGCCAAAGCAATACCGTCTCCGTTGACAATACAGCCGATGGAGCCGTCAAAAGAACTGTATTGGAAACCATATTTGGAAGCCTTGAGTTCTCTTTCTTCCGTCTCATATTCATCCAGCAAAAGGCTGATATCCTTGTGCCGATACAAAGCATTATCATCTATTGTCAATTTGGCATCCAAGGCAATAATGCTTCCGTTCGGCAGGACACCTGCAGGATTGACTTCCAACATGGCCGCGTCATAATCAACAAAAGCTTGGTGCAGTCCGTTTACAAAAGTTTCCAAACTCTTGGCACTTTGAGGTTTTAACTTCAAAAATTCCAAAATCTTTTGAATTTGTTCCGGAGAAGCTCCGGTATGCAGATCCAACTGAATACGCAGAATCTTTTCCGGTTGGGAAATGGCCAAATTGACGATTTCCTCATCTTTGGCATCGGCAATTAGCAAAGTGATTGCGGGAATCATTCGGTCAATAACCAAGCCTGTATAAAAAATTTTTTTAACTTTTTTGAATGCTTCCACATAAATTCTGCCGACAGATTTTCCTTTCGGACCGGTCTGAACGGTTACCAGTGTGGAACCAAGCATTTTTTCCGCTTCCCGAGCAATTTCTCTGCGGCTTTTGACTAACCGGATACCTCCTTTTTTGCCGGCTTTTTTTTCAAGAAAATATCCCTGATTGCGGGCTCCTGACTGGATTTGGGATTTTAACACCCACGGACCGCGAAACGAAATTTCGGCGGCGGCTTTTTTGGCCTCAAGCGGGGTATAAGCAATACAGCCTTTGGGAATGTTAATTCCGTATTGGCTGATTATCCTTTTCGCCTGATACTCATGAATGTTCATCTTTCCAGAAACCTTTACATATTGTCGGCATAAAATCTTATTTTTTCGACCATTGACACTAAACCGTTTCGACGGCTCGGGCTTAAATGTTCTTCCAAGCCCAGTTTAGCAAAAATATTTTCAACTGCAATTTCTTTAATCTCTTGTGCAGATTTATTTGAGAAAATCATCAAAACAATAGAGACAATCCCTTTAACGATTGCGGCATCGCTGTCGCCTCTGAAGCTGATTATCCCGTCTTTTACTTCCGGAACCAGCCATACTTGCGACGTACATCCCCGAACTTTCCATTCTTCTGTTTTAAACTTTTCATCCAGAGGGGGGAGTTTTTCACCTAAATCAATAATATAGCGGTATTTATCTTCCCAATCTTCCAAAAGCTCGAAATTTTCCGTCAATTCCTCAATATTCATCCTAATTTCTCTTTATTTTTATGAATTTTTAATTTTTCTCAGAGTATAGCAATATATGTGTTTTTGTAAAGGATTATCAATGGAAAGAGTTATTGAAACATTACTGGATTTAATCAAAATTCCCAGCATTTCAGGACGGCAAAAAGAAATTAAAAAAGTTCTGGCCTATGTAAAAAAGAATTTTACCACGCCTTATTGCAAAATATTTGAATATGAGGGAGCTTCTCCGGTAATGTTACTTTCCAACGGCGAAAAAAAAGACTTTGACCTGATTTTCATCGGGCATTTGGATGTTGTTCCGGCGACTGAGGAGATGTTTATTCCCAAAATCAGAGACGGAAAAATCTACGCTCGCGGTGCTTTGGATATGAAAGCCGGTATTGCCGCTTCTTTACATACGATGATGTATATTATCAAACAGAAACTTCCGATTAAAGCCGGCGTGTTAATTACCACCGACGAGGAGACGACAAGTGCCGGCATTAAAACTTTGGCCGCCAAAGATATGATTAACGCCAAAATCGTTATGGATATTGACGCAGGAGCTCTTAATACCATTATTGATAAATATAAACACCCCGTTTCCGTAAAGCTTACCGCGTCAGGAAAAGCCGGCCACAGCTCTCGCCCGTGGCACGGAGTTAACGCCATTAATCAACTCATGAATTGCCTTAAAAAATTGGAAGAAGATTTTCCTTATTACGACCTTCATACCGCCAAGCCGACTTCTTGGTGCGACACAATGACCATCACTGGAATTTCTTCTCCCGTAACCTTAAACGTTATTCCGGCGGAAGCAGAAGCCCGACTTAACTTCCGATTGACGGAAAAAACTTCTCTGCAAGCCCTGAAAAAAATCTTAAACGCCGCTTGTGCCGAAAATAACTGCTCTTATGAAATTTTACTTTCCAGCAACGGCGTTTACATGGATGCAAATCATCCATTCATTCAGGAATACAAAAGCATTGTCGAGCACATAACCGGACAAGCGGTTGTGATTTCCCAAATGCCGGGGGCTACAGATTCCAGAGTTTTTGCCGATAATTCCGTTATTATCATGCACGGCTGCAACGGTTCCGGCTGCCACAGCGACGATGAAAACGTTGAAATCGACAGCGTTCTTAAGCTTGCGGAAATTCAGCAACGGTTTGCCGACAAATTGGCGGGAAAACAAGCCTAAAACATCTCAAACATCATTTTGGCTTCATCGCTTAAGCGTTCAAAGCTCCAAGCCGGTTCCCAAACAAGTTTGACTTCAACTTTACCTACCCCTTCCGCATTTGCCAGTGCGTTGGCAACCTCTTGCGGAAGCGTTCCCGCCACCGGACAAGTCGGAGCCGTTACGGTCATATCAATAAAAACATCACCGTTTTCTTTTTGATCAATGTTATAGATTAAACCCATATCATACACATTAATCATAATCTCGGGATCTGAAACGGTTTTTAAGACCTCAATAATATCTTCCATAGAGGCATTGTTTTCGTCAGCGGGTTTTTCTTCTCCGGCTTTCGCAACATAATCCTTCAGCTCTTCTTGTTTTTTCAGAGCCTCCATAAGCATTGCTTCGTTTTCTTCAATTTGTTCCGGTTCAGACATTCCCGTTTCCTTTACTCAACAATAAAAATCAGGCCGATGATGGAAATCAGCAGCAATCCCAAAAATTTTGGGTTTACCCTAGCACAATTACCGTTTTTGTGAAGTTTAAAATACAAATTATTGCCCAGCATAATCCAAACCGGATAGCAATGGACAATCGCCGCAACATAGGCCGGATTCGGCGTCAAATACATGGCATAGGTTTTTATTCCGGCAAAAACAATGGCAAACAGCATAAAAAACCACGAATAGCGGAGATTTTTTACAGCAAAGATTTCTTTGAGTTCCCGTTCGCTTTTCAGATAAAAGTACAAATTGCATATTCCGGCAACCAGCGAAGTCAGCAATGTATAATAGAATATTGCGGACACAATGTTTTCGGCTCCGAGATGTGTGGTCTCCTTATTGGTAATGTCAATAAATATCTCGCAGAGCATTCCGCCTGCCAAAAACAACAAAGCTTTACGATTGGCTTTTGCCCGACAAATTAAAATCATCGCTATCATTACGCCGGCGAGGCACAGAATAATCAGCCCAAAATGCAGCGGATGAGCTAAGAAAGTATTGATTTCAGAGGGGTGAAGAACTATCCAAAATAAAAAAATAAAAGCAATACTCAACGGATGAATCAAGCTGGTAACTTCTGCCCCAAAAGCCTTGGCGGAGTTCAGTATCCGGTTATCCCCGTAAGAGATGACGAGCCCCTGCATCAAGCACAACCCGTAAAAACCCCAGTTTTGTATCGGGGCAAAAAACGGGACAAACGGCAGCATTATCACGGCGGTTCCCAATCCCCGATAAATCATCAGTAAGGAGCCTTTTACCCGAATAAACTGATTTAGGGAAACATAGGCAGTCATCATCAGGCTTAAACTTATTGCCAACATCCACCAATAGTTCTGCATTTGTTTTCAGCTTTCTAAAAAAATGTTTTGGCTTTTTTTATGGCTTTTACCAAAGCGTCAATATCTTCCTTGGTTGTATATAAACCAAATGTTGCCCGCACCAAAGAAGAATATCCCATACGATTAACCAACGGTTCGGCACAATGGTGTCCGGTTCTGACGGCTACGCCTTCCTTATCCAGAATAAAGGCCATGTCCTGAGCATGAATACCGTCCAAAGCAAAGGAAAAAACGCCGCCTTTGTCCTTGGCGGTTCCCACAAGTTTAAGTCCGTCAATTTTTGCAAGTTCCTGCTGTGCATAATCCGTTAATTCCTGCTCATGGGCGGTAATGTTCTCCATACCCAGTTTCATCATATATTCCAGAGCCTCCGCCAAGCCTATTGCTTCCACGATTGCCGGCGTTCCGGCTTCAAAACGTGCCGGCGGTTCGTCAAAAGTTGTTTTTTCATAAGTAACATGAGCAACCATATCGCCGCCGTATTGGTATGGCGGCATGGAATCTAAAATGTCATACTTTCCGTATAACACACCTATTCCGCTCGGACCATAGGTTTTATGTCCGGAAAAAGCCAGAAAATCGCAGTCAATTTCCTGAACATCGGTTTTCTGATGAACAACATACTGACAGGCGTCAACCAAAACCAAAGCTCCGTACTTATGAGCTTCCTTAACAATTTTTTGTATTGGGAAAACTGTTCCCAGTACGTTTGACATTCCGGTTACGGCAACCAGTTTGGTTTTCTCATTAAGATTTTTTGCGAACTCTTCCCAGACAAAACTTCCGTCATCGGCAATTTTAAATATTTTCAGAGTACAACCCGTTTCATCCCGCAAGGCCTGCCACGGCACAAGGTTGGCATGGTGTTCGGCTTCGGAAACCAATATCTCGTCTCCGGGTTTGAGGTATTTTCTTCCCCAAGTGGCAGCGACCAGATTAATGGCCTCTGTTGCACTGCGGGTAAACACTATTTCCTTTTCCGATTTGGCATTCAAAAATTTTTGCACGGTTCGGCGGGCTTTTTCATAATCAGACGTAATCATTTCCGACAAATGGTATGAACCGCGGTGAACATTGGCGTACTCATGAGAATAGACGTTATTCATCCGGTTAATGACGCTTAAAGGCTTTTGTGCGGAAGCACCCGAATCCAGAAATATGTTCGGTTTGCCGTTTATCAGCTCGTCCAATACCGGAAAATCTTTCCTTATCTCATATACATCATACATTTTATTTGGCTCGCACGTTTTCCTTAAACCAAACTTTAACCGCCTCATCCGCAATATGATTAATCACGTCGTCCAAATAAGCGTCAATTAAAATTTGCTTGGCTTCTTCCCGTCCAATTCCCCTAGACTGCATATAAAACAATTGTTCCTCATCCAGTTCGCCGCTGGCTGCTCCATGAGAACATTTAACATCATCGGCAAAAATTTCAAGTTCAGGTTTGCAGTCTATTTCTGCCGTGTCCGTCAGCAAAAGGGCTTTATGAAGTTGTTTCCCCTCTGTTTTTACGGCATGGGGAGCAATGTGAATTTTTCCCTGAAAAACACCCTTTGCATCACCGCCGACAACCCCTTTGACCAATTGTCCGGAACAAGTATAGGGAGCCAGATGTTCAACATCCGTCGTCGTGTCCAAGGTTGCCCAACCGTTCATGATATAAGCAGCGTCAACATTGGCACGGGCATTTTCTTCTTTTAAAATTACTCTGGTTTCATTCCTTCCGATATCAGCCCCTTTTTGCAGACAGAAACTGTTATATTCGCCGTCTCTTTTTACCTGCACTGTCGTTAAGGCAATGTGGTCTGATTTAAAAGAATCATTTTGTAGTTTATAATGATTCAGCTTGCCGTTGCGGCCGATAAATATCTCGTTGACCACATTGGCAAAATAACGGGATTTAACATCTCCGGAATAAGTGTAATATTCAACAAACTCCGCAGAAGCTCCTTCCTCCAAAACAATCAGATTCCGCAGATTGAAAAACAAATTTTTATCTCCGGAAACGGTATGGTTTATCAAGACAAGCGGCTTTTTGAGATTAACGTTCTTATCAACGCGGATAAACACACCTTCATTCATATATGACGTATTCAACGCCGCAAAAGGATATTTTTTGACATCAGTCAGCTTACCCAAAAACAACCGTGTTTCGCTGTTAAACATTACCGCTTCAATCAAGGGCAGAACTTTCACCCCTTGCGGAAGCTTCGTTTGCACGGGATTAAACACCCCGTTGGAAAAACAAATGCGATAAGCGTCAAACGGCACTTCAGGGCAAAAAGCAGACTCATTTAGGAAATGTTCAATAACAAAATCATCCGCATTTAAATTTCTGGGCTTGGTATACTTCCAAGCCTCGGTTTTGGCAGTCGGCACACCTTGTTTTTGAAAAGCATCCAACCCCTCTTCCCTCAATTGTTTGAACCAAGGAAGCTCATTACCGATAAGTTTTATATCCTGAACAAGATTTGCCATTTATTTTTCTCTTACAAACTCGGCATAGCCTTTTTCTTCCAATTCCAAGGCCAGATTTTTATCTCCGGATTTGACAATATGTCCGTCGGCAAATACATGAACAAAGTCCGGAACAATGTAGTTCAGCAAACGCTGATAATGGGTAATTACCAGCATAGAGCGTTTTTCGTTACGAAGAGCGTTAACCCCGTCGGCAACAACTTTTAAGGCATCAATATCCAATCCCGAATCTGCTTCATCCAAAATGGCAAAATCAGGCTTGAGAATCGACATTTGGAATGTTTCCATCCGTTTCTTTTCTCCGCCGGAAAATCCGACATTAACCGGACGTTTGAGCATTTCATTGTCAATCCCCAGCTTTTTCCCCTCTTCCCGCAGAATTTTTATAAACTCCATGGTGTCAAGTTCCGGAAGATGATGATGTTTACGCACGGCATTGACCGAATGTTTCAGAAAAGTAGAAGTCGGCACCCCCGGAATCTCGACCGGATACTGCATAATCAAAAACACGCCTTCTCTGGCTCGTTCTTCCGGAGACATTACCAACAAGTCTTTTCCCTTAAACTTAACGCTGCCGGAAACGATTTCATACCCCGGTTTTCCGGTCAGGACATACGAAAGCGTAGACTTGCCCGCTCCGTTAGGCCCCATAACGGCATGAACCTCTCCTTCATTAATCGTCAGATTAAAGCCTTTGATAATTTCCTTATCGCCGACACGGGCATATAAATCTTCAATTTCCAGCAACGGTGTTTTCATTAGTCGTTTCCTTAAAGTGTATTAGAGTTTGTACTCTTTCTTTAATTTGTTCAACAGTTTTTCGGCTTCATCAAATCTATCCATGATTTTTCCGGTACCCTGCTGTCTTAAAAACTTGCGGGCGGCTTCCGCCATCCCTTCCAAAATTCCAAGCATTTGTTCATTATTTTTCATACATTCTGTTTTAGTCATTTTAGTTCCTCTAAAATATGTTATTTACATTGCTTTTTTGTTGAACTCCTCCAGACGCAGGCGAATCTTTTCAAGCTTTTGGCTTTTATAAGCCGCAACCTCCTTTTCTATGCCGAAACACTGCTTAAGCTGAGCCAGCATAATTTCGACATCCGCCGTCTCCTCGATGAGCTCCGGAATATTATTCTTATTTCGGTTAATATTTTTTAAAATTTCTTTGGTTAATTCCGACATTTCTTCAATTACCTGCAACATTTGCGGTTCTTTGCCCCAGGTTTTCAGTGCCAAAGCGTAAATTTCCGTTTCTTTCATCAACCCACGCTTCCTTCCAAGCTGATATTAATTAATTTTGCCGCTTCAATGGCAAACTCCATCGGCAAATGCTGCATAACTTCCTTACAGAATCCGTTGACTATCAGACTGACGGCTTCTTCTTCGCCAATTCCTCGCTGTTGGCAGTAGAACAACTGCTCATCGCTGATTTTGGATGTTGTCGCTTCATGCTCGATAACCGCCGTTTTATTTCTGTTTTCAATATACGGAACAGTATGAGAACCACAGTTTTCACCAATCAGCAAACTGTCGCACTGTGAATAATTTCTGGCACCTTTGGCATTCGGGCTGACTTTGACCAAACCCCGATAAGTCTGATTGGAGAATCCGGCGGAAATGCCTTTGGAAATGATTTTTGAACTGGTATTCTGCCCGATATGAATCATCTTCGTACCGGTATCAGCCTGTTGTTTATTATTGGTAATGGCAACCGAATAAAACTCGCCCACAGAATTGTTTCCCTGCAAAATGCAAGACGGGTATTTCCAAGTTACGGACGAACCGGTTTCAACCTGTGTCCACGAGATTTTGGAATTATCCCCGCGGCAAGCCGCCCGTTTGGTAACAAAGTTATAGACACCGCCTTTACCTTCTTTATCTCCCGGATACCAGTTTTGAACGGTAGAATATTTAACCTCAGCGTTTTTCAAAACCACAATTTCCACAATGGCGGCATGGAGCTGATTTTCATCCCGCTGCGGAGCTGTGCAGCCTTCCAAGTAGGAAACATAACTGTCATCTTCGGCAATAATCAAGGTTCTCTCGAACTGTCCGGTGTTTTTGGCATTGATACGAAAATATGTGGACAATTCCATCGGGCAACGGACGCCTTTGGGAATGAAAACAAAAGACCCGTCGGTAAACACTGCGGAATTTAAGCATGCAAAAAAGTTATCCGTATAGGGCACGACGGAACCGAGATATTTTCTAACCAGCTCAGGATGTTCTTTAACCGCTTCGGAGATTGAGCAGAAAATAATTCCCTGTTCAGCCAGTTTAGCCCGATATGTCGTTGCCACGGAAACGCTGTCAAACACGGCATCCACAGCCACAACTCCGGCCAAAGCCTCTTGTTCTTTCAACGGGATGCCCAGTTTTTCATAAGTTTCCAAAAGTTCCTTATCTACTTCATCCAAACTTTTGGGAGCCGCCTTTTGTTTAGGAGCGGAGTAGTAATATAAATCCTGATAATCGACTTTATCATAAACCAGTTTGGCCCATGTCGGCTCCGTCATTGTCTGCCAGAACTCAAACGCTTTCAAACGCCATTCCAACAGCCATTCCGGTTCTCCTTTTTTGTTCGAAATCAACCGGATAATATCGGCATTCAGACCTTTCGGAGCCGTCTCCGATTCAATCTCAGTTACAAAGCCGTATTTATATTTATCGCCGCTTTCATCAATAATTTCAGGCTTTTCTTTTGCACCCATTTCTTTTTTATCTCCATTATTTGCCATAAAATTAAGAGTTTTAAACCAAAAATGCAACCTCTATTTAACCAATATTTAGCTTTTATTGCGATACTCTGATTGGACAAGGGTTAATTTCAGGGACGTTTATCATGGTACTGCCTTTAAGTCTGATTATTTTTCTTATGGCTGCGTATATCGCTTTTTTGCATTTTAAACTTAATAAAGCGAAAAAAAACATTAAAGAACTCCTGATTGAAAACGATACTCAGGCAATCCAGAACAATCAACATCCGCAAGGCGACGTTTATTTCAAAACCGATCTTGATTTTTTAATCACTTATGCCAATGAGGCAACGTTTAATCTCCTCGGATATACCGCAGACGAACTTATCGGACAACATGTGTTAGGAACGATTTTTGAAAACAACGATGCCAACTTAAAAACTCTGTTGAGCGATTTCGGTAAAGTCAGCAAAAAGCAAGCAACGATCAACACCGACCGAATCCTAATAAAAAAAGACGGAGAAAAAATTTTGATGAAGTGCCGCGGCCGCCCATTGTTAAACGGCGTTTTGAAATGCGAGGGCATGAGTTTCATGTGCAAAGACATGAGTGAAACAAACCGTTTGGAGCAAGAACTGAAATCTATTGTCAATAAAGACATTCTGGTTACGGGAACTCTCAACGAAGATGCCTTTATCAAGCGTTTGGAGCATGATTTTAAAGTCAGTAAGCGTTATAATAATGATTTTTCCCTGATTGTTATTGAACTCGCCGACATTTATGAATTTATCAATAAAGGAATCGACTTTGAAACCGGAGACAAATTATTAAAGGCCACCGCCGAAATATGTGTTTCCGCCACAGGGAAAGATGTTTCCATCGGACGTTTTGACAAGACAAAGTTCGGGATTATCTTAAACAAGACCAACCGAGACGAAGCCGTGAAGCTCAGTGGCAACCTCTATAATCTCATTGTCGAGAAAATCCGCACTTTAGGTGTTGATGAATACAACGCCGAAATGATTGTTATTTCTTACACCAACCGGAAAAGCATCAATGATACCGATGACGCTATGTTGGAAAGGGTACGCCGACACATCCGCAACGCTCTGAACAATCGTCAATACGGCATTATGTCATCAGACTTCCGCAGCAAACCTTCTCAGATTCCGGACAAACAGTAAGAAAATATTAAACTAATTGCTGTTACGATACTTCCGATAAGTTAACTTAAAATCGGATACAAAAATTAATGTTTCGCAGGCTGCTTGCCATATTGTTGCTGCCGCTGCTCTTTTTAACAAACGGATGCACCTATTACAACGGACGAATCCAGCTTTATAATTTCAGCGGCGTTTTTGACAGCCATCCGGATCAAATTACCGTCCGGAAGGGTGATACATTATACAGTATTTCCCGCCGTTATAATGTCCCCATCAGAGACATCGTTGAAGCCAACCGCCTTACACCGCCTTATACTTTAATTATCGGACGGACATTGCGGCTACCAAGTGCAAAATGCCATATCGTCGCTAAAGGAGACACATTATACAACATCTCAAAAAGATATGATGTTGATATTACCTCCCTCAGCAGAATCAACCATCTCGAGATGCCTTATACCTTAAGAATCGGGCAACGGTTGATTCTTCCGGGTTCCGTTACTTCCGCCGGCAGCTCCTACTCTGCCCAATCCTCAAAAACAACTCCGCAAAAATCATCAAGTTCATTTAGTTTTTGGAAGAAATCAACTTCAACATCGACAACCAAAACAACAAAAAAAACAACTTCAAGTTCGTCATACACTCCGCCGAAAAAACGCACTAGTAAATTTGCATGGCCGGTCAGGGGCACTATCATTTCCAAATACGGAACCATCGGCAAAGGACGACATAATGACGGCATAAACATCAAAGCTCCTCTCGGAACCGCGGTCAAAGCCGCAGATTCCGGAAAAGTCGCTTACGCCGGAAATGAGCTTAAAGGGTTTGGAAACCTGATTCTTATCAAACACGATGACGGATGGATAACGGCTTACGCCCATAACGACCGCCTGTTTGTGAAAAAAGGACAACGTGTCAAAAAAGGCGAAAAAATTGCCGCTGTCGGCAGTACCGGCGGCGTCAATACCCCGCAACTGCATTTTGAAATTCGTTCCGGCAAAAAGGCCGTCAATCCGACCTCATACCTTCCGTAGAATAAAAATACTTGTTTAATAAATATTTTTTTCTTATTGTTATCACGCTATTTTGGTGTATATTCGCCAGAGGTAAATATAGAAAATAGGAGAAAAATATGTTTATTAGCGAAGCTTTTGCACAAGCAGGCGGAGCTGCGGCACAAGGTTCCCTTTCCGGAACACTTATCCAGCTCGGATTAATCTTTATGATTTTTTATTTTCTGCTCATCCGTCCGCAACAAAAGAAACTTAAACAACACGAACAAATGCTCAATGCCGTGAAAAAAGGCGACAGAATCATCACCGGCGGCGGCGTTTATGCAAAAGTTGTCAAAGCTGATGAAGCTTCTGCCGAAATGGTGGTTGAAATTGCTTCCGGCGTTGAAGTTACCATTAACCGCGGCACCATCCGCGACGTCGTTTCCGACGAAGTGAAAACCGCCGTTAAACCGGTTAAAACTCCCAAGGCAAAAGCTGCTAATTCAAACAAAAAAATAAAAGGCTAAAAAATGTACAAATTATCAAGATCCAGAATTTATATTATCCTGGTTATCTGTTTAGTCGGCATTTTTTTCGCAATTCCGAATATGCTGAAAGATACCAGTAAACTTCCGTCCTGGTGGCAACCGGTTAATCTCGGTCTTGACCTGCAAGGCGGTTCAAACTTGCTTTTACAGGTTAAAATTGACGATGTTATGAAGGAAAGAATGTCTTCTTTGGAGGATTCCGCCCGCCAGGTTCTGCGTGAAAACAAAATCCGTTATCAGGCTTTAAGGGCCAATCCGGATACCGTTACGGTTAAAATCGAAAACGCCGGTTCCCGCAGCAAAGCCATGGCTCAATTTTTGAAAATGGACGACGGTCTCGAAGTTGAAGAAGGCGAAGACGGAACTCTGACAATCAAATATTCAGACATAGCCTTAAATCAGCTCAAGTTAAAAGTGGTTGACCAATCCATTGAAATCGTCCGTCGCCGTATTGACGAACTCGGCACAAAAGAACCGGTTATTCAAAGACAAGGTTCCGACCGTATCGTTGTTCAACTTCCGGGATTGCAAAATCCGGAATACGTCAAAACCCTTCTGGGCAAAACGGCAAAAATGTCGTTCCACATGGTTGACAGCAGAACTTCCGCCGCAGAAGCCCGCCGCGGAAAGTTGAGCACTTCTTCCAGACTGGTTCCGGGATCGGAAGGCGAATATTATGTTATCAGCCGCAAACCTGTTGTCGGCGGCGAGAACTTAATTGACGCCCAACCGGCTTTCCAAGAAGGTCAGGCTGTCGTCAGTTTCAAGTTCAACGCACTCGGCGGCAAGAAATTCGGCGAAGCCACAAAAAACAATATCGGCGAGAGATTAGCCATCGTTTTGGATAACGAAGTGATTTCCGCTCCGGTCATTCAAAGTGCTATTTTAGGCGGCAGCGGTGTTATCAGCGGCAGTTTTACCGTCAAATCAGCCAATGATTTGGCTTTGCTGTTGCGTTCCGGTGCTTTGCCGGCTCCGTTGGAAGTTCTTGAAGAAAGAACAGTCGGTGCAGGTTTAGGCTCGGATTCAATTCGCGAAGGTATTTTCGCTTCCATTATCGGTTTAATCGCCGTTGTTGTTTTCATGGTTGTCGCTTACGGGTTGTTTGGTATTTTCACTACGATTACCGTTTTCATGAACTTGTTCCTCTTGCTCGGAGCTCTGAGCATTATGGGGGCTACGTTAACTCTTCCGGGGATTGCAGGTATCATTTTAACCATCGGGATGGCTGTTGATGCCAACGTGCTGATTTTTGAACGTATGCGTGAAGAAGTCAAAAACGGACGTTCAACCAAAGATGCCGCCGAAGCCGGCTTTACCGAAGCATGGGCAACTATTCTGGACTCCAACCTGACAACTTTGGTTGCCGCATTTGTTCTGTTTTATTTCGGAACAGGTCCGGTCAGAGGTTTTGCAGTAACATTGGCAATCGGTATCGCAACATCCATGTTTACATCCGTTACCGTTACCAGAGTTATGATTGCCGGATGGATTTCCCGCTACAAACCGACAAAACTGCCAATCTAATTTAATAAGGAATAATAAAATGAAACTTTTTAGTTGGGTAACAAAAGATACAAATATTGATTTTATGAAGGCAAGAAAGTTTACATACGCCTTGTCTCTCCTTATGGTTATTTTGTCATGTGTCTGCATTACCGTTAAGGGATTTAATTACGGCATTGACTTTTCCGGCGGTATTTTGATGGAAATCAAAAGCGAAAATAAAATTGACTTGGAAAAAGTCCGGGCTCAGTTGTCTGACGTGGATATTGACGAAGTCAATTTGCAGACAATCGGCGAAAACGGCGATGAAGTTATGATCAGAGCCCAAGCCAGAGAATTGAACGAAAAAGAACAAATGGCCGTGGTTAACAAAATCAAGTCTTTGTTAGGCAGTGATTATGAATACCGCAAGGTTGAACTGGTCGGACCGCAAGTCGGCGATGAGCTTAAAAAAGCAGGCATTATCGCCTCTGTTATCGCTATTCTGGCTATTTCGGTATACATCTGGTTCCGTTTTGAATGGCAGTTCGCTCTCGGAGCTATGGTCGGTTTGATCCATGACGTTTTAACCACGGTCGGGTTGTTGTCTTTATTCGATTTTGATTTCAGCCTGACGACGGTTGCCGCCGTTTTGACTTTGGCCGGTTATTCGGTTAACGACACGGTGGTTACTTATGACCGTATTCGCGAAAACCTTCGAAAATATAAGAAAATGCCGCAATATGAACTGTTGAACAAAAGTATCAACGACATCTTCTCCAGAACGATTTTAACCGGTCTGACAACGATGTTTGCCGCTTTGGCTCTGTTTATTTTCGGCGGCGATACACTTCGCAGTTTTTCATTCACCATCGTTTGGGGAATCATTGTCGGAACATATTCTTCAATTTATGTTTCCGCCGTTTTCCTCAACCTTTTCGACTTGAGAAAATCTCAGGAAGAAAAAGTGGTTAATCCGTTTGGAAACGTTGAGTAATCCTTAAGCCTCCCTTCGGGGAGGCTTTTTTTAACCTATTTTTAACCCCCGTTGTTATACCCTTGGATTAACAAGTGAATTTGCTGAGAATTATTGCCGCTAAACACTTGCAAAATTAAGAATTGTGTGTTACATAATGCCTACGGAATAAATGACGGATGTTTTATCATGATTATTGATAGCAACAATAAAAAGCAGAGAAGCATTCTGACTAACAAATGTTTTTATCAAACGACCGCACAAATTATGCGGGACTTTGAAGAAAAAGGGTATGCCAATTCCGCTGATGAAACCGCAAAGGTTATATCGGCATACCATGATTTGGTTAAAAAACGCACCAAAAACAATTATAACCAAGACTACAATCAAGCTTTCCAACGTATCGACAACGCAATTAAAACTTTGGCAAATCAGGTCTTTTATGACTGTGATAAGAAGAGTTATGACTACGCGTACCATTCTTTTGAAGAATTTGATCACATTAACGCCATCGTCGGGCGGCAACACGTTAAAAAAGGTTCTTACTAAATCCTTTCCGCTTTTCCTTCCCTGCGACAAACTGTGTGTTGTTGGACAATCAGCATTGCATTAAACCAAAACTTAAGCTACAAAAGATTTATTCTATATAAACTTTATAAGAGGACTGATTATGACAAATATTTCACTTATCGGCTGCGGACGCTGGGGAACTTTTCTCGGATACTACGCCGCAACGCATTTTGCCGACAAAGTCGATATGTATGATATTCCAACTTCCCCAAACTTTATTGAACTGAAAGAAACTCGCAAAAACCCGTATTTGACACTTGCCGATAATATGGAACTTCATGCGGATATTGCCGATGTTTTGAAAAATGATTTTATCATTATCTCCATTGGCTGCCAACATTTCCGCTCCCTTTGCAAGCAATTGAACGGATATGATTTGAACGGCAAAACTTTTCTTTTGGCAATGAAGGGCTTGGAAGAGCCTAGTGCAAAAACCTTGTTTGAAGTTATGAGAGAAGAAATCAAGCAAGATATTCACATTGCCATTTTAGCCGGTCCGGGACACGTTCAAGATTATATGAAGGGCGTTCCGTCCTGTGCGGTTATTGACAGTGATGAAGAAGCGGTAAAAGACTATATTATCAAGATGATGCAAAGTGAACTAATCCGCTTGTATTATGGTTCCGACTTAATCGGAAACCAAATCGGTGCCGCCTTGAAGAACGTCATCGGCATTGCCGCCGGTATCTTAGACGGACTGGAATGGTATGGCCTGAAAGGAGCCCTGATGGCCAGAGCTCCGGTGGAAGTCGGCCGGTTTATCAAACATTTCGGCGGAAATCCGCATACAGCATACGGTTTATCCCACCTTGGCGATTATGAGGCAACATTGTTTTCCAAATACAGCCATAACCGCACTTTCGGCGAAATGTTTGCCAAAGGCGAAAACTTCGGAAAGCTGGCGGAAGGCGTGGCAACTTTGAAAGCCGTTAAAATCATTGCCGACAAAGAAGGTATTGATATGCCGATTTGCCAAGCATTGTATAAAGGCGTTTATGAAAACGCGGATATAAAAAGCACCATCCGCAGTATGTTTGAACGTGATTTAAAACAAGAATTTGAAAACATCGCTTAAAAATTAAAGCCCGTTTAAGAAAACGGGCTTTAATTTTATTCTTTCGGATTAGAAAGAAAACCGGCATAAACATGAAGTCCGTAATAGTCAGCTAATTTCTGAATGAGCGGCCAGTTGACCGCCTCCCTACCGATTTCCACATTGTCCAAGTCTCGCTGTTTGATGTGCAACTCCATACAGACTACGGAAGAATTTATCTTCCGTTTCTGTCTGATACGGAATAAGTGTAAACCTAAAGACCGCTGTACGGCTTTGGCAACAGACTTGTTGTCAGATTGATAGAAAAAATTGGTTTTGATTTTATGTTCAGTCATCATTTTCAAACTCCTTATTTTATAAAAAAACTCACCTTATTAAAAAATAAGGTGAGGGAGTTCGAAACTGCTCAAGAACAGCCTGCATTCTTCGACATATAAATATGCTTATACTTGCAGCTCCCCCTTATGAAGGAGTGTTCTTTTTATTGAGAGGAGTTTCGACGCTCCGCAGTCCATCTCTGAACTGCAAAATTGATGATACTTGAAACTGGTTAATTTGCAATTAAAAAAGCCCTCACTTTGGAGGGCTTTTTATCACATGTTTCTGATTTTTTTACGCAATGATTTTATCGGAATTATTCCGGAAACCAATTTTAGTGCTTTTTTTCGAGCTATTATATATCCTCTCTTCGGAAAACAAACACTGACTTGTCCGATATTAGCACGAACAGTTTCAAGCACATTCTTTGTTTTATCAGACACTCCGATATTTTCAATCATTTTGGCAATTGAATATAAATCATCCCATTTTAACGTATCCGCAGCGTATTCGCACCCCAAGCCTTCCACGATACGAAAGTTTTTTCGAATCTTTCGGGGTTCTTTATATTCCGTGGCATTAACCGTAAACTGATTGTCTATCAATTTTAGCTTACCCTCCGGCGTCAAAATAAAATTAGCCGGACGGATATCCCTATGAACAAATTTACATTTCAGCAAAGTTTTTGCAATATCTCCCAACTGTTTGACAATATTATCCCGTTGTGCTTGGGGAAGTTTATCCTGTTTAATCCATGTTTCCAGAGGCTCTCCGTCCACATAGTCCATTGCGATAAATTTTTTATCTCCATCACATTTATAAAACCATGGTTTGATAAAATTATCCGGATTCATTTTATAAAAAAGTTTTGTATACACGAATTCGTTTTTACACGTGTTATCAAGCCCGTTCCATTTGATAAACAATTTCTGTTTATTATGGTATCCATGAAAATAAATGTATCCGGAAGCTCCGTAATGATTAATCATTATCGGTTCAACATTGGTTATAAAATAGTTTCGCTCCAGATAATCGGCAAAGTCTTCCGCCTGAATAACGGTTTCGTTATAATAGACCGATTTATCATCCGGCTTGGTAAAAACATAGTGATGTTTATACATAAACTCTTTCAAAAGCTTAAAATAGGCGTCAAAAGCATAAGGATAAGCCTTAGTATCTATTAGAGTATTTAATTTGAGACGGAAAAACATATCTTCCGCCTTTAGCAAATAGTCATCAGCAATTTTGCTTTTATGGATAATTGTATGATAAACCAATAAATAAAATCGGTTTTCCAAATCCGGAGAAAAAAAGCCATTCTGCAATACTTTATTTTGCAAAACAGCTTTCTCCCATTTTTTATCATAATAGTTTTTATCGGTACTCCAAACATCAATCAAAATGTCATCGGAGCCGACTTGAACCTGATAATGAGGACGATGAACATTAATTTTGGGAACACCATTAATAATATATGTCATATCAGAATAATCTTCCGTCAGAATGTCGATGTCTCCATGCTGTTTTGACGGTTCAAATTTATCAGCATTCTCCAACCCTCGCAAAACAACATAATTCACGGTATTGTTCAGAACATAAAACAGTTCTTTCAGACTTTTCCAGCCATTACATCCTGTCAGGTCCTGATTTAAAATTTTATATTTCCCATTCCATTGCGGGGAAGCTGTTTTCAGGTAATCCTCATAATTTATCCCTAAAAGCAATGTGATGTCATGATTGGTTTCTTTTATACTATTGGTCGCATGGATTTTATGTCCCCCATTCGTCCATGTTCGATATTTTTCTTTAAGCTGAAAAATGTTTGTATTCACATATTCATAGCCACGGGAAGTCTCGGCAAATTCATATTTGGGATGTTCGTCCCAAACCGTTATTAACAGGAAACTCCCGCCTCCACATTCCTTCTCTTTTCCGGAATTATTTTCCAGTTTTATTCCGTAAAAACGAGTAAAATTATTGGCTATGTTGTTTTTGCTCCACGCAATGTCATAACATTCCATAATTTTCAGATGTTTTTGAATATCCTCTAAAATTTCCTTTTCTTTGTATCTGGCCTTTTCCCAAAGGACGATAAGATGTAATTCCCCTCTCATCTTAGTCTCCTCCGGCAAGACAACAAAATATATGTTATCAATTCAACCTCCTATTAACAAAAAAGCCGCCGGATGAGGGCGACTGGAAGTTGGTAACTATACTTGAATAGTGCGACATATTGACTGATATAGCGTATTTTGCCGCCTTCCAGTCAAAGACCAGAAAGCGTGCAAAAGTTTCGTCTTTACACAATAGACGTCAAGTAAGAGGTTACCACACCTCAGACAAGTTATCATCTTGTCCACTTAGAGATTATCTATTATTATTTGATTTTGCAAGTATATTTTATACTTGATATAAAAGATTAGTTAAGCCTATAAAAAGGATAAATCAAACGATAAAAAAGACAGAAATAAATCAATATAAATTTTATATTGTTAACATTTATCGTGAATCTTCTGAATTATTTGTACTAATTTTTCTTTTTCTTTTACTACACTATCATACAGCAGTTGGGAGGATTTCTTAAATTTTTCTTGATTCTGTGAAGTTTGTCTTATGTTTTGGAGTAGATGTGAAAATTTAGGATATATATCCTTTTCAATATCATTATTAAATGTTTTTTTATATTCACTTTTAAAATGTTGATCTACATTTCCTAATTTACTAGCAATTATATCAAAAACTATAGTTGCATCTTCTTGAATGTCTTTTACCTTTTGAGTCACTTTGTCTAATCCTTCATTTATTGTCATTTTTTGAAGGATATCAATATTAACAATAACCTCATCCATTTTTTCCAATTGGTTTACTAAAGAGCTCACATAAATTAAATGGTTAACATCCTTATGCCGTTTTAGATATTTTTCATAACATCCATACAAACTTAATAAAGCAGCATACCATGCAATCCAATCTACATCTTTTATACGTTTAAGATAAGTCTCAGACAAAGAAAAAATACTTGCCCAAACAGGAATACATGCTGCAAATATTAAAAGTAAGAATAGAACCACAAACTTTATCATCTTGCACATTTCCAATCTTCTACACCAGATAAAATTTGTTTTTGTATAATTTCTCTTGCACTCTTAAAATGATACTTGCGAAAAAATCTATCTTCACCTAACACGTCTAAACTTTTAGAAAATAGTCCCAAAAAAAATGATGGTGTCAATGTTACTATATAATCAGGAATAATGACATCTATACTGTCTGTGCTTTTATCAAGTTCATCCAGACCAAATTTTTCCCTAGCATCAGCTCCTTTAACTTTACTTCCAAGAACCGTTGTCCTTTCCTGTGTTAATATTTCTAGATTAATTACTGTCATTGTTTTTTTACCTTTTTTTGTAAAGATTCTGCATCTAGCATGAATCGTGTTGTTATTATAGTTCCAGGAAATGCTTTTTGCAATAAGTAGGCATATTTTTTATCTGGTGCAATTGTTCTATCTTGTTCTAAATTAAACCACTGATAATTTCTCTTATTATTTAATTTTACTGCATTTCCATATTTATCAGAAAATTTGATATAAATATCTCCTGAAATTATGGCAATCTGAGGTTTATCCTCTGAAATAAAGGTATCTCCTATTTCATTAATAAATTTTACCATTCTTAACATGCCTATTCCCCCTCTGCTATCCTTGTAATTCTCCCTAGTAGAGCCATCTTGTAAAGCATAGACTGTCGCTAATATTTTGGGAGATACATTTTTGTGCATTTTGATGTATGCATTTAATTCTTGTCTTACAGAATCATTTGTCGTCGATAAAATGGATTCATAAATTGGCATACCTGTATTAATAAAGGAAAGACTACAAAAGTATTTTCCTTCCCTATATTCCATAAATGAAGTCATATACCAATTTCCTTCTTCTCCTTTTACACTATGCCTTTGAGCATTTTCTAAAATCTCAATAGTAAAGGATGTAACATTCATACAACCTTCATCACTTAACATCATTGGCGGATCTAATTGTATAAGCCATTCATTTATTTTTTCTACAAGTCGTGTTGCACTTACCTCTAATGTTGTAACATTTTGATTTTCAATCAAAAATCTTCTTGGCTTCGTAATTGGCGGCAGAGCTATTACATTTCTATCGTCAGCATTGGGTAGCCTCATATCCATAAATTTATCTAAGTCTAAACCTTTTATAACATTTGAAACTCTATTGCTAATTTTTCCTCCTCGAATATAAGGATACATATCTTTCTTTACAATGCCCCATAATAAATATGGTGCAATATCATATATCCTATCATCGGTGAAATCAGCAAATGCCTCTAATATTCTAGGTTCATATTCTGCAAATTTATAAAATAAATCTAATGTCTCATTAGGATAATCAATAAAAGAAAAATGCTGAATTGTAATACGACTTTGCAATTTCCTCCTTTTATATCCCTTTTTCCATTTTTTTTCTCTTTGCGGATTAAAAAAATCAAGAATCTCAGATGATTTAGCTTCATCATACAATCTAGCCATCTGAGACCTCAATAAAGGAATATGCTCTATTCTTTTATTTGGGTATTTTTTTAGTATTAATTTTCTATCAACAGAATGAAGCTTTTTCTTATGAAGATGTCTTTTATTTCTCTTTTTTATACTTTCTCTTAAATTAGCAAATTCTTCACTACTTAATTGTGCTAATTTCGTGTGAGATAATTTAGATAATTTAGGCGGGAAAAATATTATATCTGTCATAGCTTTCTCAGTTTTTATTACACTATACGACAAAGATTTATTTATTCAATAAATAAATCTTGTTACCTAAAAGACTTTGTTTAATTGGTGGGTGTGGCTGGGATGTAAATTCCCAACTCTTGATATTTCTCTTTTCTCTCCCTCCCCAAACTCGTTTGGGCCCCTTTCGTCTCGTAAGCCTCGAACTTCTCTTTCGCTCGTTCTCGCCAACTATCGACTCCGAACCACTTCGCTGGTTCTATCTAGCCGCCCAAACCATAAAAAAGCCCTCACTTTGGAGGGCTTTTTTATGGTGGGTGTGGCTGGGATCGAACCAGCGACCCCTACGATGTCAACGTAGTGCTCATACCACTGAGCTACACACCCATTTAGGTTCGTCATTGTTTTTACAGTATCGTTTCAATAAATGCAAGCATAATTTTACATATTCCTTGTTATTAAAACATTAAGATTTATCTGTTATTCTTCCCAAGTCTAACAATTGAGGATTTTGACGTGGCTGAACAGCACATAAATTTTAATGTAGATTACAAAAAAATTGATGTCTTTCGTGAATATCTCCCCGAAGATATTCGTTATCCCATGGTTTTATCCTCTCCTCACAGCGGACAATTTATTCCGGAAGAACTCCTTGCCAATTCCGTTCTCAACATCAACGAACTTCGCTCTTCCGAAGACTCTTTTGTCGAAGACATTATTAAACCTGCTGCCGATAATGCTATTCCGATGATTGCGATGAATGTTTCCAGAGCTTTTATTGACGTGAATCGTGATAAAATCGAAATTGACGAGACAATGTATTATGATTATCCGCAACAGGCAAATCCGGTCGGAAGCCGGCGGTGTCGTGTCGGATTAGGGGTTATTCCGAGAATCGTCTCTCAAAACAAAAACATTTATAATGGGCAGATTTCTTGGGAAGAAGCTCAAAAACGAATCAAAAACATTTATGAACCGTATCATAAAAAACTTAAACAACTCGTCGACAAGTGTGTTAAGAAATTTGGCTACTGTCTGCTGATTGACTGCCATTCCATGCCTTCCGGCATTTGTAGAATCATGGATGAAAGTAAACCTGTCGACTTTTGTATCAGCAACTTGTTTGACCAAAGCTGTCCGTCTCAACTCTTTGAATTTTTGTCAGGAAGTCTTTCCAACAAAGGTTACAGAGTGGAATATAACCGGCCTTATTCCGGCGGTTTTATCACTTTTAATTATTGCCAACCGCGGAAAAACATTTATACGTTGCAAATTGAGATAAACAGAGGCCTCTATATGGAAGAATCTGTGTACAAAAAAAACAATAATTTTCAAAATATTAGCACCGACATTTCGGATTCCCTCACCGCTTTGGGCAATTTTTTGCTGGATTTAAAAAAATAATCGTGATATATCTCCCCTTGTTTTAAAAAAAGCAGTATATAAATATATGCTTGCTGTTGTTGGAATTATAAGGATAACTTGTTAAAAAAAGAAAACAGGACTTATAAATTTTAAGAGTAACCAACCTCAGGACGTTTATTTTTTTCGCCGTTAAGCAAATTGAAATTGGCACATTTGTTGCATAAGGGATGTTTGTGGCCGTTTTGAGGGAGCAGAGGGATGCGACTTTTCGTATCAACAAACTTAATGTTTTTTATGATATTGCTGATGTTGATTCAGCCGGTACAAGCAAGTTCGTTTGATGCATATGCCGATGACACGTTTGCTTGTATGAATGCTACTCAAAAAATCGAAAAAGAACTGCAGATTAAAGAACATTTGCTGACCACCATTTCCAGCGTGGAAACCGGCAGATGGAATAAAAAAGAGCAGCAATCGTTGGCTTGGCCGTGGACCATTAACGCCCAAGGTAAAGGTCAATTTTTCAAAACCAAAGCTGAAGCCGTCAGAGAAGTAAAAAGACTACAAGCACAAGGCGTTAAAAGTATTGATGTCGGATGTATGCAGATTAATCTTTCATACCACGGCAATGCTTTTAAGAACGTTGAAGAAGCTTTTGATCCGGAAAAAAATGTCAGATACGGAGCAAACTTCTTGAAAAGCTTGTATGAAAACAAGGGCAATGACTGGATTAAAGCGGCAATGGCTTACCATTCCAGCACTCCGGGAAAGGCCTTAAAATATAAGAAAAAAATCGTTTCAAGATATGAAATGATTAAGCAGGCTCAAAACAATGTTAAAACATTTGAGAAACCTGTAAAAACAGCTTCCGTTCAGGTTCCAAACCTGAGCCAGAAAGACCGCCAAAGACTTGCCGAGACAAAAGCTATTGTTGAAAAAGCAAGAAGATCAGCCGGAATTATTAAGGCTAACGAATGGCGAGAAGCTAAACTTGCCGAATATAGGAAAACAAAAATAAAATAATTGCTAACAGAGTGATTATTTGATAAGCAATAAGCAGAAAGAAGTCTGTTTATATAATGAGTTCGGCAATTAATCATATAGGCCTTTATTGGCAAGCCCTCGGCGGTAATAATATTGACCAGATAAGCGGTCATTGTTATCGTTATACCGATGTTGTAGAAAATAACAAAGGACTGTTGGAACATACCACAATTATTGTCGATTTGGGTAAATTTGATAATCATCAAGCTTTGGGAGTGAAAAACTCTTCCGCAGCAATTCCTGATATTCGGGGATTGTTGACCGAAGGGAACGACACTGCCAAAGCTCTTTTTTTAACCCACTCCCATCCTGACCATCTCAACGGGATTGTTCATTACATTAAAGCCGGATACAGATTACCCCCCATCTATGCCGGAAAATATACGCTAATGATTTTAGATGACTTATTGGAAGAATATAAAATTCCGGCGAACAGACATCCGAAGTGCACTATCATTAATGACGGAGATGTGGTTAAAATCGGTTCTATGGAAATAGAAGTTATTTCTGCAAGTCATACCTGTTTTGACAGTTTCGGCTTTATCATTAAATCTCCCAATTCCGTAGTTTATCATACCGGAGACATGAAAATAGACTCCAGCACCTATTTCAGAAAGCCAACCAACATCCGCCGTATCAAACAGCTTAAAGATGAAATAAAGTGCGTCGTGGCCGATTTTTACGGTATTTATGACGACGGATTTGCAGTTAAGGAAGTGGACACATTTAAAAAACTCGTTTCTTTGATAAAAAAGAGCAAAAAGAACAAAATTTTTATTCCGGTTTATCCAACTCATCCGGAAATGTATATTATTGCTTTTCTGGCGGCCTTAAAGCTTAAAAAGAACGTTATCTTTTTTGGAAATCCGGATTTTTACACATATCTGAACCTGATTATGGAATATGGAATCGACTTTAATAAACTTGCCGGAGAGCGGATTAAAGTTATTTACACACACGACCGGGAAGAAGTCGCTAAGCTTGACAATAATTTTGTGGTTATCGGAACATATAACCATGTTTCCCTTGCCTTCGACGCCGACAGTCAAAACAGTTTCGGCATTATTACCGCATCTACGTTTTTTAATCCGCTGAAAGGAGCTTTTAACGCTCACAACATCCGGTTTATCAGCGTGGACAACGCTCCGGAGCTACAAGGATTTGGGCACGGTTTTCTCGGTGATTACGAATATCTGAACTCAATATTAAATTATCCGGTTTTCATTCCGACCCATTGTCCGGTTTTTGTTATTGAGAATTTCCGGGAACTGGCAAAAACCATTGGGATGAATCTTATCGGCAAAACTCCGCTGAATAATGAAATTTTCAGGCTTAACGGCAGCGAGTGTGTTAAAGTTCAAAGTCTTCCGGCAAAGTGGCTTGTTGTGATTTATAACGATGATTTCGCATATTTGAAAGAAGTCTTTCAATGTGCTACTTCCGGCATGGGATTTTTAAAACGCACCATCAGCAACCGCCGCTGCTTAAAACGTTTTAAGATGTATATACATAAGAGGAAAACAGGCAATGGAATTAAAAAAATTTGAGCAGTCTTACGCTATACGCAGCTATGAATGTGATAAAAACGGGCAGCTTCGTTTGATTACGTTGATGAATATTTTTCAGGATATGGCCGACTCACACGCCAATCTCATGGGACTCGGCTATGATTTTTGCAAAGAAAAAGGTCTGGCTTGGGTTGGTTCCAACTACAAAATCCAAATAGAACGCATGCCTAAATGGCATGAGACCATTACTGTTTACACATGGCCTTGTATTGAGAAAAAGCTTGGAGCCGTTCGTGATTTTGAAATTAAAGACGCTTCTGGAAAAACAATTATTCGGGCAGCCAGCCAGTGGATTTTGATTAACTTTGCCAAAAAACGTCCTGTCGGTTTGAGAGAGAATCTTCCTGAATATCAAGTGTTGGAGGAACGCTCCGTTGATGAAGATTTTATAAAAATCGCGGATTTGGAAGAAATGACCGATGAAAATATCTTTAATGTCCGGTTTGACGATATTGATTTGAACAAGCATGTCAATAATGCCCTTTATCCTTTATGGGCATCAGAATCCGTCGATAATGATTTCAGAGAAAAACATCAGCCGACGGAAATTGAAATAGCCTTTAAAAAAGAAGGTCTGTTCGGAGAAAAAATAAAAGTTGAAACACAGCAAACCGGTAACATCTCCCGACACAGCATTAAATCTCTGACAGATAATCGGGAACTGTCCAGAGTGCAAATTAAATGGGAAGCAATTTAAAACATTTATTTTATACCGACAGATGTTCATACAGAACTTTGAAACCCAATCCTATTAGGATAATCCCCGCGGTAATCTCCAGATATTTTATCGGGACTTTCTTAAAGCAGCAATTCAGATTATAACCAATCAAGGCACAAATAAAAGTCGTAATACCGATTGTCGAGGCAGCAAACCAAACTGAACACTCCATGAAATAAATCGTTATTCCGGTAACAAGAGCGTCTATGCTGGTGGCAATACCTATCATTAACAGTACATTAAAAGTCAAAGATTTTGCCAACTGTTCATGTTCGTTTTCATTATCCAAGGCATCTGCAATTATTTTCAGTCCCAAAGCCAGAAAAACGAAAAAAGCAATCCAGTGGTCAATACTTTCAATGTAACCGTGAACTGCTTCCGCTCCATACCAACCTATCACCGGCATGATAAATTGTCCCAATCCGGTTGAAAACCCTAATTTCAAAGCATTTTTCATCGGGTTTTTCTTCAAAACCAAACCATAAGAAAAAGAGACGACAAAGGCATCTACAGACAAAGCTAAAGCCAATAAAAAAATACTTAAAAAAGTCATTTGCATTCCTTAAAATTATTTACTTTGACGTGTACCTAATCTCGACTAAAAAATCAATACCTTATCGGCTCATTTCCCCGGCAATGTTTTGCGGAGAAATTCCGGATTTGCCCTGTCCGTTATCAGAATTGGATTTTTGATTCAGCTTTTCTTTCGTAACCTTTCTAAACTGCTTATCATCTATCCCTCTGAGCTCCCGTATTTGCTCTTTGGTCAGCTTTTCCGGTTCATCCAAGGCTTTCTTTAATACATCATTCTTTTCCCACTGCTTCACAAATTGGGCTTTGTTTTCACTACGGTTAAAATCACCAATAACATTGTTCCAATAATTACTCCCGGCTTCAACGCCTTGATTTTCCATTTTTTCTTTTAAAAGCTGCAAATAATCCGGCTGCTTATTATTGGCTTTATCTTTATTTTTCTCTTGCTGAAGTCGACGTTCCTCTTTTTTCTTCTCTTGAGTATCCCTTTTCAATAACTTTTCAACTCGTTTGAAGAATTTTGCTTTTTCGAGATATTTCTTATATTCTTCACTATTCTTATTTTTAGGTATTTTTCTAGGCAGAAGCTGATTAACAGCACCCATCATGATTGTAAACGCCTCAATATCTTCCGCAGAAAAATCTTTGATGTTTTTCAAAAGTTTTTTCTTGTGGTTAGGAGACATTTTTAAGCTTCCGGGAGCAGTCAAACCTTCATTTCTGGCAATAAAATAAACAGCTATCCGGTGCAAACTTTCACGTTCCAAGCGATTTATCCAATATTCCAGTTCCTCATCATCTTCAATGCTTAATCCGGCAGCCATTAAAGCCAACAGCAGATTACTTATTTCCTGATTATTCAGTTCTGAAAGACGCTTTTCAAGCCGTTTTAAGAACTCCAGAGCATAACGGGTACGGGCTTCATCAAAACTCTTTCTTCCCGCCTCACCGATTTCATAAGGTGTTTTTCCTTCTTCCGATGCCAGATACTCCGCTTTATTTTTTTTAATAAAGGCTATTTCCAGTTCTTCATCCTGATTATAAAAAATATCTTCATCCATTATAAAAAACATCCTTTATTTATTCTTAGGCTAAGATATTACATGATTTTTCTTAATTTTGCATTTAATTTTTTATAAACAAAAACCCCAAAGAAATATCTTTGGGATTTAAGAGTATAAAGAGAAAGCTAAATTAGTGATAAATATTTTTATTAACCAATAATTGACACATCGGTAGCGGCAACTCTACCGCGATCATTGAAGAGGGAGTAAGAGAGCGGTTGTCCGTCGGAGATATGTTTGATACCGGCTTTTTGGAGTGCGGTAACGTGGATAAAGACATCTTTTT
>DBFWPL010000008.1:0-132486 GCA_048463395.1 Alphaproteobacteria bacterium | reverse complement strand
TCAAAAAAAATAAACATTTTTTTAATAAAAGGAAAACTTACTTGATACGAGATTGATAATACATAAAAAAAATTTGCGAGTCAAGATCTGTTGAAAACGAAAAATTAAGAAATAAGTATATATAATTTAAGGATACATGCACATATGTATAATGGAGAGGTTGAAGATTCTTCAATGAAGAAGTCGGTGATTCTCAACATTTCACTTGATAAAACCTATCAACTTTGTATTATATATATGATTAATTTAACAACTTTGGGAGGCTACAATAGCTAAAGAGAATACCAATGCGCCAGTACGTGAGGATGACGGACCACGCATTAATGAAGAGATTAGAGTCAAAGAAGTTCGTCTGATTGACGAAAACGGAGAAAACCGCGGAATTGTTTCCATCAGGGAAGCTTTACAGATTGCAGATGATGCCGGTTTGGATTTAATTGAAATTTCACCACAGGCCGTACCGCCGGTATGTAAGGTTTTAGACTACGGCAAATATAAATATGAAGTTCAAAAACGCAAAAACGAAGCAAAGAAGAACCAAAAAGTTGTGGAAATAAAAGAACTTAAGCTTCGCCCGATGATTGATACCCATGATTATGAAGTAAAAATCAAACAGGCTAAGAAATTCTTAAGCCAGGGAAACAAAGTTAAATTTACCATGCGTTATAAGGGCCGTGAGATGAACGCCAACGACATGGGGAAAGAAGTTCTTGATAACATTCTGGAAGACTTGGAAGGCTTGATTAAAATCGATTCGGAGCCAAAAATGGAGGGCCGTCAGATGATGATGGTTGTCTCTCCCGAGAAATAACTGACTCAAACAGTCAAAAGCGGAAATCAAGAGGTTTCCGCTTTTATTTTTACCTGAAAAAGAACATTTTTATTCTGGCAAAACCCTTACAAAAAAATTATATTGGCAACAATAAAAAGATGAAAGGGATTCGATGAAAGACATTAATATCTTAACAGAAGAAGAAGCCGCAGCCGAACTGAAATATCTGGCTGAAGAAATGGAAAAATCAGATATTGCCTATTATCAAAATGATGAACCTTACTTAACGGATTCGCAGTATGATAAATTAAAACGCCGCAACAGCCAAATTGAAGAACGATTCCCTCACCTCATCCGAGCCGACAGCCCGTCTCATCGTGTCGGAGCCAAAATAAACACGGATTTCGGTAAAGTCGCCCATCGATTCCCTATGCTGTCCCTCGGAGATATATTCTCTGTTGAAGAGCTCGATTCTTTTATTATGAGTGTAAAAAGATTTTTGAACACCTCGGAAGAGATTCCATTTATGAGCGAACCCAAAATTGACGGCTTATCTTTCTCCGCCCGTTATGAAAACGGTATTTTCGTACAAGGAGCCACCAGAGGCGACGGGACAACGGGAGAAGACATAACTGCCAACTTGAAGACGATTCGCCAGTTACCTCTGGTTATTAGAGGGAATGTTCCCGAAGTTTTGGAGATTCGGGGCGAAGTCTACATGTCCAAACAAGATTTTCTCGATTTAAACGAAAGAAATGCCGCAGAAGGTAAAAAAACTTTTGCCAATCCGAGGAATGCCGCTGCCGGTTCACTGCGACAACTGGATTCGCGAATTACCGCAGAGAGAAAACTAAGCATTTTTGCTTACACTTGGGGCGAGGTCTCGGAACGCTTATGGGATTCGCAGGAAGACTTCTTCAATCATTTAAAGGAGTGGGGTTTTCCGGTAAACCCACTCAATAAGCTCTGCCGCACTTTAACCGACATAGAACAAAGTTTCGCACACCTTGCCGAGATTCGTTCTTCTTTACCCTATGACATTGACGGCATGGTTTATAAAGTCAACAGCATTGCCCTGCAGGAACGCTTGGGGTTTCTGACTCGCACGCCGCGTTGGGCGATTGCCCATAAATTTCCGGCAGAAAAAGCCATTACCGCCATAAAGGACATTCGAATTCAGGTGGGACGAACCGGAGCACTAACCCCCGTTGCCGACCTCGAGCCGGTGAATGTCGGCGGAGTCATTGTTTCTCACGCAACGCTTCACAACGAAGATGAAATCAAACGCAAAGACATCCGTATCGGAGATTCCGTAATCATTCAAAGAGCCGGAGATGTTATTCCTCAGGTTGTGGAAGTCCTAAAAGACAAACGTTCTGCGGATTCGCAAGAATTTATTTTTCCGACCGTTTGTCCGGAATGCGGAGCCCACGCCATAAGAGAAGAAGACGAAGCCGTCCGTCGCTGCACCGGAGGCCTGACCTGTCCGGCTCAAGCCATTGAACGGATTAAACACTTCGTTTCCCGAGAAGCTTTTGACATTGAGGGATTGGGCAGTAAAATTGTGGAAGAATTTTATCAGGAAGGCATTTTACAAAGTCCGCCGGACATCTTCTCTCTGGAAAGACGCAATGCCGACGGCGACTTATTTTCACACCAGTCCTGCTCCGGACTTCATCTGGAAAGTCGGGACGGCTGGGGTAAAAAATCCGTAGAGAAACTGTTTAACGCCATTAACAACAAACGCCGCATTGACCTCTCGAGATTTATTTATGCTCTGGGAATCCGTCAGGTCGGAACGGCCACAGCCCGTTTAATCGCCCAAAATTACGGGAGTTTTAAATCTTTTATGCAAGACATGATTAACAAAGAAACCCTGAAACTGGTTGAAATTGACGGTATCGGAGCCAACATGGCAACGGATATTGTCGAGTTTTTCCAAGAGGAACACAATATCAAGACAATTGAAAAACTCCTCAAAGAAATCACCGTTGAAGACTTTATTGATACGACAAATTACGATTCGCCCATTGCCGGAAAAACCATCGTATTCACCGGAACCTTAGAAAAGATGACTCGCTCGGAAGCCAAAGCCAAAGCCCAAAGTCTGGGAGCAAAAGTATCGGGCTCCGTTTCCAAAAACACCGATTACGTGGTACAGGGAGCCGACGCCGGCTCAAAAGCGTCCAAAGCGGCAGAATTAGGGATTAAAATTCTGAGTGAAGAAGAATTTATCCACCTCATCTCCTGATTAACAAAATAATTACGTTTAACCGTTACCGTTAAGCAATAAACATAAAAAAGAAAGTTCGGACAAATGATTGAAATTATCTTGGATGGCAACAACGACAACAAATTCTGCAACAAAGAATGGCCTCTGGAAGAAATTTCTGCCGCAGAAGACAATTGGGACGCCTATAGGAAAGAAGCCGCCCGAGTTATTACCGCTTACGCCGATTCCAAAATCGTAATTTTCCGAATTAAAAACAAGAATTTTTCCGTAAATAAATTCGCATTGGCATTGTTTATTGAATCCTGCCAACGGCCAAACAAAATCGAAGGCGGCGTGATAAAAGTTGAAAATCTGGAAACCTCAATGCAAGCCTACCGACCTTACATCGCTTTAACCATTGCCATAAAATACGTAATGCTGTTAAGCACGGAAACACCGGCAGTTATTTACAAAAATATTTCCGAACTCGGCTATTTGGGAATACAGATTCACCGTGATTACATAAAAAACAGCATTTCATTTAAATTGTCCGGAAACGAAACCATTAACCGTTTCAAAGCAAACAACGCTTTTGAGGCTCTGGTGGTTACGGGAATTTTCAAGGCTCTGGCTCTGGCAAAGCTTCCGGAAACATTTGAAGCCGAAATCACCACCGACACCACACCTGTTCCTCTCAACGAAGATAAAATCATTGAAGAAATTCTTGTAAAAATCTCTCCGTGGATTAATTAAAACGTTTTTAACGACGGGCATTAATCCGGTTAATCACAGCTTCGGCAAATACCCTGAGCGGAGAAGAAAGCACCTGCGGACTCAAAAATTTCGGCTCAATTTTCATATTACTGGTAATATGCACAAACTCATCCCAATCTATGGCATACTTCGGACACAAGAGCTGTACCAGATTATGACAATCATACCGCACATCCGGATCAACATGAATACCTTTGCTGCTGATAGCTGTCGGAATAGCGGCATTAGCCGTTTCACAGCTGGAATATGAATCCATGGTATGAACAACCAAAGTATTTTTGAACCCCAAAATTGCCGGATAAATATTACCGATTTTCTGCATTTTTTTGAAATCTTCCTCATGTGGTCCGGAATAAATCCGCCAGCGTTTCGGTTGACGATCATCATCATTTTCCGCGATTTTTTTGCAGTTATGGAAAAGAATATTCGGGTTGTCTTTTACTCTTTCATACAAAAAGTCCGAAACATCATTCGGCGTTCTCGGCCCGTTGACAAAAGCCACTGCATAACCGTTATGAACCAAACGCTCGGCATCGGCACAAAGCTTTTTGGCATAAGCAACATTAAAGACGATTTCCGGCCCTTCAACTCTTCCGCCCAAACAAACAACGACTTTTTTCGACTTATTGATAAAATGCTCCAGCTTTTCGACAATTTCGCTTAACTCGGAATCATTCTTTGCCTCTTTCAGGGTATCAAGCAAGTCTTTATTTTTATCCTGAATAAGCTTACGGTTAAAATTATTGATTGTCCCGACGGTAATCAAAGATTTTTTCCTCAAATGAGAATCCTGCAACAAACGGATTCTGGAGGTAAATGTCAGCAAATGCTTGGGAATATTGATTAAGTCCACATATTTATACTTGTGCAACCGACTGGTCAAAACGGTAGTCAACACCTCTCCGAGCTGATGTTCTTTATAATATTCCTTCACCACGCGGCAAATTGCATCAATATTTTTGCCATCCCGTTCGTTTTCCGTCTGGTCATAAGCGGTAATAAATACTCTGGGAACAGCATCACATGAACTGAAATACTTGTCGAGCATACCGCCGACATCGGCTTTAAAACTGTCATAATCCGCATATTTTGAAAAGGAGATTGTATCTTTCAAGTCGGAAACATCATTAATTTCTTTTGGCAGAAGAAACATTTCTTCCTTTTTTTGAGATGTCCCCAGCAATTCCGAGATTGCCCGAAAAGCCCCCAAAATCTGGTTCAGATAGCCGATATTAGGGGTTCCGAGAGCAAAAGCGGTAATTTCTGTTGTTTCCATGACTTTATCCTTTTCTGTTAGAATAAAATCAACTTAAAACATCTTCCTTAATATTGATTTAACAGGGAATTATTCGTCCAAATTATCCAGGAAGAAAAAGTCATAAGACTTTGCCGCCACCACATTAAAGAAGACGATCAGCGGCGAGGCAAACAACCAAAGGACGACGCCCGGCAAATGCAGGGAGAACACAAGCTTGTCTAAAACCGCGTAAGTAACATTGAACATCGCAATAATGAGCACAAACTCCCAATAGTTGCCGCGGGTTTTCTGCATGGCGGTTTTAATCAGCCCGCTGCGTCCGATAACGGCGGAAATCCAGGCCATAAACGGACGATACAACAAAAACGGAGCAACCAACGTAACAAAGATTATCAAAAACGCGTCGGAAAGCTGTACCTTTTGCATATTCTCCAAAAACTGCAGATAGCTGTCAGCCATTTCCAACGGCATTCCCATAAACGGCGGCATATACGGCAGAACGGAAATGATTGTGGCGAAAATCAACAGCGTTACCAGAATTTTGGTTGACGGAATAAGGGAAACCGCAATTTTTTTCACCAACAAATACGGACGGCGGTTATAGTAGAACCGAAAAAAGAAACACCAAAAAACATAAAAACCAACTGACCAAAGCAGAAACAAAATATTCCCGATAACGTCAACCCCTACGCCTCCGACCGTAAACATCGGCGGCAAAAATCCCGACAACGGACGAATAATTTCAATTCCCAACACCAGTAAAAGAAAATTCGCCAACACAAAACGCAGCATATTCCGCCGGTTATCCGACACATATTCAAGGCTCAGATCAAAAATTCGCCGCACCGGCAGTTTTTTTACATTAGTATCATGTTCCATTATCAACACCCTTTACCGGACAAGATAAATAATCATCCCGACCGAATTTGTCAATCACCGATTATGATAAGGCATAAAACTTAAAAGCGGATTAATAAAGACAAGGGACAGATTTGCCCCTTGCCACTTTTCATCTGTTATCCTATTTTTTAATAGATAAAAAGATTTTCAGTTTTCGTATGATAATAATAAATTTTATTACCATTAATCTTTTCCTTTCAGCACAAAGGCATGGGAAAAGGGGCCGAAAACCATACCCGATTTACCGTCAGCCAAGAAACTTGACTTTTTTGAAAAAACAGGTTACCTTTAACATATGAAATGAGTTAAAGATGGTTTTTAACCCCTTTCTGGTTAAAGATGAACCAAGTGTTGCAGCACTTGGTTTTTTCTTTATATATGACCAGAATTAAAAATACCCTAAAGACAATCAGGCGGCGGCCAAAAGGGCAACATCCTCACAAGGAAAAACCGCACATTTTCTGCGGCGGAGTTTCTTGAGCTTCTGGGGCATGGGTTTGTAGTGCTCTTTTAATACCAGTTTTTTGAAATCCTCGCCGGCATAAACATATTTTTTCCAAACCGGCAGAAGATGAACCTCCAACATTTTTCGGCGGATTTTGAAAGTTTTGTAATGAATCATAAATCCCAGATATGAATTTATGCTCGCCAGCATATCGGCGGATTGCTGTTTGCCCTGTTGCGGAAGCCTATCCCGTTCGCGGTTAAAATGAATGATTTTGGCATAAAAATTACCCTTGGTCCGGTTACCGATGTATTCCCTCCCCGGCTTGATGACCGCCCCGACAAACTTAACGCCTTTGCTGTAATGCTGCAGATAAACCTTTTTGGGGTGGAGGTTCAATTGCAGCCTGGCATAAATATAGGCTTTGAGATTTTCCTTCAAACGGAGCAGATAAGCTTTGTCGGGATGAACAATCACAAAATCGTCAACATAGCGGCCATAATATTTGACGCCGCATTCATCCTTCACATAGCGGTCAAAAAAATTAAGATAAAAATTGGCAAAAATCTGCGATGTCAGGTTGCCGATGGGCATTCCTTTGTTTTTGGGCACCGTAAACAAACTTTTGGACGCCGGCAGCCCCTTCCAGTCAGACCGCCGTCCTTTGATGTGGCAATTATCTTCCGGAGCGTTAAACACCACTTTTCTGACCAAATCAATAATCAACTCTTTATCGCAGCCAAAATAACGATTAACAATAAACTCCCGCAGATATTTGAAAAGAATTCCCTTGTCGATACTCATAAAAAAAGACTGAATATCCATTTTGAGAATATAACAGTCTTTGGTGTAACCCTCGGAACATTCTTTGACAAACGAGGCAACCCGGTTAATGCCGTATTGCGTCCCTTTGCCTTCCCGACAACTGTAACTGTCCTCAATAAAGCTGGCTTCAAACAGCGGATTAAGCTTGCGGATAATCAGATGATGCACAACCCTGTCGCGGAAATCGGCGGCAAAGACTTCTCTTTTGACCGGTTCGGTAACAATAAAGGCAATGGAAGTCCCCGGCTGATAAGCTCCGGAATTAATGTCTTTCCAAAGCTCAATCAACCGGGATTCATAATCAGCTTCGAAAGCGAGAGCATTTGCAGTTCTCCTTTTGTTTTTTCGACATTCGAAATAAGCTTCGAACACGTCTTCAAGGGCTATTTCTCGGTTACCCGTGTTTTCAAAAAGTTCCAACTGCATATTTACAAATTTTTCCTTTATTTTCAAGGATTTCCTTTACTAAAAAAGCCAGGACAGGACGAACGTAGTTATTGTTATTCTTATTGTTGTTGTTGTTGTTACCATTATTCATGTTCAATTTCCAAGAATTGTTACTATTGTTCTCGGTAGACGACCAACCGCAATAGAAACTGCCAGTTCTAAGCATAACAGCGGAAGCTGTCGGCAGTCCTTTTTTAATAAAAAGATGCTCGCTCGGCCAAACCGTGGTTTAACCGATTCCGGCTTGTAAATTTTTCTCCCTGCTTTTGTTTCTCCAAGCTGTAATCTGCTTGCCGATACTGTCCGTCAACAGCGATATCTGAGCCATTTTCTTCAGCGGCAGGAGCCGCATATCGACACAAAGGCGGATTTCCATTTTTAAGAGTTCGAAATCGTCAAGAAAATTTTCGAGATCCTGCTTTTTATCCATTGCTCGGTTAGCACGATACAAATTTCGGAACAGGTTCAACGCGTCGCGTTTCATATCCTGCCCCAGACTGTATTTATAATCTCTGGAGAATTTATTCGTAATCTGATAAATCTCAATCAGAAGACTATAACTATCCCGATACACTGGTAATTCGCTGTATAATCCCATTTATATTAATCCTGATGACTTTTTGCAATTAAAAATAATAACTCTGCCTTCACAGATTGGTTTTATTAATATACAGAACAACCAAACAAGCAATCTGTTTCATAACCTTATCCTCATATAGCTGCTATATATTAAAAGGGGTACCTTCGCCGTCTGACGACGGCGAAGGAATGATTCGGCTTTTTATCTCGGCCCCGCAAGCGGGGCATTTTAAAGGGTTAAAGGGATAAAGTTAAAAAGCCAGGACAGGACGAACGTAGTAACTGTAATTCTTATAGTTGTAGTAGTAGTTACCATTAGCCATGTACAATGTCCAAGAAATGCCACTACTGGTCTCGGTAGACGACCAATACACGCCCTCCGTGAGTGATGACTTACCTAATAGATTCAAAGTTGCATTGATCATACTCTTGGCATTGTAAATACTTTTCAACTCAGCATAGCTCGGCAAATGCCAGTCTCCGGCTGTTGTACCGGTAGTTGTATATTTATTGCAATACTCTGCTGCTGGATAAGAGATGTTATTAGCCTTACCATAAGCGATAATCGCCGTCGTATTCGCTTTACCGTCCGTACCGCAGGATAATGGTTCGCTCGTACAATTCTCCAGTGTCGAAATATCTGTTCCATATCCGCCCCAGGTCAATGTACTTGACGATTCTGTCAAAGCTACCGCCAGCCGCTTATTGGTGTCAAACACAACACCGATAGCCGTTTTACCGGTTACAATACCGGTTGTAACCGTCATATCCGAATATAATATCGCTCCCACATTTACTTCTTGCGTAATCGTATCCAGACAAAACATTTTTGTCTGGTCAAACGGACACTTCAACACCCGTTCCTGACCGGAACAGTCATCCGCTGACTGCTTATACCCCAAAGTATCGCAGCTTGGCGGCGTCAAACAGCTTTGAGCCCTGACGTTGCTTCCCCATACCAAGGAGAAAACCAATGCAAACAGGCCTGCTCCCATTATCTTTCTTATCTTATCAGTCATAGTCCTTCTCCTTAGTTTCTTTTTTCTGCCATCACACAACTATTTATCCAACACAAGCCCCCAACAGCTGTACCAGCTGCATTGTGATTGCGATACGTCCACATTCCCCGTTGCACAGCCGGTAATGTAATATTTCTTGGAACAATCTTCATATGTGCAAGCATATCCCGTCGGACATGAGGTATGAGTTCCCAAATTAGGGCAGCTCTTACAGGCTGAAAAGTAATCTCTTCCGCCCATGGTGCACTTTTTGGCTCCGACTTCACCGCCCAAATCACACAGCTTGTAACTTGTCGGACAAACACAAGTCTGATACTTCACCACACTGCCCACGCTGCAGCTGCTGCCGCTGCCTATCTCATTGTTTGAACTGCTGCACTCCTTGTAAGTCGACGGACACTCGCACGATGTCTTCGCCGAGTTCACTGTCGCCGGTGAATGACAGGTAACACACTCGGCATTCAAATAGTAAGACACCCCGTTCATCACGCACGAAGACGTTCCGGAAGCATATTGACTGCTGCCCGAACAAGTCGTCATAATCGATGTGTCGCAGGTACATTTATAATGGCTGCCGTAAGCATCCGTGCAGCCCTCCGTTTCCGCCAGACTGCCGCATTGGCTCGAACTGCTGCTGTTGTAAACCGACGTGTCGCACACACATTCCTTATAATACCCCGAAAGATAAGGGCAAGCACCGCTTCCCTTCTTTCCGTCCGGACACGAGGTTACCGTATAACCTTCTTCTTTACACTCATAACCTTCATCCAGGTTGAAATCATGATTAGATTGATTAAATGATGGAACAGAACAACCGTCGCCCCCCAAGGCACAAACAGCCGCTTGTGAAAGCTCCGGAACAAAGAATAAAACAGTTGCCAATGAGGTTATCAAAGTTTGTCTTTTCATTTTACACCGTCCTTTCACATAAAAATCTGGCAAAGAGGAACATACTATGTAGGTGTGTGTGTATGTGTGTATAGGCTTCAGTTTCCTCTTTGCCACCAGCAGGTTAAAAAAACAAGATTCACAATCAAATGTTAATTTTTTTCAAATCCCGCTGTTAAATTCATAATATATTAGTAATTAATCAATGTCAACCACAAAAATTACAAGTTTATAGTATATATCGATTCATAATAAAATAGGAATATAGGCGGATGACTGATGATACTTTTGCAATAGAGCTGGGAGCCAGAATTCGCGAACTTCGCAAAATTAAAGGCGTTAGCCAACTGGAACTCGCTTATGACATGGATATGTCAATGAACACAATCTCCGGAATTGAACTCGGAAAAATCTCTCCCAAAATCGAAACTCTTAACAAAATTGCAACAAAACTTGAAATCGACATCGGCGACCTTTTTGATTTTTCCGTACAACCGAGCAAAGACAAACTCGTTCGCAAAAAAGTCGAAGAAATTTCCCGCAAACTTATGACCCACAACAAAGAATTTATTGATGTCGTTGAAGATTCTATTGATAATCTGATTACTGTTTACCGATTAGGCAGAGATAACGGCAAAGGCAAACGCCATTCCGAACGCCGGATATAATCCCTTCTCATCCCGAAAAAGCTCTTAATACTTCCTGTCAGTTTTATATCAGTTAACCTGTCCGTCTAACGGGTTAAACCGCAGCAGCATCGTGCCCCACATATCATATTTGTCGGCATACTTCTCGGCAAAAATAGAATATGGCTGGCAAATATAAACCGCACGTCTCGCACTGTCGGCAACCGAACGGAAATGCGTGTCACTGTTATAACGTGCCGTATCCAAAATCTTAACCTCACGCACCGTTCCGTCCCGATTTAAGAAAGCCCTGATTTCAATAATCATGTCTTTAATGCCCATAGCCCCCGGATCCAAGTTCCAACAAGCCCTTAAACGTCCGGCAATGGCGTCTGTCTCGGAAATTGACAATTCACTGAAGTAAGAACCTCCGACACCGCCTTCAATCCCCATATTATTGACCTTGGTACCTTCCTTGATGGTTGCCGTTGCATCCTTCTCACCCTGTTCTTTTTCCAGAGCGTCAACGGAAGCCAGCAAACTCTTCAGCGGATTAGCCAATTTCGGCTTGCTCTTATCTTCTTTAACATCCTTCTTTTTCGCGTCTTTTTTCGGAGCCGGTTTCGGTTTTGGCTCCGGCTTTTTCTCTACTTTTTTCTCAACCGGAACTTTCGGTTTTCTCGGCTGCGGAGCAACTAAAAAGTCCTTTTTCGGAGGTTCCGGAGTTTCCTCTTTCGGAGCCGGTTTGGTCTCTTCAGTTTCCGTTTTTTTTACCGGTCTGTCTTCCTTCTTTACTTCTTCCTGCGTATAGTTCTCTTCAACCTTGCGTTTAATGGTTGAGGCTTTTTTCTCTTCTTCCCCGAACTTGGCCTTTGGCGGAAGATTGGTCATCTCGGAAATCTTAACATCCTTCAAATCAACAATAATCGGTACTTGGCTGATTGTCATATTTCTATGCCAAAAAAACGGCAAATCTATTATGAATAACAGAAAGACCGTAAAATGTAAGGCCAAAGATTTATATACCGACTGTTTCATCAATTGCTGCGTTCTTCTTATCGTTTAACTTACTTGTC
This sequence comes from Alphaproteobacteria bacterium, assembly GCA_048463395.1. GTDB lineage: Bacteria > Pseudomonadota > Alphaproteobacteria > RF32 > CAG-239 > JAGAJR01. Next base: position 120,665 of record DBFWPL010000008.1, on the reverse strand, counting down.
GCAAAACCGGCTTTTTATTTCCCCTTTTTGCTCTTCAGTGGACGCGGTTCTGTTTTCAGTCCGACCTTGTCAAAACCGGCTTCTTTCAGCAACGCCATCAAGCCGATTACCCGTCCGTATTCCGCTCCCGTATCACCGGAAATCGTAACCGCCAGTTCCGTATTGGCATCCCGAATGGCCTGCAGTTTTGCCACAATCTCATTCGCCGGAATTTCCGTCTCGCCGATATAGTAATATCCTTCTTTATCCACGCTGATATTGACCGAGGTTACTTCTTCGTTCAGAGCCTTACCGCCGACTTTCGGCAAATCAAGAGCAATACCCGACGTCATCAGCGGAGCCGCAACCATAAACACCACCAGCAAAACCATCATCACATCCATCAAGTTGGTAATGTTAATATCGGAATTGCGTTTATACACTCTCTGAAAACGTCTCGGCGTCTGCTGAAAATACATCGTTATTCTCCTGCCATGTCGGCCTTAATCGCCGTATCGTCAATCTCGCGGGACAAAATGCTTGAGAACTCGGCCATAAAGTTTTCCAGTCTCTTGGCATATCTGTCAATATCGGAAGAAATCTTGTTATAGGCAACCACCGCCGGAATAGCCGCAATCAAACCAAACGCCGTTGTAAACAAGGCTTCGGCAATCCCCGGTGCCATAGCCGACAAAGAGTTGCTCTGTGTAACGGCAATCGCGTTAAAACTGTTAATGATACCCCAAACCGTCCCAAACAAACCGACCAGCGGAGCCACCGAACCCGTCGAAGCCAAAAAACCCATGCGGGTATCCAGTTCGTCAAGCTCCTTATCCATGGAAACCATCATCGCTTTTTCAATACGCTGTTGCAGAGAAACGCCTCTCAGTCCGCGGTCAGTCTTGGATTTGAGAATATTTGTCCGTTTCCACTCCTTCATCGCGGCGACAAACATGGCCGACATCGGGTCTCTCGGACGATTGCCGATGGAATCATACAGCCTGTCCAGAGAACCGCCGGACCAAAATTTCTCTTCAAACCTCTTTGACATCTGCTTAACCTGACGCAGCGTTCCGAACTTCTCAATAATAATCGCCCAAGACCAAACCGACGCGGCAATCAACCCTATCATCACGACCTTGGTAACCATGTCCGAAGCCCAAACCAAATCCCACATGGACATTTGGGCGGCGGTATTCGTTACATCTGCTAATGATTGTGTATCCATTTTTTAACTCACTTTTTATGCATAAATAAACGTTTCTCAAATCTTTGAGCGAAAACTACCATAAAATACTAAATTTTCAATTAATTTTTGGGATTTTAAGCACAAGAATTAATCTTGTTCAGCAATTCTTCGGGAATACGCACCGGACGTTTTTTTGCCAGACTCAAATACGCCAGTTTCACGTTCAGCGTCGCCAAGAGCTTATCTCCCCTGAAAATATCCTGATGCATTTCCGCTCCCGCCCCTTTGGCTTCCGTTACCTCGCAGGTAACCACCAAAGCATCATCCAACACCGCCGGAAGTTTATAGTCAATATCCACATGCCGAACCGTAAATCCGCATTTATCCTCGCTCTCCAGTCCTTCCTGCTGACACACGCCCAGACTGCGGACAAACTCTGTTCTTGCCCGCTCGGCAAATTTCAGATAATTGGCATAATAGACTATACCGCCGGCATCCGTATCCTCATAATACACTCGTACCGGAAACGCAAACACCTTGCCGAATTTTTTGCCCTGCGGCGGTAAAACTTCCTCAAACATTTCAGTTTTCCTCTTCTTCGATAACTTTCAACAAATCAAACTGCATCGGTGCCGGTTTCACTCCGCCTTTTTTCACTCTCGGAATACCGATATAATCACATCCCAGATCAGAAATCACCCGACCTCTCGGCGTCCGTTGCAAAAAACCGAGTTTCAGCAAAAACGGCTCAATCACTTCTTCAATCGTATCCCGTTCTTCCGACAAAGCCGCCGCCAAAGTATCCGCTCCGACCGGACCGCCGCCGTAATTATTGGCAATGCAGTTCAAATATCTGCGGTCAAAAGCATCCAAGCCGTAATTATCGACATCCAAACGCCTTAACGCCGTATCGGCGATTTTGGTATCAACTTCACTAGCCTCGCACACCGCCCCAAAGTCCCGCACACGGCGAAGCAGACGTCCGGCCACACGCGGCGTTCCTCTCGAGCGTTTGGCAATCTCTGCCGCTCCGGACTGAGAAATCGGCATTCCTAACAGATTGGCTCCGCGGATAACGATTTTTTCTAACTCTTCCGGAGAATAAAAATCCAACCGCAACGGGATTCCGAAACGTTCTCTCAACGGTGTGGACAACAAGCCCGAACGGGTTGTCGCCCCCACCAACGTAAACGGCTGTAAATCGATTCGTACCGAACGGGCAGACGGCCCTTCCCCGATAATCAAATCCAGCTGAAAATCCTCCATTGCCGAATACAACACTTCTTCAATCGCCGGATTAAGACGATGAATCTCATCAATAAACAAAACGTCGTTTTTTTCCAGATTAGTCAGAATGGCCGCCAAATCACCGGATTTTGTAATCATTGGTGCCGAGGTCGCCCGAAAGCCGACGCCAAGCTCCTTCGCCACAATGGACGCCAGCGTTGTCTTTCCCAGTCCCGGAGGACCGAACAAAAGCACATGGTCCAAAGCTTCGCCCCGCTTTTTGGCCGCCTCAATAAACACCTTCAAATTCTCACAGACTTGACGCTGCCCGACAAAGTCCGCCAAGGAGTTCGGACGCAGGCTGACCGGCATACCGCTCCCCTGTTCGTCTTCCGCTTGTTTTTCCGGGCTAACCACTCTCTCCTCAATCATTCGTCAAGTCCTCTAAATTTCTTTATTCGCAAATTCTCTCAACGCCAGTTTAATCAATTCCGAAACATCGGCATTCTGAGCCTTCGTCGCCGCCTTATTCACGGCCTTATAAGCCTCCAAACGCTGATACCCCAGATTAACCAACGCCGAAATCGCATCTTCAACCGAGCTCTGATTGTCTTCCTGTACCGCAATCACATCTTCATAAGCATTGTTTTCCTGCTCGGCCTGTTCCTTGTCCATCGCATCCTCCTCTGCCGTCAAATCACTTCTCACAACAGATTCGATTGGTACGGTTACAATCTTGTCCTTCAATTCGGTAACAATTCTTGCCGCCAGCTTCGGCCCTACCCCGCTTGCCCGCGAAAAAGAAGCCTTATCTTGGGCGGAAACCGCCTGAGCCAGTTGATTTGGCGTCAGCACGGACAATATTGCCAAACAAACTTTCGCACCCACGCCTTGAACTTTCGTCAGCGTCAAAAACCACTCTTTCTCCCAAGCGTCGGCAAAACCAAACAAGGAAATACTGTCTTCCCTCACCACGGTTTCAATCAGCAAAACCGAGGCTTTTCCTTTGATAAGTTTTGCCAGAGTGCGGGACGATGCTGAGACCAGATACCCGACCCCGTTCACATCAACAATACAATAGTCTTCCCCGATTGTGTCTATAATACCGCGTAATTTTGCAATCATATCGTTACCTTAAATCAATAAATCTCTGTTGTGAGATTATACAAATATATAATCCTCTGCAATCATTATTTAACTTTAAGAACAAAATAAAAACAAAACCGCCAAAGCGACAATTTCCACATCGGCTTTTTCTTCTTTAGCCATTTCACGGCGATTTTATAAACCCGCTCCACATGGTCAAATCCATGCCCGCTGTTATCTCCGGACATCAGCTCCCGAACATCATCTTTTATCCGTTCCATAACCCATACCTTGCTTTATTTAAACGCCCAAAACTCTGGTCTTTCGGTAATTATAATGCGTAATGGCAATCGCCAAAGCATCGGAAGAGTCGTTATTTTTCGGCTTACACCCCGGTAAAAGAACTTTAACCATGGTTTCTACTTGGCTTTTTTCCGCCCGACCGATACCGACCAGTGCCTTTTTGACCTTGGTCGGTTCATATTCGCAAACCGGAATATGATACAACGCCGGAGCTAAAATAACCACCCCGCGAGCCATTCCCAGTTTGATTGTCGACATCGGATTATCATTCAAAAAAACCTGCTCAATAGCGGCTTCATCCGGCTTATAAGCTTCAATAACATCAGCCAAAGTCTTATGAATAATTGCTAATCGGGCAGGCAATTCCATTTTCGGATCGGTCTTGATATAACCATCGGCAACATACCTCAAACGGTTATTTTCAACTTCTACAATCCCCCAGCCTGTTGACGACAAACTCGGATCAAGACCCAATATCCTCATTTAGTCCTCAGCGTTTAATTTCGCTAACACCTCTTCGGAAAACTCAGCATTATGATATACCTTTTGAACATCGTCGTCATCTTCCAAAGCATCAACAAAATCCAAAAACTTCTGAGCTGTTTCCATATCAGTAATATCTGTTTTTACCATAGGTTTCCAATCCAGACGGGAGGCAGAAGGCGTTCCGAACTGTTTTTCCAAAACTTCTGTAACCGCATTCAAATCATCCGGCAAAGTCTCAATTTCATGATTTTCGTCATCACTGACAACATCATTGGCCCCGGCCTCCAAAGCAGCTTCAAACATCTTATCTGCTTCAGCCACAGATAACGGATAAGCAATATAACCGATTCTTTCAAAGTTAAAAGTAACGGAACCGCTTTCACCCATGGCACCGCCTCTTTTTCCGAAAATCGTGCGGACATTGCCGGCCGTACGGTTTTTATTATCGGTCAAAGCCTCGACAATAACGGCAACTTTACCCGGACCGAAACCTTCATAACGGGCACTGACATAATCGTTTCCACCGGCAGTCTGGGAAGCTTTGGCAATTGCCCGTTCAATATTGTCTTTAGGCATGCTTTCTGCACGGGCAGCCTGAATAGCCAGACGCAAGCGAGGGTTCTTGTCAGGTTCCGGCAACCCGCTCTTGGCGGCAATCGTAATATCACGGGCTAATTTGGCAAACACTTTAGCCTTTTTGGCATCCTGAGCCCCTTTGCGGTACATAATGTTTTTAAACTGGGAGTGTCCAGACATTATTAATCTCCTTAAAACTTTTATTATCTTTTTGCTGACGGAAGTTATACGGCAAATCAACGACTACCGCAAGTTTTTTTTCGAAAAACTGTTTATTTTTTCAGAATGATGTAATCCAGCTTCTGCTTACCGGCATCAAGCACTTTAATTCCCACGCCCCGAATATCAATAATTCCCGGTTTATTCGGATAGCTCAGATTTTCAAAACGTCCGCTGTCTCCCTGAGAATTGGCATAATCAAGATAGGTGAATGCCATTCTGTCGGCTTTAATTCCCTCATATTTAATATCAAAACCTTTAACGGGCTCGGTCTGTTCCGTACGGGAAGTGGTAACCGGTTCCAAACGCAAATCGGCAGGATAAGGAACATAATCGGCATCCAAAAGCACCAAACGCTTATAACGGATTTGGCCCAAATGACGGCTTAAACTTCCGTCTCTTTTAACCAAAACCATAAAATCGCTTTTATCTTTATAGGTCGGAACCAACAAGAAACTTTCATCATCAATGACAACCTGTCCGACTACCTGTTTTAACTCGTTCTTTTTGAAGATAACCGGAATTGAGGCTCCGTTCAACGCTCCGTTCATATTCGGACGCAGATATTCTGCGGCATAAAAATCTTTGCGGTAAGTTTTGGTATCAACAACCGTATACCCCTTATACGCGGTCAAAACCTCGTTAACGGGCATTCCCTTGTCGGTAATATACTCAGTCTTTACCAACTTGTTCCCCTGATCAAAATACGTTATCGGATAGGAACTCCAGCGTTCTACAAAACTTTTGCGGCTTTCCAAAACCGAAATATCGCCGGCATAAAGGCAGGCCGACAAAGAAAACAAAGCGATTAAAGCGGATATTTTTTTCATCTTATCTTCTCTTTTTAGTATTTTAATAATGTTTAGTAATATACTATAATCCCCGGATAGTAAATAATTGATTGTAACTTATAGGAAGAATAATAAATATGTCGGCAAACAAAGGCGGAAGCTGCTGGTTGGTAAATTTTCACCCCCAGGAAAGCATTAGTGAAGAACTTGAAAAATTTATAGAAGAATATTTTGATGTCGTGGCCTGTAATTACACCGACGACGGTATGGAACAATACACCGGCTACAAAAATATTGATTTCAGCGAAGAAAATTTAACAACAACCGCCGCCGCCCAAAACATATCTCTCCCGCCCTACACGCTGGAATACCTTGAAAGCCAAAACTGGCTGAAAGACAACGTCATTCGTTTTGCTCCTGTTGAAGTCGAGGACTTTCTCATCTACGGCATTCACGAAAAAGAAACTCCGATAACCGATAAGCTGGCTATCCGCATTTACGCCGCCACGGCTTTCGGCTCCGAGCACCAAACCACAAAATCCTGCCTGAAAGCCATCAGCGAACTGAACAAGTGCAATGCAAAACACCAAAACATTCTTGATATGGGAACAGGCTCCGGCATTCTTTCTCTGGCTTGTGCCAAACTTTGGAGAAATGATTGTAAAATTACGGCAGTTGATATTGATGAGGAAGCCGTCTGGGTAACCAGACAAAACGCCGAAGACAACGGATTGGAAAAATTTATTACCGCCGAAGTCAGTGATGGCTACCACTCCTCTTTGATAAAAAATAATGCTCCTTACGACATCATCCTCTCAAATATCCTCGCCCGCCCTTTAATCGAAATGGCTCCGGATTTATATCAAAGTTTAAAAACCGGCGGATACTGCGTCCTTTCCGGATTCGTCGGAGATCAGGAAGATTGGGTAATTAAGGCTCATCAGAATTTAGGATTAAAACTGGTTAAAATCTATGAAATTGACAACTGGCGTGCCGCTTTAATGGAGAAAGTATAGATGAAACTTCAAGATTTACAAACACAACTCCCAAAACATAAATACAACGCTTTACTGATTACCCGCAATAATCGCTTTCTCGGACAAGACATCCTCCCTGAAGAAAACAAAATTATGGAACTTACCGGTTTTTCGGGTTCTGCGGGAACACTATTGGTTACATCGGTTACGGCTTACCTTTTTGTCGACGGCAGATACGAGATACAAGCCGCCCGCGAAGTTAATCCCAACGAAGTTCAAGTTGTTTGTAAAACCCTAGACACCCTTGTTTCTTGGCTGAAAAAGAATTCAACACCGTTCGACAAATGGACAATTGCTTACAATCCGGAATGCTTAAGTATCAGAGAATTTGAACAATTGCAAAGGGAACTTCCGAAATTTGATTTTGTTGCCGACCAATATCACCTTGAAGGAGAAAAAATCAGCCCGAAAAACGTTTCCGCATTTGAACATGAACCGCAATTTTCCGGCATTTCCGCAGAAGAAAAACTCGGACAGGTTATCGTCGAACTGAAAAAACATTTCATGAACGGATTTTTCATCGGTTCCGCCGACAGTGTCTCCTGGCTGTTAAACCTGCGTTCAAACTGTCTGCCCGACACTCCTGTCTTAAGAACATCCGCTTTGGTTGATATTTTGGGTAATATTACCGTATTTGCCGACAATATTGACTTTCCTCAGACAGATTTCCAATTCACGATTGCCCCTTTTAAGGATTTGGAAAAACATCTTAAAAACTACAAAAAACAAAAAATCGGTTACGACGGAAATTTTACCTCACAAAAAATTGCCCTTTTGGCTCAAAAACACCACATTGACTTTATCCCCGCTCATGACCCTTGCCAAAAGCTGAAAGCAGTTAAAAATCCGGTTGAATTGGAAGGTATTCGCAAAGCCCATCTCCGTGACGGTGTCGCTGTGTGCCGTTTTCTCCATTGGCTTGAAAAAGAAGGCTTGGGCAAAACTGAACTTGATATCGTCGATAAGCTTTACGACTTCCGCAAACAAGGTAAAAACTTCTTCTCCGTCAGCTTTGACACCATTGCCGGATTCGGAGCCAACGGAGCCGTTGTCCACTACCGCCCGCAGGAAAAAACAAATCTGAAATTAAAAAAAGGCTCTCTGTTGCTCTTAGACAGCGGAGCACAATATTTTGACGGCACAACCGACATTACCCGTACCATTGCCATTGGCAAACCGACAAAAGAAATGATTGATAATTTCACTTACGTCCTCAAAGGCCACATCGCTTTAAGTTCCGCAATTTTCCCTCAAGGCACAAACGGAATGAAGCTGGACACACTGGCTCGCAATCCGCTTTGGCAAAAAGGATTGGATTACCAACACGGAACCGGACACGGCGTCGGCTGTTTTCTAAACGTTCACGAAGGTCCGCTGAGCATTTCCTCCTCCGGCAGCCGTTATCCGCTTGAAGCTGGAATGATAACCTCCATAGAACCGGGGTATTATAAAGAGGGACACTACGGTATCCGTATTGAAAATTTGGTTGAAGTGATTTCTGCTCCGTATCCGGGAATGTTAAAATTTGCATATTTAACACTTGCCCCTATTGATAAACGCCTTATCAATAAATATCTCTTGAATACAGAGGAGATAAACTGGATAAACAACTATCATCAAAACATCTTCAAAAAGATACAGAAATATCTGAATACGGAAGAGAAAAACTGGCTGAAGGATGTTTGCTCTCCTCTCTAACCCAAATTGGAGAGAAGAAATGTACAAAATTTTATGGGGACTTTTAATCGGTTTGGCAATTGCCATGCCGTTACATGCGGAATTAACCTACGAGGGCGGATACAATCCCGACCAAAATATGGAAGAATATTTTCAGGAATCCGAACCGAATTATAACAAATCCATCATTTATATTTTCTACAACAATGAACCGTGCGATGCCTGCCCGCAAACCATCGCCATGATAGAAGATGTTTACAATCAATATTATTCAGACCAATACAGCCTGTTTATCATTAACTACCAGAATGATCAGGAATACAACTTTATTGAAACTTATAATTTAAGCCAGCCTCTGGAAGTTGTTCTTGTCCGCGTTGATGACGGACAAACCTTCGGATACAAAAAAGTCCCAAACATTCCAGCTCTGGCAAGTGAAGTTTCAGACCCCGACAGTTTTAGCCGCGATTTACGTTACCAAATCGACAGCTTTCTCCAAAACAATTAAAGAAAATGCGGCATTTAGCCGCATTTTTTATTTTCCCAACCGTTTTCTTCTTGAATAAGAATGATACCATTCATAAGAGAACAGAACCACTGCCGAAATCACCAACGGCAAAAGATAATAAATCACACGATAGGCAATTAACGCTCCAAACAAAGCAACAGGATCTTTATCCCCCGGAATAATGTAAAGGAACAACCCTTCAAACACGCCCAACCCCCCGGGAACCTGACTGAACACGCCCAAAACCTGAGCAATGATAAACACGCCGATAAACACGTCAAACGGAATATCCATAAACGAAATCAACGAAAAATACAGCACCAAAGACGCCAGTAAAATATCCGCTCCGCCGATAAAAACCTGTGCCAACGCCATTTTGAAAGTCGGAATATCAAATTCCATATCTTTGATAATAATCGGCTTTTTATAAAACAAACTGGCTCCGAAATAAATCAGCAACCCGATTGCTGAAATAACCGTTGTCAGCGTTGTTGTAAACTTGGAAACCGAACCTTCGCCAAAAGCATGGTCAGGCGTCAGAAAATATCCCACGATAATCAAAAAGAAACAGGCAACCAAATATGTAAAACCGGAAAACGTAACCATCCTCACAATATCGGAACCATGAAACCGCCACCTTGTATACAAACGGTAACGAATAGCCCCGCCGGAAACAATGGCATGCCCGGCATTATTGCTGACGGAAAAACCGATAAATCCGGCAAAAATCCATTTTAACGGCGACAAATGGCGGCCGATATAACGCAAAGCCAGATAATCGTAAGAAGACAAAGCAATATACCCGAAAAAAGAAGCTAAACAGGCTAAAATCAAATTTCGACGGGGAATACTGAACAATGCCTGTTTAATATCTTCGGCATTGTACTTTGAAAGTTGGGAATAAATCATATACGCAGCCAACGCAAAGAAAAACAACCCCGCCCAAGACACCATTTTTTTCAAAAGCCTTTTTGTTTTTAAAGCCATAACATTCTTTTCCTTCACAAAATTCCGATTCCATTATGCCGGATGTTAACATAAATAAATTAACAAATTCAAAACACCCCTTATGAAATATTGACAAACCTTCCAAACATCAATAGTTTTAGATAAATAAACTTTAACTTTTGAGAAAAAGAATGCCAAACAAAGCATTAAGAATAACATGTAAAATTCTGTCCGTCATTCTTCCTTCCAAGAAGCTCCGCCGTAAAATGAGAACGCTTGGCGAACTGGACAAGAACCCCAACTTTCACAAACTCAAACATGTCGGCTCCGGCAGCGTCATCCGTAAAGATGCCAAACTTTACGAACCTCAAAACATTTCCGTAGGCGACAACTGTTACATCGGCAGTTATAACACCATTTACGCCACCGGTAATGTTGATATCGGCAACAATTGTGCCTTGGCCGAACATGTAACCATCATTACGCTGAATCACAATTATCAAAGCGACACCATGGTTCCTTTTGATGATTACTCCATCGCTCAGGACGTGTTTATCGGAGATAACGTCTGGATTGGCATGAAATCTATCATTCTCGCCGGCTGCCGTATTGAAGAGGGGGCGATTGTCGCTGCCGGAAGCGTTGTCTGCAAAAGCGTTCCGTCTTGTGCCATCGTCGGCGGAAACCCTGCCAAAATCATCGGTTGGAGAGATAAGGAAAAATACAAGGAAATTATCAAAAACAACCCTTATAAAGAAACCATGGATTGGAAACTCATCCGTAAAGAAGGATATAAAGATTACCTCAAATAGCAAAAAGTCGGATTATTCCGGCTTTTCTTTTAATAATTTCCTCTCAGAATATTTTTAAACTTCTTCCGCTGTTTTTTGACCGGAGCAACTTTACTCAAAACCCACCATAACGGATTTAAAAGTTTCATTACTTTCTTCATTCTGATGCGTTTTAAATATTCATCGGCAAACGGTGCAGAAAGAATATAATTCTTATATTCCGGATCAGGAGAAATTTTTTTCCACATTTTCACTCTTCCTCCGGCATAATGGACGATTTTGGGAAGTTCTTTTGCCCGAACCAGCTCTTCATCACTAAAAACATTTTTCAGAAAACGATATTCCGGAGCTTTTTTATAATCCCCGTAATATGTATTTTCCAACACACAATATTCAAAACCGACCGGTTTGATCTTATCGCAAGAAAGGTTGAAAACTTCCAAATCAAACATTTTCAGCCGTTTTTCATACTTTCTCATATTCTCAAAAAACTTTGCGACAGTCTTTTCTTCTCTCATCCGCTTTGTATTCAGAAACATAAAGCCCGACATATACACAAACTCATTGCCGTATTCGGAAAAATGCTGATGAATACCGTCGGTTTCGTCTTTTCTTTCCGCAGGAACCGCCGCCACCTGATATTCGGAAATATCCTCATTATATAAGCCGGACAAATCTCCCTTAAACATCACGTCAACATCGGAATAAATAACTTTGTCATATTGAGGCAGAAGTTCCGGAATAATCAGACGATAATAAACCTCATACGGCCATGCCTCGGATTTCGGCATATCGTCAAAACGGGAATTGTCTATTTTTATAAAATTAATATTGCAACGATTGGTTTTCAAAGAAGAAAAAGCCTTTATATTCTCCTCATTCAAACGGGAATAGACGATATAAATATCATAAAAAGTTTCATTAAAGGCATTGTCAATCAACGATTTCACAGCTACCCAGGACGGTACCTTAAAATTATCGTCAAAGCAAAAAACGACAGGAACAACATTAACCACGGCTATTCTCCGACCAAAACTTTTCTGAGATTGTTAAGAGAACTCTCTTTTTTGGTATCCGACAATTCCAATAAATTGGCTTTCATCTGCTTATAATCATCATTACTCTGCCAAACAGCCCTCAACATCGCCTCTGCCAAATTATTGTCTTTATATAAAATGGCATTTTGCTCATCAAAACCATAAGCCGCAGCAAATTCCTCATTAATAACAGCCGGACACAAAAAGCCCAAAATCAACTGCACGGATCCGGTGGAAAGCAAAGACAAATACTCTCTCTGCCCTTCGTTGGTCGGATCCAGAAGCGGCAGAAAGTAATCCGCCTTTTCCAACTCTTTATACATCGCGTCATACTTCAATCCAACTTTAACATCCAGATACGGAGCGGCTTCTTTAGGGAATTTTCCCATTTTCCGACGGCAGATAACCGTTATTTTAAAATCTCTGAAACCATTGTCCGTCAGATACCGAATAGCGTCGGCAATCAGAGAACCGTTTCTTCTTTTCGGATCCAAAAGCCCTACGGTTACAAAATTAATGGTTTTATTGCGTGGTTGAGGAGTAACCTTGCCGAAATAATGAGGATTAACTTCAAACAGTTTATTGTCATTGGAAAAATTACGCAACACCAAAAGCTTGCTGTCATCATACAACATTTTATTGTCAGCCTTCTCCAAATGCACTTTATTATGCAGAACTGCCAAAGTCCTATGATACATCTTGTTATCCACGTAACGCACCACGGAACCGTGCATACCGTCTACGGAAGAGAAGAGCACAAAGGAATACTCTTTTGCCTTTGGGGAAGAAAGGATTTTTTTGAAAAATACTTCATTAATGGCAAACCAACGGACATTTTCAAGTTCACACAAATTAAACGGATTGGTTTTCATCTGATTCGGTGTTACGATAATATCAACATCATACCCCAGCATGGTAAAATATTCGGCATACCCGAGAATAACCTCCCCGTGAAAATCATTCGGTTCAATAATCAGCACACTCTTGTTTTTTATCGGTTTTGACATCAAAGCCTTGTATTGGGGAATGGAACAAAAAGAAAATTTAAATCGGGAAACATGGCGGACAAAATCCTTTCTCTTTTCTCTGTCCCAAATAAACAAAGGTGTTACAAGCTTCAAAAACAACCGGAATATTTTTTCAAACATAAAGATATCCTTCACAAAACAGATTTAAGCCAGACCTTAACAAAATAAAAGGCTTTTAGAAAACACGGCAAAGACAGGCTTTCGCCGTTTCCCATAACTGATAATAAATTGCCGTCATAAATAGTCAAGCGTAAAGCTTTCTGATAAAACAACCGCCAAACATTCTTCTTCCACGGCTTATCGGCTCGGTTTTCTGTGCGTTTCAACATTTTTCCGACAACAAGAAGTTCATCGGTTGTGATTTTTTTCTTTTCATACACTTTAACACACACGGCCTCTTCTTTTTCAGACATTCCGCCCAATAAGGATTTTAATCCGTTCAAACGGATGTTAAACGCGTTTTTACGCTGCACGTCGCCGGAAGTAACCGAGGCATTTTCCCCTGACCAGCGATATTTAAATAGAATTTCGGGAAGATTATAAAAATTCGTCTTATCCGCCAAATCCACCCAAAGGGCGTAATCTTCGGCATAACGGTATTCGTCTTTGTATAAAACGCTATTTTCAACCAAAACGCCTTTCCGTATCATTGAAGCGGGATGACAAATCGGATCTCCGGTTAAAAACAACATTTCTTTAATATCATTGTTTTTATACGGATATTTGGTAATTTTCTTTTTCGGAAACATTTCAAACCAACAAGAACAAACACCGACATCCAGATGTTCGTCAAGATAGCGAACTTCCTTCTCCAAACGTTTAGGCAGAGAAATATCGTCGTGATCCTGTCGGGCGACATATTCTCCTTTAGCCAAGGCTATCCCCTTGTTAGAACTCTCGGAAATTCCCAGATTCTTTTCGTTCTCGACATACACTATTCTGTCATCATCATAAGAGAGTACCACTTCCCGAACTCGTTTGTCCGTCGAAGCGTCATTGATAATCAAAAACTCAAAATCTGTAAATGTTTGGGTTAAAATACTGTCGATTGTTTCCCTTAGGTATTCCTCCTTGGTATTATAAACCGGCATAAGCACCGTAACTTTAGGCATTTTCGCTCCCTTAAAATCAAAGACAGAAAATACCTTAAAGAATAAACCCCAAAATATCAACCCTCTTTATGGGATATTTTTGTCAAAGAGATTTACATTTCGTTCCCGTCTTATATGATGAAAAAAATCGGGAGAAATAAAATGTTCCAAAAACTACACTATCAAAGCCTGCTTACCGGAAACAAGCTGCTTAGAACCCTGCACTTTATCTCAAAAGAAAAATTTCGCAGCCGCCGCAACCGATACCGTAGACTTTTGAATTTAAATCTTCCTTTATCAGCTGAGACTGTCGCCTCTTTTGTAAAACAAGTCGAACAAAACACAAAATCTCCGCGGATTCTCTTAATCACGCCGGATTGCTCTTTTACTGGAGCTCCGCTGGTGTTGTTGAAAGTTGCCCGTATTCTGAAAAAACACGGATACGCTCCCGCCGTTCTCTCTCTGACGGACGGCCCTCTGAAAGAAACGTTTATTCAAGAAAACATCCCTTTTGCCTTGCTCGGCAACATAAGCATTCTGCCTGAAGAACTGCTCTCAACCTTGTGCCGGCCTTTTGATGCCTGTATCTGCAACACAATACTGACCCATGCCGAAGCCCTGAAATTACAAAACATCCTGCCGACTTTGCTTTATATTCACGAGGCTAAAAATCTCTATGACCATGTCCAAATGGATCCGGACATCAAAACATCCCTCGCTCGCGTCAAAAAGATACTGACCCCGAGCGAATACTCGGCACAATTCATTAAAGAATTTACTAATTCGGAAATCAACATTTGCCATAATTCCGCCGATGATTCTTACAAAGAAACCAAACGACAGGCACAAAGTCCCGTCAAGTTTACCATCATCGGGGCAATGTCGCTCCGCAAAGGAATTGACGTCTGCTGTGCCGCTTTTGCCAAACTTCCGGAAAACACCGCGGAACTGCACGTTATCGGGAATATAACCGACAGTGCCGCCCCGACTTATGAGCAATATAAAAATCATCCGGACATTTTCTGGCATCCGACCATTTCCGACCAAAAACAAAAGTTTGAAACTTTTCGGGAGATGGACGTTTTTCTGGTTCCGTCAAGAGACGACTGTAATCCTCTCGTTGCCATTGAAGCCGCCATGCTCGGCAAACCGCTGATTATCAGTTCAAACGTAGGTACTGCTTACCTTATTAACGAAGGAAACAACGGCTTTATTACCCACACCGGCGACATTGACGACTTGGCGGATAAAATGCTCCGGATAATCCGGAATGCTGATAAGATTCCTGAAATGGGGGCACTTTCCAGAAAGCTGTTTTTACAAACCTCCACCAATGAAGTTTACGAGCAAAACTTCATGAACACCATTAACAAAGTTTTCCCTGCCCGGCAAAAGGTGTAATATGTCTGAAAAATATGATTTGATTTATTCCGTCGGAGCCGATTGCGGCTGTTCAATGTATATGCTGAAAAACAAACTCAGGAGCACATCCGGTCCTTTTGACTGGCTGACTCATGCGGATTTTGAAACCAGAATGAACCTGATTCTCAACCGTTTTGAACATTTTCTGGAAATCGGGGACTTAAAATTCCTGCCCAAAGACCCGAAAATGTTCAACGATGAGCTTTGCGACTATTATGAAAACACCTCTAACGGCTTTTATTACTTTCATGATTTTTCCAAAGATGTTCCTTTAGAAACAAGTTTTCCTGAAGTAAAAGAAAAATACAACCGTCGTTGCAAACGCTTTCTGGACAACCTCGATTCTGAACAAAAAATCCTGTTGCTATGGTTCTCAAGAAACAATAAAGACATTACGGAAAAAGATATTGAACTTTGCTCCCGCATACACGAAAAATTCAAATCTCATCCGGACTTCTTACTCATGGAAAATGACGATTCTAAATCTGCCGGAGAAAAAGAAATCTCTCATCCTTTACCGTTTATAACCAAAATCCGGATGAAAACTCAAGGATTCGATAAAGACGGAAACGAACTGACTATGGGCGACATAAAAAACTGTATGCCTGTTTTCCAAAAATTAAAATGCAAAGGACAATTGAAACGAAAATTTCTGGCTTCCGGCAAAAAAGCCTTGGTAAAAACAATCTGCCTGTTCGTGCCATACCGTCCGTGGCGAAAAAAAATAAAAAAGCATTTCAAGCTGTAATCTGCTCACATAGACAAAATAAGCATTGACTCCCTATTAAAAGTATACAAAAATACGTCCAATTGAATATTTTTGGATAAAGAACCATGAACTTCGGACGTTTTTTTAAAAACCTTTATATATTGTTTAAAGTTGATCTGCAAAAAGACCACAAAAAAACACAAAACTCCGTTTCTCTGGATTATCTCAACGAAATTCTCGATAATTATAAATATGAAGTCATTGCCAGCCTTGGCAAAATGTGCCCGCCGCAAATAAAAGGCATTGACGAATGTATTGAAAAAATAAACAAGGATAAAGCCAGTCTCTGCCGTTTCGGCGACGGAGAATTAAACCTGTGTATCGGTCAAAACATCCCGTTTCAAAAAGCTTCACCTAAACTCTCCAAACGCTTAATTGAAGTGCTCTCTTCACAAAAACCTGAAATTATGGTGGCAATACCGGAGAGCTATTATTCCGACCGGGAAAATACCAACAAATTTAACCGCCATTTTTCCCGTAACTTTGCCAACAAATATGATGAAATCGTCAGAAAATACACTTCTCCGAACTCAGTATTTTATCCTGCCGAAATGACGCTGGCATACACCAAATATATTGATTACGACTTCAAATCTTATTTTGATAAGATGATTTCCATATGGAAAGACAAAGACATAACCATCATCTGCGGAAAATCTGTCTTTGATGAAATCAAACACAATATTTTTGACTTTGCCAAATCCGTTAAATATCAATACGCTCCGGCTTCCGATGCTTTTGAACATTACGACGAGATTTTGAAACAAGCCTGCAACATTGATAAAAACCGGCTGATTATCATCATTTTGGGTCCGACGGCAACCGTTCTGGCTTATGATTTGGCTCTGAAAGGGTATCAAGCTCTGGATTTCGGTCATATTGCCAAAGCCTATGATTGGTACTTAAAAGAAGCTAAAGTTTCCCAACTGGAAACCGCTGTCAAATTCTTCGCCCCGGACTAAACACATTAAAATCACATAAAACAATCTGCTCACATAGACAAAATAAGCATTGACTCCCCATTAAAATTATACAAAAATAGGCTCAATTTCTAATTGCAATTTATTGCAATCATTTCGCTTCGGATGAAGAGCAAAGGGGAACTTATATGCTGAATCACATTATTATCCAAGCCGGCGGCAAAGGCACCAGACTGGAAACATTAACTACCAACAAACCCAAAGCACTGGTTCCTGTCGACAATTTGCCGATGATTTTTCACCTTTTCAAAAAATATCCGCAAGCAAAATTCAAAATAATTGCCGACTACAAAAAAGATGTGTTAAAAAAATACCTGAAAGCTTTTGCCAAAGTCGATTTTGAAGTCATTGACGCCAATAAAAAAGGAACTTGCTCCGGAATTTCGGATGCTCTGAAAAAACTCCCAAACGAAACCCCTTTTATGTTAATCTGGTGTGATCTTGTTCTTTCCGAAGTAGGCTTACCTCAAGATTTGACACAAAATTATTTAGGAATTTCAAAAGATTTTCCTTGTCGTTGGTCCTATGTCAACAATACTTTTATTGAAGAACCTTCTCAGGAAAACGGTGTTGCCGGATTGTTTCTTTTCAAAAACAAACAACAAATAAGCGATGTTCCCGATGAAGGCGAATTTGTCCGTTATTTATCTTCCCAAAACATACCTTTTGAACGTCTGAACATGTACGGCGGACTGGAAATCGGCACCATGCTTTCCTATTTTCAAAACGAATTAAACAAACCCAAATGCCGACCTTTTAACAAAATGGAATTTAAGGGAGATATTGTCTTAAAATATCCTATTGACGAACAAGGCCGCAAATTAGCCGCAGATGAAATTGTATGGTACAAAAAAGTAACGGAACTCGGCTACACCAACATTCCTAAAATTTACGGCTACGATCCGTTGGTCATGGAAAAAATAAAAGGCGAAAACATCTTTGAATATGCCTTTTTAACCAAAGGTTTCAAAAAAGCCCTGCTTGATAAAATCATAACGGCGTTAAAAGACTTGCATAAACTTACAGCTCCGATAAACGCCAGCAAAGAAGACTGCGAAAACAATTACATAACCAAAACCTTTGACCGTTTGGACAAAGTACGGGAACTGGTCCCTTTTGCAAAAGACGAATTTATTACAATCAACGGAAAAAAATGCCGAAATATTTTCGCAATAAAAGATAAAATCATCAATAACATCCGCCAAATGTATCCTGATAAATTTTATCTGACCCACGGAGATTGTACATTTCATAACATGATGATAGAAACAGACAACATCCGCCCGATTTTACTTGACCCCCGAGGTTATTTCGGTCAAACAAAACTCTACGGTGATGTAGATTATGATTGGGCCAAACTTTACTATTCCGTTGTCGGCGACTATGATCAGTTTAACCGCAAAAACTTTTCATTGGAAATTACGGATGACGGCGTAGATTTAATGATCGTATCTAACAACTGGAAAGAACTGGAAGAAGATTTCTTTAAGTTTACCGGAGCCGACAAAAGAAAAATCAAATTACTCCACGCCATAATCTGGTTAAGCCTGACAACTTACGCTTGGGAAGATTACGACGCAATCTGCGGAGCTTTCTATAAAGGTTTGTTGGAACTTGAGGAATATTTGCAATATGCCGGCTAAGTTATCACTTTCTCCACTTCCCCATACATGGATTTTTGATGTAGACGGTACTTTAGTAAAACATAACGGATACAAAATCGATGGTTATGACACACTTTTAGACGGTGTGAAAGAGCTCTTTGCCGCTATTCCTGCGGAAGACATGATTATCCTCTTAACCAGCAGAAAAAACACCGAAAAAGAAAATTTGGAAAATTTTATGAAGCAAAACGGCTTGAGATACAACCACATCATCTTTAACGCCCCTATGGGCGAGCGGGTGCTTATTAATGACAACAAGCCATCCGGTTTAACTTGTGCTTACGCCGTTAATAAAGCAAGAGACGAACATTTAAACATCCCTTTCAAAATCGATGAGGATTTATAATGAAATATCATCTTCTCCACTTTCTTTGCCTTTTCATCCCTGTAAAAAAATATCGAAAAAAACTCAAAAGAAAATTTAAAAATATATATAAAAGCAGACCTTTTTTTGAAGCTGTTCTGACCAGCGTTGATTCAAAAAAATGGAAAAATTTCAAAATTATCGAGTCAAACTTAGGTGAAGCCGTTATTTTCGCCCTAACGTACAAACATTGGTGGAACGGAGAAATGGTTGTAGTAACAAAAAAATATCATCTGGACGTTTTTAAAATGCTGGCTCCTGAAGTTTCCACAATTCTATGCAAGGAAAAAATCTCCTTTTGGGAAACCTCGGAATATAAAAAGCACACCTTTTCATTCGTTCTCAGTAACCACGACTTAGGACAAATGAATTTAACCCAAAAACACCTCTTTGAGAATTGGCAAAATTACTTAGGAAAAAATCTGCAAACACAAAATTATGCCACCCCGATTATTTCCGAAGAAGCCCAAATATCCGCAACAAAGAAACTGGAAAAAATGGGACTATCTCTTAAGAATTTAATATTTATCTCTGATGAAGCATTATCTTTAACACCTTTGCCGGAAACATTTTGGTCATCGGTAATTAATGCTGCCCAAAATAAAAAATATCAGATATTCATAAATAAATCCAAAGGAGATAATATCCTCACGATTGAGGAAACGTATTTTGTCGCCTCTCATTGTAAAATGATTATCGCCCTACGTTCCGGCCTGATTGACTTGCTTTGTCTGATAAACAAGCCGTTGCGGATTATTTATACGACAAACCCAGCCATCACAGATATTCAACCAATGTATAACTTGAATAAATTTCCGTTTTGTTCAAAAGACGTTATCGAATATAACACCAATATTGATTCCCCGGAAGACATTAACAAACAGATAATCCAGGAAATTCAATCTTTGTAAAAATCATTAACCGCGTTTTTTCATAAACCAAGCCAATAACAACAAAACAACTCCTGCCCCAAACAGCCAGAGAGATATAACTCTGATTTCATCTTTAACCAATGCGTGGCTTAAAAAAGCCTCAAAACGCTCCGTACTTCTCGTTTTTCTCAGATATTTAACATGACTGTGAATCCCCTCCGGAGTCACGGAAATCATTAAATACCCAGGCTTAATCTTTTCCATATCCCGAGATTCCTGACCGGACGCCGGCAAAGTATACATCGGCACTCCGGCAAATGTTTCATTGGAAAAATAATGCACATGACCAAAAAGCAACAATGAAACATTATGCTCTGAAATCAAAGAGGCAAATTCTTGTGAAGTTTTCGGCAGCAAATGTTTATCAATAATTTTTGTTCCGCTGGTCGGCGGCACATGAGAATAAATAACACAATATTTAAAATACGGACGAATTTTTTCCAAAGTCAATTTAAGCCAACGCAGTTGCTCTTTATCAAGGGTTCCCTCAGAACTGTCCAAACCGATAAACAATGTGCTCCCATAACTAAACCAATAATACGTTTGACCGAAAATTTCCATATAAGTAGTCTTGTCAACAACCCCTTCTTCATTTTCAATTTCATGATTTCCGGGAATCATATAAAAAGGAACTCCCTTAAGCTTTCCTTCCAATTCTGAAACAATCCAATCAAAATGACTGGGAGTTTTATAACGAACCAAATCCCCCAAATGCAAAATAAATTCTGCACCTGTTCCTCTCGCTTGGTTTATAATTTTTTCAAGAGAACCATTCTCTCCGCCTGTATCACTGACAGCCGAAAAGATAAAAGCATCCTTTTCCGGAACAAACATTTTACCTGAAGGAACAACATAATTACGCTCAACAGCCTCATCAAAAAAATAAATTAAATGACTTCTGATAGCGGCCAAAAGTAAAGAAAGGAAAATAAAACCATATCCCGTAATAAACAGTACCTTACATTTTTTCATAAACATAATTACCCGTAATTTGAAATATCAATTACAAAATAAAAAGAAATAAATCTTTTGTCAAAAACTCATTACCCTCTTCTGGATAAAAAATAACAAAAACTTATTGACAATAAAAAGATGCTCGTTTATAAAACACACATATTCATGCCGACATAGCTCAGTTGGTAGAGCTACTGATTTGTAATCAGTGGGTCCGCGGTTCGAGTCCGTGTGTCGGCACCATTAAAAACACTCCTAACGGGGTGTTTTTTTATTTTAACTAAGCAGCGTTTCATATCTCATTTCTTGAAGCATAGTTTCAGAAATGTTTGTTCCACAACAGTCAAACCAATACATTTATAAGGCATATAAAATGTACTATTGCTGTCAAAATAATTTTTTCATTCTCTTATCTCCGAATTCCAAAGCATTGTTACCGGTGCCGGGAGTAAATTATTTTTTTCTGCATCATTAAAAAATAATTGAATATCTACAGGAAAATTTAATTTTCCTTGTTCATCATTAGGAGAAATAGAGTAATCCTGATTTATAATACTAAAAAAGATTCTTTTTTCTTCCATACTTTCGTTGTCTAATAAATGTTGTATATTAAAAATATAAATTTCCGCTTTACTTATATTATATTTATCTTTTATCCATTCCAAATCCCATAAACATTCATTGAATGCATCCCAATTCCATCCAAAATAAGAGGGGAATTCTAAGATATTAGAAAATGTTTCAAATAATTCATTAGTTGTATGAATATTTTCACAGTTGATTTTAATTAGCCTTGAGTTGGGAAGGCTTGGTATATCATTCTCATTGACTACAAAATGTATTCTTGTTGAATATTGCATTTTCATTTCTCTGCTCGTTTTTGTTATTTCTGCTTGGTTATAAATTTAGGTAAAGCAAATATTACATTGGGTATTTTTTGAGAGTGCTGCCATTGGGTTATTATATTTTCGATTTTTTGTTTAGCTGTCCGCCCCCAAGATTCGTCTTGAATCAATTTCCCGTTATCCTCTTTTACTGTACTTGCTAATTGAAGAATAGCAGTAAGAATATGGGTAACATATTTTTCTTGAGCTTTAACATTATAAGTAAATATTTCATTATCTTGGGATAAAATATCAGTAAGCGATATTGAAGAGCTTAATAAAGTTTCAAGTATTTCAATTGTTAATTCTTCTAAAGTTTGTTCTGATTTGTTTCTCAACAGTTGCAAATAAGGTTGTTGAAAGCTTGTATTATTTGTATAGGTGTAAACAGCCGGTATCGCAAACCAAACATCTCCTCCGTCAGGATATGTTTTTTTAGAAAATTCAAATTCTTTTATGATATTGTTTGCAATTTCATCTCTCTTGGTTCCATATTTCAAAGTTGGTTCCCAATCAAAAGGCGAATTTTTGACACTGATTACAGGAACAGCTCCCACTGCAAGCAAAAGCTTTATTCCCCGACAAGTGTATTGTAACAATTCTTTTTGATTTGGCGTAAAAACATATTGATACGAGTTAGGCATAAGATACATTAATCCGACAGCATCATTTTTTAAATCGGATGCTTTTACAAGTATACTTTCTTCCAATGTGTAATTATCTTCGTCTTTTAACATACTATTTCCTAAGGCTTATAATGAATATTTATTGCTTTTGGCTAATCCATCACCGACAACGAAACCCCTACGAGCAAAAACGAGGCTCTCACTTCTGTCGGTGCCATAAAAAAAACCTCCCTTGTGGAGGTTTTTTTCTTATTCCTCGTCTTCATCGGTTTCAAACTTCTTGGCTTTGACCTTAACTTTGATAATCCGCATATTATCGACCTCCATAACTTCAAAGTCACAATATTCATCGTTTACCTTATCACCGACCAAAGGTTCTCTTCCTAAAAGACCGAAAACATATCCGCCGATAGTGCTTTCTTCACATTCAATCGCCGGAAGTCCCAAACAATCATAAGCATCTTCCACCAGATACGTCCCGTCAAAAATACATGTGTCCTCACTGATAACTTCCAAAGGCTCTTCTTCATCGTCATCATGCTCATCCATAATGTCTCCGACAAGTTCTTCAAGAATATCTTCCATTGACAACATTCCTGCCGTTCCGCCATATTCGTCAACCACAATCGCCAAATGAATTCTCTTTGCCATCATCTCATGCAAAATATCAGAAATTGACTTATTTTCAGGCACAAAAAGAATTTTTCGAGAGATTTTGCTTAAGATGTCTTTATCATGCAGATGTTCCTGATGCTCCAGCAAATCACGAATATGAATCATACCGACAATATTGTCCTTGTCCTTTTTACACAAAGGGAAACGTGTATGATTATTACTTTTAACCGTTTCCATAACCCGCTCAAACCCATCTCCCAAATAAATACACTTAATATCCTGACGCGGAATCATGATTTCATGAGCATAAATTTCGGAAAACTCCATTGCATTTTGAATAATTTCCCCTTCGGTATCATCAATCACACCGTCTTTTTGAGAAGCATTAATAATCAGCTTGATTTCCTCTTCCGAATGAACATCCTCATTTTCATTAGTCATCCGTGTTCCCATGATATGCAAAACCGCATTGGTTACATGGTCAAATACCCAAATAAACGGAGCAAAAATTTTATTGAACAAATACAGCGGGCGGGCAACACTCAAAACATATTTCTCCGTATGCTGAATTGCCAAAGACTTCGGAACCAATTCGCCTAAAACAACATGCAATAAAGTAATAAAAGCAAATGCGGCACCAAAACTAACCGTATGCAGCAAAATCGTGTTTCCGTTGAAGAAACCTCCGAACCACAATTCCAAAAGACGGGAAACTGCCGGTTCGCCAATCCATCCCAACCCTAGAGAAGCCAAAGTAATTCCTAATTGAATGGCACTCAAATATGTATTTAACTTATCCGTAATTTTCAGAGCGATTTTAGCTTGTTTTTTCCCGGAATGAGCCAGCTCTTCCAACTTTGTTCGTCTGATTTTTACAATTGCAAATTCCGAAACCACAAAAAAGGCATTGGCAAAAACTAACAACAAAACCAATCCCAAATAAACCGCATACATCATCGTTTAAAATAAAACCTTTGCTTAATTAACATAAATCAACTGTTTAATTATAAAATCAAATTATTAACATTAACTTTAAATATAAAACAAAAAAACACCATATCAAGTGATGTCTTTTTTAGCGGCTGCTTCACCTAGATTGGGTACTCCCGCAAACGGGTCCTCATCCGAACTTCACCCATAAAAAATACCACCCGCACGGGGTGGTATTTTTTATGGCTGCTTCACCTGGATTCGAACCAAGATTAACGGAGTCAGAGTCCGCTGTCCTACCATTAGACGATGAAGCAATAAGCAACTTCGCTATCTATGTAGGACGATTTAAATAAAAAATCAACTGTTTTTTTTACTAACAACAAAAAAAACGCCCCGAAAATCTCAAGAGCGTTCTTTTCACAATTATTTCTTATCTTCGACCGGAACAGTTTTAATATGCAGTTCATCCAGTTGTTGCTGCGTAACAAAATTCGGAGCCTGCATCATCAAATCCTGAGCCTTTCCGTTCAACGGAAATAAAATAACATCCCGAATAATCGGCTCATCCAACAAAAGCATAACCAAACGATCAACCCCATAAGCCGAACCGGCGTGTGGAGGAGCTCCGAATTTAAAAGCACTGATCATTCCGCCGAACTTATTGTCAACAACACTGTGGTCATAACCGGCAATTTCAAAAGCCTTATACATAATTTCCGGCTTATGGTTACGCACCGCTCCGGAAAGCAGTTCCACACCATTACAAACAAAGTCATATTGGTAAGCAAGAATATCCAGCGGATTTTTATTCATTAAAGCATCCATACCACCCTGCGGCATAGAGAACGGATTATGCGAAAACTCTACGGCCCCGGTTTCCTCATTCTCTTCATAGAACGGAAAATCCACAACCCAACACATTCTGAAAGAATTTTCATCAAACAAACCAAGCTCTTCGCCCACTTTGTTACGCAGACGGCCGGTAAACTTGTCAAATTTAACGCCTTTACCTGCCATAAACAAAATGGCATCTCCGTCTTTGACACCGTACTTAGATTTTAATTCGGCTAATTTGGCCTCACTCAACAACTTCGCAATACCTTTGACACCGGCAACGGCAAAAGCAACATAAGCAATACCGCCCATACCTTCCTCTTTCGCACAAGCATCCAGCTTGTCAAAGAATGAACGAGGCTTATCGGCAATACCTTCAACTACCATACCTTTAATCATCTTGCCTTCTTTAACCATGGTATCATAAACGCTAAAGCCGGATTCACCGAAGAAGTCTGTAACATCTTGCATAACCAGTGGATTTCTCAAATCCGGTTTATCC
Organism: Alphaproteobacteria bacterium; assembly: GCA_048463395.1. Taxonomy (GTDB): domain Bacteria; phylum Pseudomonadota; class Alphaproteobacteria; order RF32; family CAG-239; genus JAGAJR01. Next base: position 95,213 of record DBFWPL010000008.1, on the reverse strand, counting down.
GAACCATATTTCAGCATGGCCTCTCTGAACGGAATATGACGATAAGGAGCCTGATCGACCGTCTTACCGTTTGCAAACTCGTTAAAAATACCGCCCAGCGTATGTTCAATAACGGCAAACACATCTTCCTGAGTGGCAAAACTCATCTCCATATCCATCTGATAAAACTCGCCCGGACTGCGGTCGGCACGAGGATCTTCATCTCGGAAACACGGAGCAATCTGGAAATAACGGTCAAAACCGGAAACCATCAGCAATTGTTTAAACTGCTGCGGAGCCTGCGGCAAGGCATAAAATTTTCCGGGATTAATACGGGACGGCACCAAAAAGTCGCGAGCCCCTTCCGGAGAAGACGCCGTCAAAATCGGAGTCTGATACTCGGTAAAGCCCTGCTCCCTCATCAATTCGCGGGAACGCTGAATAACTTTTGAGCGGAGTAAAATATTTTTATGAATACGGTCTTTTCTCAAGTCCAGAAAACGATATTTCAAACGCATTTCTTCCGGAGCATCGTCCTCAATGGCAACTTGGAACGGCAGAACATCGGCTTCGGAATATACCTCAATTGCCGAAACCTTAATTTCGATGTCTCCCGTCGGCATATTTTTATTAACACTCTCTCGGGCAATAACTTTTCCCGTAAAACCGACAACCGATTCCGGACGCAAAGCCTCAATTTTTTCAAACAAATCTGAACTGCTATCGACAACACATTGTGTAATACCGTAATGATCTCGCAAATCCACAAAGCAAAGATTTCCCAAATTACGTTTACGATGAATCCATCCGGCAAGCTTGATTTCTTGGCCGATATCGGAGGCACGAAGCTCTCCGCAAGTATGTGTGCGATATTTTTGCATAAAAACCTCTTGTATCATTTTATTTTATTAAGCTTTATAGTTTTAAATCTAATTCCGATGAAAAGCAAGCCAAACTTAAAGAGATGAACATAAAAAACCGCTTTGACGATAACAGATATTTTGCTTGCTTTGAACAGAAAAAAATATTAAATAATCAAGCTGTAACAGGCAGGAAAATAAAAATGAACATAATTGAAACGACACAGGATTTAAAAGATTTTTGCGAAACACTCAACCAAAAGGAATTCATCACCGTTGATTTGGAATTCCTAAGGGAAAAAACATACTATGCCAAACTTTGCCTGATACAAGTCGGCAGTAAAGGAGAATGTGCAATCATCGACCCCCTGGCCCCTGATATCGACCTGTCTCCTTTTTTTGCCATTCTCCAAAACCCGGATATTATTAAAGTATTCCACTCCGGACGACAGGATATTGAGATTTTATACAAACTCTCGGGAACCATCCCCGACCCCGTGTTCGACACCCAAATTGCAGCCATGGTCTGCGGATTTGGGGAATCTGTCAGCTACGAAACTCTTGTTAATAAAATCGTTAACATCTCCTTAGATAAGACCTGCCGCCTGTCCAATTGGAGTAAACGCCCGTTGGATAAAAAACAACTGCAATACGCCCTTTCGGACGTAACTCACTTAATCCCCATTTATGAACATCTGAAAACGGAACTCGAAAATACGGGAAGACTTCACTGGGTGGACGAAGAAGCCGAAATTTTAACCAATCCGGAAACATACATTGTTCATCCCCAAGATGCCTGGCAAAAAATCAAACACCGCTCCCACAACGCCCGTTTTCTGACCATTTTAAGAGAATTGGCAGCCTGGCGGGAAGAACGAGCTCAAAAGAAAGACACCCCTCGGCAGTCCATCATCAAAGACGAATGTCTGCTTAACATTGCCGCAGCCTGCCCGCATACACTTGAAGAAATGGAAGAAATCCGCAACATCCGCAAAGATATTCTGGTCGGAAAACTTGCTGTTGAGATTTTGGAAGTTATGAACAAAGCACAGGAAATCCCGTCATCTCAATACGTTCGTCCAGAAAAAGAAAAAAACGTCTCGGGAGCCTCCCTGTCGTTATACGAACTTCTAAAACTCCTGCTCAAAATCAAAAGCCAAAAAAGCGGTGTGGTTGCCAAACTCATTGCCTCGGAAGAAGATTTGCGAAAACTCTCCGTTTTTGCCGATAAAAACAATCCTGTTCTGAAAGGATGGCGGTTCGAACTTTTCGGAAAAGAAGCTTTGGCTCTGCGGGAAGGACGTTTAACCATCAGTTACAACCCGAATAAAAAAGCAATAGACATAAAAACAGCGGCTTCTGATTAAATTGCCGCTGCTTGCTCCGTTACCCCGTTTTTTAATAACACGGTGTACCGTAAAGTTTTTTTATAAAGTTCAAAACCTTAATCACTTTTTCGCTTTTAATAGAATAAAAAATCGTTTGAGCAACTCTGCGGGTTTTAACAATGTCTCCGCTTCTCAAAACCGCCAAATGCTGCGATAACGCCGACTGACTCAGATCAACAAGCTTTTCCAACTCTCCGACATTCAGTTCTTTATTTAATAAATTAAACAATATCTCCAACCGTTTTTCATTTCCTAAGGCTTTAAATAACTTTGCCCCTAATTTTATCACCGAACTCTTCATTTTTTCCTCCCTGATTTTTACTTAAGGATACCATAATCGGGAAGCTTCAAACAGTTCTAATAAAGCTAATTGATATATATACTTTAGCTGTTTATCACAATGGTTACATTAAAGTTGATATTAGAAACATAATATAATAATATTGCCTAAATTAATAAGGAGAAAATTAATGGAAGACAATAAAATCAAGGACTTGAGCTTTGAAGATGCCCTTCTGCAGCTGGAAAACATCGTCCGTGAGCTTGAAAGCGGACGGATTAAACTCGATGACGCGGTTACCGCTTATGAGAAGGCCGTCAGCCTGAAACAATTCTGTGAAAAAAGACTAAAAGACGCCCAGCTCAAAATTGAAAAAATTGAAATCTCCCCAAACGGAGAAATGAGCACATCTGAACTGGAAAAGATTGACTGATTATGAAAAACATCAAAAAAATTTTAAGCTCTTACTCTCAAAAATTTAACACCAAACTGGCATCTTTTTTTCCGCTTCCCGAAGGAGAGGAAAAAAGAGTGGTCGAAGCCATGAAATATTCGGTCATGAACGGCGGAAAAAGGCTCCGTCCGTATCTGGTTTCCGAAACAGCCAAACTGTTCGGCATCTCCGAGGCAAAATCGCTCCGAACCGCCGCCGCTTTGGAAATGCTCCATTCTTATTCGTTAATCCATGATGATTTGCCTTCCATGGACAACGACGATCTTCGCCGCGGCAAACCCACTTGCCACAAACAATTTGACGAAGCAACCGCCATTTTAGCGGGCGACGGATTGCTGACCTATGCCTTTGAAATTCTTAGTGACGAAAAAACAGCAGATTCCGCAACCCGCTGCGAACTGATACAATATCTGGCAAACGCTGCCGGAGCTTTTACGGGAATGATTGCCGGACAAATGGTTGATCTGTATGCCGAAAAAATTTCTCCAAAACTGCAAAACGAAACACTCATTAAACATATTGAAGAAATGAAAACCGGCCGCCTTATCCGCTATGCCTGTGAAGCCGGAGCCATTCTGGGAAAAGCCACCAAAAAACAAAGACAGGCATTAATAGATTATTCCCGCAAAATCGGCATTGCGTTTCAAATCGCCGATGACATCCTTGATGTTGAAGGTAATGCCGATTTGGTCGGAAAAACACTCCAAAAAGACAAAAAACAAGGAAAAGTAACTTTCGTTTCCCTATATGGATTGGCAAACACCCGCAAAATCGCCGAAGACCTGATTAAACAAGCTCAAAAGGCTTTAGACATTTTCGGCAGCAAAGCCGAGAACCTCAAACTTCTCGCCCAATACATTATAGAGCGGAAATATTAAACTTTTTACCCAAAAGAAAAACAGCTCTCATTTGAGAGCTGTTTTTTGTTATCTCCTCACAAAGAGATTATTGAGCAGCTTTTGCTTCGTTCAAAGCATCTTGAACAACATTGCCGTCAATCGTCTGCAGCATTTTGCCGTTCAGGACAAGGGCAGGAACACCGTTAACCTGAATTTTACCAGCCAATTCTGCATTGTTTCTCAAAGCTGTTTTAACTTTTTCAGAACCCAAATCTGTTCTGTACTGATCCATATCCAAACCAATTTGAGCAGCAACTTCGTCAACCTTAGCTTCAGTCAATCTGCCGTTAACTTGGAACAAACCATTATGCATTTCAATATATTTACCCTGCATATTGGCAGCCAAAGCGGCCTTTGCAGCATATTCGGAAACCGGAGAAACAAAAGTCAAAGCTTTGAAAGCAACTTTAACATCCGGATTGTTTTCAATAACGGCTTTTAAGCCTGGGAACAATCTGTGGCAGTATCCGCAAGAATAATCAAAGAATTCAACCAACACAACTTTGGCGTCTTTATTACCGACAAACGGAGTGCTAGGATCATTGTTTACTTCTTCAATATTGTCCATGATCAGTTTTTGAGCCTGAGCCTGAGCTTCGTCTCTCATTTTCTGTTCATATTTCTGCATAGCATTAATAATCATTTCAGGATTATTGTTCAGGGCTTCTTCCACCATGGCACCCTTATTACCGCAGCAGCAGAGAACACACATAACCAAAGCTGCGATGGCAACAAGCAAAGCCACTAAAGAAACATAAAGTGAATTTAATTTATTCATTATCAGTATCCTTAAGTTTTAAATTATAATCAAAAACATACTTAATTTAGCCAATATATCTCATATTTACAAGAGAAAATTAAATTTTATTTTTTAATTATTTTTGAAAAAATAAAGCTTTCTTTAACCATTTATGATAAAGTAACAACTGATAATTAACAATTTAAGGACAGGTATCTGATGTTTCACGTTCACATTTCGCTGTTTTCGCAAACCAAAGCTCTGGAAAACAAAATAGATTTGTTTCATGACAAGATTATAGATGTCGCAATGACATTCAAAAAGGCAATTAAAGTCTTTTTGGTCGAACAACGCAGTGCCGAATACAAAAAATTAAGCAAACAAATCAAACAGATAGAACACGATGCCGATGCCATCCGCCGCGATATTGAAAACAAACTTTATGTTGAAAATTTGCTCCCTGACTTACGGGGAGACGTTCTCCATCTGGTTGAAAAGCTTGATAAAATCATTAACAAATATGATGAAGTCGCCCATGCTTTTTATATTGAACGTCCGGAAATTCCGGCAGAATACCACATGCGGCTGACCGAACTCTGTGAACAAGTGATTGACTGCACGGAAAACATGGCTATCGCCTCCAGAGCATTTTTCAGAGACATCAGCACGGTCAGGGATTATTCACAAAAAGTCTATTTTCTGGAACACGAAAGCGACATTACCTCCGCCCACTTAAGAGAAGCCATTTTTGATTCGGATTTGCCGCTGGCAAACAAAATTCAGCTCAGTTCACTCATCTGTAAAGTTGCCGATGTGGCTGACATTGCCGAAGATTGCATTGACGAACTTCTGATTTTCACCATCAAACGGGATATTTAAATGGATATTGCCTTTTTTATTTTTCTGAGCAGCGGTTTATTTCTGGGTTGGTCCCTCGGAGCCAATGATGCGGCCAACATTTTCGGAACAGCGGTCGGAACCCGTATGGTAAAGTTTAAAACCGCCGCAATTATCGCCTCTGTTTTCATCATTCTCGGGGCTGTTTATACCGGAGCCGGTGCCAGCAAGACCCTGGGAGATTTGGGTAACGTCAACGCCATTGCCGGAGCATTTATGGTCGCTTTTTCTGCGGCACTCACGGTTTATTGGATGGTTGGCAGCGGTATTCCCGTCTCCACTTCACAGGCCATTGTCGGTGCCATTGTCGGGTGGAATCTCTACAGTGGAAAAACAACCGATATCGGCGTTTTGAGCAAGATTGTCAGCACTTGGGCGATTTGTCCTGCTCTTTCGGGAGTAATCGCCGTTTTTCTTTATTACGTCATAAAAATCATCCTCAAACACTCCAAAATTCACCTCGTTCGGCAAGACTGCTATACCCGTATCGGCTTACTTCTGGCCGGAGCCTTCGGGGCTTACGCTTTGGGAGCAAACAACATTGCCAATGTCATGGGCGTTTTTGTCGATTCCAATCCGTTTCATCCGGTCAATATGGGAATTATCAAGCTCAACGGCACGCAAATTCTCTTTTTAATCGGCGGAATTTCCATTAGTATCGGTGTTTTTACATATTCTCAAAAAGTCATAAACACCATCGGAAACAACCTGATGTCCATGTCTCCTGTTGTCGCGTGGATTGTCGTCGTTTCCCAGTCTTTGGTTTTATTTTTATTTGCCTCTCAGGGACTGCAAAACTTTTTAACAAGCCACAATCTGCCTGCTTTACCGTTGGTTCCGGTTTCCAGTTCTCAAGCCGTCATCGGGGCGGTTATCGGCATTGGGATTATGAAAGGAGGCTCTTGCGTCCGCTGGTCAACTTTGGGACGTATCGCCTTAGGATGGATAACCACACCGGTCATTGCTTCCGTTATCTGTTTCATTTCCCTGTTCTTTTTGGAAAACGTATTTAATCAAACCGTATTTCTGCCCTAAAACAAAACAGAAAACCTGACAGAACTGTCAGGTTTTCATATAAATAGTCCTATTCGTACTAGCTGTTCTAAAAAGATGTAATTACATTTTCAGATTATTCCAGCCCTTTTTAACCGGAGCTTTCTTAATCGGCTCATTACCGCTTCCTTCCCACTGACGAATAGGTGCCGTTGTTTTTTTCTCCTTCACGATAGCTTTCTGCTCCGTATTTTGGGCAACGCCCACCGGCAGAAGCTGATTAAGCAGAGCCGGAGAAACAAAAGGAATGGTACTGGTTTTGAACGAATTGACCATAACATCAATAATTTCGGCCCCCGGCTTGAAGTTAAACGTTCTGAGCTTTCCGCCGTAAAAGACTGAAAAAGAATGACACGGAGAAGAAAGCAGAACATCCGTGGCGTCAATTCCGCGAACAAAACGAAGCATAAGTTTCGGACGGATAAGACACTTGTCAGGAACAGTACTGATATTCTCTTCCGTTGCAAAAAACTGCTTAATAATCATATCCCGCAAATCAGCGTTAACCACACCGCAAAATCCGGTAACGGCCATTCCGTCAATCGTGTAACCGCTGTAACCGGCCGGACGGTTTTCCACCTGATAGCAAAAAACCTGTTCCGCTTTCGTAATATTTTCCATTCCGGCCTGTCCGACAGAGTCGGAAATACTCTGCAAAATAACAAGCCTCTCCCCTTTTTGGCGACGCCAGGCATCAGCTTCCTGCATAAATGACTGCACCCCAGAAGTTTCCTGAGCTAACGAGGCTGTTGAAAACATTATTGAAACTCCCGTTATCAACAAGGCAAGCAACTTCATCTCAAACACTCCTTAAATAAAACTGTTTTTTACCTTTGCTTATATTAGTTCATTTTAACGAAATTACTACACAAAAAAATTTTTACCACAAAAAACCCCTCAATTGAGGGGTTTTTTAAACAATCCTCCGATTACCACGGATCAGTATAATCCAGCTTAGGATCATTCAAACGACCCGTATAAGTCATATTCCCCTTGTTATAAACGGTTCTTTTATTCGACAGCTGATCATAATCCCCAACATAAGTTGAAGAGAAGCTGGTTCTGTCAAAATAACAGTAAACCGTCGCATAAGCTTCCAGCTGCTGCTTGAATACCGGAAACAGATTCCAAACAATTGCCTTATCTTCTGCCACAGAACCATGACCAATTCCCAAATGCGAGAGATAATCCTTATAATACGAGTACGGATACATAAAGCCCATAATCGCACTCCAACCGACAAAGCTGGCTCCGCTTCCGTGCGGATAAACATTGGCTCTCAGCCAAGTACTTTTTTGGAAATACAACGGAAGAGGCTCCGCTGTTGCACTTTCCAAAGCCGTCGTAATACTTCGCGGATCATAATTTATTGCTACATCCGGACTCTTTTGAGAACCAGACGTTGATTTACCCGGTGTACCGGCTTGAGCCATTGCCCAGCCTGCCGGCGTAATGGTAATAACCTTACCATATCCCGGAGGACACTGCGGAGTCGGAATCCATCCCAGCCACGGAGAAGTACGACAAGTATGGGCAGCACATTCATTACTGGATGATCCCATAGCATCCAATTGAGCAGCCGTCGTTTTCCCTGTCCAATCCCCGACAGCTTCTTTATAAGTATTATCAACCACATAAATACCTTTATTAATGAAATCCGGCAAGATATCGCTCAAACGAGCACCGCCTCGGGTCGTCAGCTTAATATCATGCATTACTGACGTATAAGCCGGATTAACCTGATAAGCATCATATCCCTTATAAGCTTTACCAGTAGTACCGCTTGTCGCAGAATAACCACCGCCGGTAACAATCGGTAAAGCCGCAGTATCCAGAACAGCATTATCAACAAGGCGATCAGCCTTGATATACCCCATGGCAGAAGAGTTCCCCGTTGTTTGATTAACCGTATCATACTTGGATTCTAATTCAATCACACCTCTTCTGATATAAACACTTCCTTTATTGGCATTATTGGCAACGGCAGCCCCGGGAGCAATATCAATATAACTGGCACTCGGACCGCTGTCCACCTGCAAAACGTTGGATTTAATATCCAATCGCGGTGCCGCATTGGCATCTGTATGGCTGGCATAAATTACCGCATCACCGACACCCGTCGAATAAGGAGAAAACACCAACGTATTGGTATTACTTGTGTTTCTGGTCAGCTTAAACTTCTCGCCAATGGCATAAAAATCGTCTCGAACGTTAACCAATCCTTTGGCTCCGGATGTTGCCGGACTTGTCGCTGTCAATAAATCCGATTGAATATTGACCACTTTACCGGCACTTGTACCAATACTTACCCCCGTATTACCATACATCGTTGCCAAAAGATCGGAAGTTATACCGACACCGTTACCGTTAATAATCAAACGTCTGCTGTCTGAAAGCCCGACATCCATGGTTGTCGTATTTCGCAATTTCGTATCCGCTCCGGTAACGCTAATCTTAGAACCGGATGTTTTCCCGACATTAAACGTATCAACATTAATGTCGGCACTTGTGGCATCAAACTGTGCAAAACTACCGCCAACACCCGCATTCAATGTTACTCTTGCCGTAATTACATCCGCCTCGGATATATTGGCATCTATCGTACCGCTGAAATTACCGTTAACAGCATTAATATCGCCGCTGAAATTACCGGTTCCTGCCGTGATGGTTCCGGTACCGACATTTAAACTGGTTCCTGTAATCGGACCTCCCTTAATAGCTCCGTTCCCCACATCCAAACTGGCACCGGTAATGGCACCGGTAATATTGGCATCACCGCCTACCGTCAAATTATTGGTAATATTGGCCGTAGCAGCCTGCAAAGCCCCGGAGATTGTTGCCGAAGCCGCACTTAAAGCCCCTCCGATAGTCGCATTACCGCTGATACCCAAAGACGTACCGTCGATTGCTCCGCTGCTGGATATATGGGCTTTATCCCCGACATTGATACCACCTTTTTTCAGATACAAAGCGTTTTCAATACCGCCGTCCATTGTATCTGCCGAATTGGCTCCGACAATCAGCTGGTTAATGTTTTTAATGTTATACTGTTTCCCTCCGGCAGCACCCATGGAAAGATCGGTTTCCATCGTGTTTAAATACTCTTTTCCGGCACGTTTGTTTCGATACAAAACATTTTCACTGCTGTCGCCGCCGCCGGACGCACTGATGGACTGCATACTCGATGCCATAATCGCCCCGTTGGTATAATCCCCGGAACTCAAACCCAAATCAGTCTGCAAATTGTCGAGAGTCCAAATTCCCTGCACACCGTTACCTCTGTTTCCGTCCACATAACCGCCGTTGCTTCCGATCATGGAGGCGATTCTTGACGCTCTGATCATCGGCAGGGTTCCGGCACTTGGGTTCGCTACCAAAAATGCCGTGATTGTTTTCTTTCGACCGCTGTCTCCGTCCACTTTTTTCAAAACGACCTTATAATTGCTGGAGAAAGTCTTGCTGTCCTGAGCTTCTTTATCACTACCCAAAAAACCGTAAGGAAGGTAATAACAAAAATGGTTAATAGGAACACTGATATTGGCAGAAGAATTGGTAAAAGAAGAATAGTTGACGCTTGCCGTCTTACACTCGGACTGCGTAATCGTTTTTCCGGCAACCAAATCGTCATAATTGTCTTTGACATAATCATCAATAGCCTTTATCAGGCTCCGCATCTGGCTGGCCGCGTTAATATCCTGCAGTTCGGTTGTTCGTTCCGCCGCTTTTTTATAGAGAATAGGAGTTACCATCGAAATCAACGCTAACATCGCCATTGCTTCGACCATTAAACTGCCGAGCTCGTTTAATCTCGAAAATTTACGTTTTACCATCTTCTTTCTCCTGCCTTTTCCGTCATTAGTCAAACGGACTCAAATAAATCAAACAAAAATTGCACGCACTGTCTGCCGTAACGATATCCGGAGTTTCCTCCTCCGTATCCTCATCCTCACTGCCGGCTTCCGCAGAAACTTCATTCCCTTTTATACCGTCACCACACATCTCGCTGAATGAACGCCCGCTCTCCACCCCGCTCAGCTTATTGGAAATGATATATTGAGGAATAGAGACAAAGGTAACTTCTCGGGCCCTTATCATCATTGTTGTTTTTAAACCGTTTTCCGGAGCATCCGGAGAAACGAAATCTGCATATCCCATATCGGTACCCATCCCGACAAGATTCTGAATAGCATTCAACATATCATTGTTCGGTCGGCCGGTACGGATATTACGCCATTTTTGCGGCACACATCCAAACGTTGCCAGATATGTGATTGAATTAGGATTCCCGCAACAGCTCGGACCGCTTCCGCTGCATCCGGTCATCGCCTGGCTGAACTTACTGCTGGTTCTGTCCAGACAATACAACAACGTCGTATATTCACTGGTCGTTTGAGAACCGTTAAATCCATATGGCAAATACGGTTTTAACTGAGCAAAACTGATTTCTCCGGGATGGTATGAAACAGTCGAAGAACCGTTATCCGGAGGCATATGATCCCGAACATATTTCTGGGCAGCACGATGCTGTTCGACCAACTTGGCAACAACAGCCTCGGCTTGCGGCTCAACATAGAGTTCCCTCATATCAGACCTGGTCGAAAGGTTAAACGAATACAAAATCGTAATAAATGTCGCCAATATTACCCAGATATACATTTATTTTAGCCTTCACCCATTATAACACTATATTCAGCTTACCACATTTTCAGAATTTTTACCAGTAGCAGCCTCTTTTTTTACAAAGATTTCACATATCTGTAACATACAAATCGGCATATCTTCTCAAGTGTAAAAGAATACACAAAAAACTATAATTATTAGTTAAAATTAACACCACAAACCGCCTTTGCACCGCCAAAAGCGTTTTTTGTAAGAATTCCGTGTAATAAGTCGCTTTTTAATGTTTAATTATAAAAAAAATATTATAAAATGCGGAATATATGTTTAAGTACCGGAGTATAAAATGGTTAATATTGAAAATGACACTGACGACAATATTCCTGACGAAAGTTTAAAAATCATCGACAAAAAAAAATTTCTGTTGTTCTTGTTGCCGATATTGGTTGTCATCGGCTTAATCGTCAGTTTTTACTCCATTTCCGGAAAAAACCTCAATTCTGAAGAAGAACTTCCTTATACCGTAGTCGACAAATCCGCAGCAGAAGACGGAAGTAAAAAAAGCTTGCTCATTTTTTATGACCTTCCTGAAATAAACATACAGATTAAAAACGCGGAAGGAAAAAGAGAAATCGCTAAAATCCGCCTGAGCATTGAAATTCCGACCGTCGAAAACATAAAAATCATTGAAGGCCTTATGCCCCAGATTGCAGATGCCGTTATTGCTCACACACAGGAATTGAGCGAAGAAGAATTACAAGGTTCCGACAGCCTTTACTACCTGAAAGAAGAATTGCAATATCGCATTAACCTGATTACGGACCCGATAAAAATAACCAACTTAAACATTAAAAATTTTGAAATTCAGAAAAAATAAGGAAAACTGACGTGGCTGAGGAAAATAAAGAACAAAAAAACGAAACACCGGATAAAGACTGGACAGACATGATTCGGGTTCGCGGCGAAAATCCGCAGGCGGCCATGCCGTCGTCCGATACCGGAGACAGCAAGATTCTCAATCAGGAAGAAATCGACAGTCTGTTTGGTTATTCCGGTAATGACGACGATACGGATTCTTATGCGATGAAAACCGGTGTCCGGGCTATTTTAAACTCGTCCATGGTTTCTTACGAACGCTTACCGATGCTGGATATCGTTTTTGACCGCCTTATCCGCATGATGGCAACCTCTTTGCGTAACTTCACTCAGGATAACGTTGAAGTGTCACTAGACAATATTGAATCAATGCGTTTCGGCGAATATATCGATTCCTTAACCTTCCCGACCCTGCTTGCCGTATTCAAAGCCGAGGAATGGGACAACTACGGCTTAATATCGGTTGATTCGTCTCTGGTATACTCCATTGTGGATGTTTTGCTCGGCGGAAGACGAGGAACCGCCGCTATGAGAATTGAAGGGCGTCCGTATACGACAATTGAGCTAAACCTCGTTAAAGATATGATTGAGCTGATACTCTCTGACTTGTCAACTGCTTTTGATCCGGTTACATCCGTAAACTTTTCTTATGACCGGCTTGAAACCAACCCGCGATTTGCCACCATTTCCCGCCTGTCCAACGCAGTAATCGTTGCCCGTTTGAGAATAGACATGGAAGACCGCGGCGGAAAAATCGACCTGATGATTCCTTACGCCACACTGGAACCGGTCCGAGATTTGCTACTGCAAATGTTCATGGGCGAACGTTACGGCCGCGACACCATTTGGGAAAATCATCTGGTGGAAGAACTTTGGGAAACGGATATTGAAATCAAAGCCATCTTGAAAGAAAAAGAAATCAGTCTCGGAGAAATCGCCAAATGGGACAAAGGCTCCTTCCTTCCGCTGGAAATGAACAGCAATGAAGACATCACCCTCATTTGCGGCGACGTTCCGTTAATCAAAGGTACCATGGGCCGCAAATCCGAACACATTGTCATCAAAGTAAAAGACAAGGCTGAAAAAAATGGATAATTTTGAATTGATCATTAACATAAGCATCATTGTTCTATTGATTCCGACACTTATTTATACCTACAAACTAAATAAGAACTTAAACCTTTTGAGACAAAACCAAAACAGCCTTGCCAAACTGGTGGAAGCCTTAAACGATGCTACATTTAAGGCCGAAAACTCCATTCCGAAACTAAAATCGGTAACGGAACATTCTTCTGAAGACTTAAAAGAAGTCGTTGATAATGCCAAAACCCTCAAAGACGACCTGATGTTTATCAACGAGCGGGCGGATAATCTCGCCGACCGTCTGGAAAACGTCATCCGCGACGGAAGAACCATCAAAGAGGAAGCTCCTAAGCCATCATCTTTATTCGGAGGTAAAAAAAATACTTTTCAAACCGGAGAAAAAACTGTAGAAGCTAATGTTCTTTCCATTGAAGATTCTCGTTCCGAAGCAGAAATGGAACTGCTCAAAGCTCTCAGATCTATAAAATAAAGGGTGTACAAATGTTACTGAAAAAATTAAAACAAAACTTCCGCATTCTCCCCGTTTTTATCTTTATGGCCGCCCTGACTTTGTCTGTTCGCATTAACAACGTTTTCGATGAAATTAAAAAGCAGGAAACAAAAACCATAAGCATTTCCCAGTCGGAAGCTTTTGCCGATGAACGGAACATAAAAGAAACCGCCGAATTGGATAAAGTCCTTAACAACACCGACAGCACCGGAAACACTCGAAATAATCTCGGCAGCCTTAACAAATCAAATTTCACCCAGTCGGAAATCATGATTCTTCAGGAGCTGGCCGAAAGAAGAGAAGCCTTGGATTTACGCAGTCGGGAAATCGATAAAAAAGCAGTTCAGCTGAAAGTCGCCGAAAACGAAATTGATAAGAAGTTAAAACAGCTCAAGGAATATGAAAACAAATTAAGAAAACTGATTAAAGAATACAATGCCAAAGAAAAAGAAAAACTGAACTCTTTGGTAAAAATGTATTCCAGCATGAAACCTAAAGACGCTGCCCGCATTTTCAACACATTAGATTTGGAAGTGGCAGTTTCCTTGCTCGGAGAAATGAAACCGTCCGTTTCATCGGCAATTTTGGCTCAAATGCAGTCAGAAAAAGCTAAAGCCGTAACAGACGAACTGATAGGTTATAATATTAATTAAGGACACACCTTGGCACAAGCAAAAAACATATACAAAAAAATTCTGCGGCATTCAGTATTGTTTCTGACTGCTTTTTGCTTGTCTGTCCCAACAACGACAGCCAGTCCGGTCAGCTATGACACCATTGGGAGAACCATCTCTCTTGAACTGCCGATGGATGAAAAAACCGACTACAAAATTGAAGCCAAAGATAATAAAGTTCTGCTGTCCTTCAGCAAGCCTCTGTCTCATCAGATATCCGACATTCAGAAAAAATATCCTAATATTATTACCGACAGCAAAATATCCGATGATAAAAAACAAATTACCCTAACGACGGAATTTCCGGTCAGCACCAAAAACTTCCGCAGAAAAAACAAGCTGATTGTCGATATTTTTCCGCAAAATACTTTACTGACGGCAAACGGAATAGATGCCAAAAACAAGACCATAATTATTGAATACGGAAGTCATCCTAAATTTGAACGTTTTGCCTTCAAATATTCCGGCAGTAAAAAACCTGACATAAAAATCAGCCGGGAAGCACAAAAAACCATTGTCAGCCTCGACAAAGACATTCGCCTGCTCTCGGATAACCTGAAAAACTATTCGGAAGCAAAACAAATCATGCAGGCCAGAAATGAAACCGGAGGATTAGACATCATTTTTCCAAAAAAACTCATCCGCAATTTTGAGGTTAATCGCAAAATCGTGATTGATATTGAAAAATCGATTAATGACGATCTGGAAGACGACCATATGCAAAAAACAATTCCGATGATTGTTTCATCGGAAAAAACCGTTGCAAAAAATCAGCAAATGGCTTTGACTCAGCTCATTCCGCAAACAAATGACCATTCCGTCGCCAGCCTGAGTTTTCCTTGGAATATTCCGGTCAATCTTGCTGTTTTTCAAAGAAACGGCTATCTGTGGATCATCTTTGACCACCGCCAAAACGTTGATATTGAAGAGCTGACAACCTCAACCGCAAAAATGGCCGATGAATTACTCCAAATGCCGCATCCGAGTGCCACAGTTTTAAGACTGAAACTCAAACCGGACGTTTATCCGTCCATTCGTAAAGAAGGTTTGCTGTGGATTATCGACTTGATGAAACAAGATACTTCAGACACCGTCAAAGATATGCCTCTGTATACCCAATACGACAGCCGCAAAAGACCGTATCTGTTCATTCCGACAACAACTGCCGGCAATACCGTAACCATTATCGACCCTGCAATCGGTGATGTTATCTCGGTTTCTCCGAGTTCCGAATTAAAAAACGGCTTAAAAAGTGCTTACAATTATCCTGACTTTGAACTGCTTGATTCCACTCAGGGTGTCGCCATGGTCTTCAAAGCCTATGATATTGCCATGGAGCGTTCCAACATCGGTTTAACCATCAAAGCCATAAATCGGGGGCTTAATATTTCCTCGGATTTGGAAAGCTTAAAAAGACATGAATTCATCGCTCAAAGTAAAGAAAATCTTCCGACTTTAATTTCTGATATTCCACAACAAATATTAAAAGAAAGATTTACCAAAGCGGAAGAATTGCTCAAACAGGACATTTCATCCGCCGATGAGAATGAAAAAGACAAAGCCCGGCTACTCCTTGCCAAATATTATCTGGCCAAAGGCTTGGGAACAAACGCTCTTAACGTATTAAACAAAATGGAAGAAAATAAATCCAAAGAAGTCAATACGGAGTATTATCAGGGACTTATGGGGATAGCCAATTTTTTATCCAGAAGATATGGACAGGCGATTGAGAACTTTTCGTTCGGCCGCCTGCCGGAGTTAAACGAAGCAATTTTCTGGAGAACTCTGGCATCGGCCGCCAAACAACCGCAACCGGAAGACAACGTCATATTACTTTCTTATATTTCACTGATAAAAGACTATCCGAATGAACTGAAAAACAGAATAGCCAGAACCGGAGCCGAGATAGCCCTTGCCGCCGGAGATGACATGACCACTCAAAACTTCATTGATATCCTGAAAACAACCGACAGTAAAAAAGACTATCAGGATGAAATCAATTATTTAACTGCAAAAAAATTCCTGATACAAGGATACCCTCGCAACGCCATCAGAGAATTTCACCGTGTTGCGGCCGGAAATTCATTAAAATATGCAGCTCGGGCTCGAAAACAAATTGCCAATTTGGAAATAGAACTCAATGCCGTCAAACCGGAAAAAGCCATCAATGAATTGGAACGCCTGCGTTTTGTCTGGAGCGAAAAAGAATTTCGCAAAAGTTTATTAGACGATTTATCCGGCTTGTATGTCCGTAACAATGATTATTACAACGCTTTACGCTCATTACAAAAGCTTTACAAACTGAGCTCCGTTGAAGAGCAGGAACGCATAACCGAAAAAATGGTTTCTCTGTTTGAAGATATTTACATAAACAACCGAGCCGACAATCTTCCGGCATTAAAATCTTTGGCCTTGTATCAGGATTTTGAATGGCTGGCTCCCAAAAGCAAACACTATAATATGATAATCCAAAAGCTCAGTGATCGTTTGGTAGCCGTTGATTTGTTGGATCGGGCCGAACAGCTTTTAACCGACGAATTAAAAAACAACCCTCTCTCTCCGGAAGAAAGAGCGTCTGCGGGAGCCCGTTTGGCTCTAATTTATCTGTTCAAGGACCAAAACAGCAACGCCCTTCAAATCCTTACTCAAACCGATACGGACAATTTGCCGCAAACACTTTATCTGCATCGCAAGATTATTCGGGCCAAAGCTTTGGCCGCATTAGGCAAACAAGAAAAAGCCCTTGATTTGATAAAAGACGATTACAGCCGCAATGCTTTGCTCTTAAAAAGCGAAATTTATTGGAACGCAGGCATTTGGGGACAAGCGGCGGACAACCTGAAATATCTCATTGAAAAGCCAGTTGAAGGCAAACCGTTAAGTGAAGAACAAATCAATCTGATTTTGGATTGGGCCACAGCTCTGAAAAAATCCGGCAAAGAAACTGTTATTGTCCGGTTACGCAATAAGTTTATGCCTTATTTCCAAAACACCCAATATCATAGCGTATTTAACATATTAACAAACCGTCTGGAAGATGATAAAATCGACATCAAACAAATAGACAACGTTATCAACGATGTTGCCGCCTACAGTAACTTTGCTAAAATCTATAACGATTCTCTTCGAAACACTAAAGAAGAACAATATTAAAGAAACAAAATGATACAAAACCGCTTTAAGATAGAAAGCCCCTATTCTCCTGCCGGAGATCAGCCTCAGGCGATTAAGGAACTTTGCGAAGGGATAGAACGGGGCGATAAAAATCAGGTACTGCTCGGCGTAACCGGAAGCGGCAAGACTTTTACCATGGCTAAAGTTATTGAACAATGCCAGAGACCGGCTCTGATTATGGCTCCGAACAAAATCTTGGCCGCACAGCTATATTCGGAAATGAAAGAGTTTTTTCCCAACAACAAAGTCGAATATTTCGTATCTTACTACGATTATTACCAACCGGAAGCTTACGTTCCCAAAACAGATACTTATATCGAAAAAGACTCAGCCATCAACGAACAGATTGACAGAATGAGAAACTCCGCTACCCGCAGTATTTTAGAGAGCAATGATGTTATCATTATTGCCTCGGTTTCCTGCATTTACGGCTTGGGCGATGTAGAGTCTTATTCCAGCATGACCGTTCCCCTGAAAGTCGGAGACGAAATTGAACCCAAAGAAATTTACCGACGGCTTGCAGAACTTCAATACGAAAGGAATCAGCAAAATTTTGTCCGCAGCACCTTCCGTGTACAAGGTGATACTTTGGATATCTTTCCCGCCCACTATGAAGACCGGGCTTGGAGAATATCATTTTTCGGAGACGAGATTGAAAGTATCTATGAATTTGATTCTTTAACCGGAAAGAAAACCGCTGATTTAAAAGAAATTGTCGTCTATCCGGCCAACCACTATGTAACGCCGAGACCGGCACTTTCTCAAGCCATGATTCACATCAAAGAAGAACTCGGCGAACGTCTGGAAGAATTCAAAGCTCAAAATAAATTCCTTGAAGCTCAGAGAATAGAACAAAGAACAAAATTTGACTTGGAAATGCTGGATACGACAGGACATTGCAAAGGAATTGAAAACTATTCAAGATACTTAACCGGACGCCCTGCCGGAGCACCTCCGCCGACTTTATTCGAATATCTTCCTCCCAACGCCCTGATTTTCATTGACGAGAGCCATATTTCCGTCCCGCAGATAGGGGGAATGTACAGAGGAGACTATAACCGTAAACATACGCTTTCCGAATACGGCTTCCGCCTGCCATCCTGCGTTGATAACCGACCGTTAAAATTTGACGAGTGGAATCAAATGCGAGGACAAACGATTTTCGTTTCTGCTACGCCGGGAGATTGGGAATTGGAACAAAGCCATGGTGTCTTTACGGAACAAATTATCCGACCGACCGGACTGGCTGACCCTATATGCTTGGTTCGTCCGGTAGAAAACCAAATTGACGACCTAATGGAAGAATGCCGTAAAGTTGTTGCCAAAGGCGAGAGAGTCCTGGTTACAACCCTGACCAAGAAAATGGCCGAAGACCTGACCGAATACTTAAATGACAACGGAATTAAAGTCCGCTATCTGCATTCAGATATTGATACATTGGAAAGAATAGAAATTATTCGGGATTTGCGTCTGGGCGTATTTGATGTGCTCGTTGGCATTAACTTGCTAAGAGAAGGCTTAGATATTCCGGAATGTTCTTTGGTTGCCATTCTTGATGCCGATAAAGAAGGCTTTTTAAGGTCCAATCGCTCACTTATTCAAACTATCGGCCGTGCTGCCCGTAATGCCGAAGGAAAAGTCATCCTGTATGCCGATAAAATTACCGGTTCCATAAAACAGGCATTGGATGAAACCAACCGCCGTCGGGAAAAACAACTCAAATTTAATGCCGAACACGGAATTGTGCCGAAAACCATTAAGAAAAGCATTTCCTCAACCTTAAAAGAAATGACCGAAACCGATTTTGCTAAAGACGATACGCCAAATCCGGAAGAGATCAAAAACATTGATAAAAAATTGCGAGAATATAATAAAAAGATGAGAGAAGCTGCCCAAAATCTCGAGTTCGAGGAAGCTGTCATCTACCGCGATAAAATCAAAGAACTTGAACAATTGGCAATGAAATTCTCTTAAATTTCCACGTTGAACATTTTATCTGCAATTTCTGTAGCAGTTACCAACCAGACAAGTTTTTATAAAAACTTCGGAGAATGAGTCATATAATAAGATTGAAGAGTGAAAGTACCCACTTTTTCTAAAACTTGGATAGCGTGCGTAAATAATAAGAAATAAAGAAAAATGTGAGGGAGTGTACAAATTAATACATAACCGAGCATTTTATCTGCAATTTCTGTATTAGTTACCAGCTAGATAAGTTTTAGATGACCATTATACGAAGTTTTTTTACTCCCTATGATAAGGATGATGCTGTATAATAGTCTGCATTCGGTAAATCTGTTCGGAAAGAACAGCACGCATTAACATATGCGGAAGAGTCAACTTGCCAAAGGATAAAATCAAATTTGCTTTATCACGAGTTGATTGTAAATGTCCGTCCGCTCCTCCGATTAAAAAACATAACTCAGAACAACCGTTAATCTGCCAGTTTTCAATTTTTTTCGCTAATTCAACACTTTTTATATTCTCGCCACGTTCATCCAAAACAATGACTTTCGCTCCGTGAGGGATAGAAGACTGCAAAAAACGAGCCTCTTCTTCTTGCGTAGCATTATCCTTTTCTTTAATAACAATGTCCCACCCCGAACGTTTAAGATATTCTTCAATAATCATCGCTTCCGGAGAGTTTTTTTTACATTTGCCAATGGCTGCAATCGTTACCTTCATACTTCACCTCCCCCTTCTTTTATACTTAAAATCATATAACGTCAATACGGCTTGACAATTAGACAAAAAAGATTAATCTCCAAAAAGAATTCAATTGATTATTATAAACTTAAAATAAATGCGTATGAATATTATTAAACGAAATCTGATTGCGGCTCGTATAGTGTTATACCTAAAACACAACGACAAAGCCTTCTACAAAGAAGATAACCGCGAACAACTGGTTTATCCGTTGTACATTTATAAAGCTAAGGAGAACTTCCGCAATGCAGAACAATCCGCCCAAATTCTTTCCGCTCTTTTGGAAAAGAGTATTCGGCCCGAACATCTGCATTATGTAACCGAAAATGATCCCTTCGTCATGTGGACACCTTTCGACGGTTGGATGTATGATCATACAAACGGTGTTTTCTTCACGGAAAAAAACGGCAGACAAGTTTTATTTATGGATAAACGGGTGTGGTACAATCCCAAAAACATTATTGTAATGTCCAACGAACCTTGGCTGTGGAGAAGAGTATTCTTTATCATAATCTTCGGATTTTTGATTTGGCTTCTTTTACAAAACATACCATAAGCGTTTGTAAACATTTACGGAATTAACAATCTGGATTTGCCCCCACGGAAAAAATCATTCCGGTTTACACGGATCGCCATAGTTACGTCAAACAAATATTGGAGAAATATCAGGTACAATACCATATTGTGCTGGATGATGAAGATTTCTGGTATAAAAACCAAAATCTGAACTACTTCCAAACAGACACATACAACGGCATAACCCATCAGATTTTTTGCAGGTTATGGGACTTCGCCGAAAACATTGCAAAGCATACTCCCTAGAGTTTGTTTTTGTGGTTTTCAATCAGATAAAACTTTAATAAAAAAGCAGTTCAAAAGAACTGCTTTTTTATTACTCATCACGAATATTAGCTATTGCATTCCACATTTTTTCAAGATTATAAAATTCCCGAACTTCCGGTTTGAAAATATGAACAATCACATCAAAAGCATCTATCAAGACCCAATCGGCCCTTTCTTCCCCCTCACTGACAGACTTAAAACCTTCAGCTTTGAGATTTTCCTTAATTTTCTCAGCCAGAGAAGCCACATGACGTTGCGAAGTACCGCTGGCTACAACCATCTGATTAGCGATTGAAGTTTTTCCCTTCAAATCAATTACCGTCACATCTTCTGCTTTTCCGTCATCTAAAGTCGACGTAATAATTTCTAAAATTCTGTCTTCTGCATTTGCTTCAATTTTTTTTGCGGCTGCTTTAACCAATATTCCAACTCCTTAACATTAATCCAAAGGCGACCAAGGTTTCTTGACTTCCTCAACAATTTCCACTTTTTTATCTTCATCGGCTTTTCTCTGCCTCTCTCTGGTAATATACTTGTTTACATCCAACAAGCAATCAAAAATTCCCTGTTTTGCAATCGCTGACATCTGATAAACTTTTTTTCCGCAGGCCTTTTCCAAAGCTTTGGTTTTCTTATCCGCCTCTTCTTTGGTCAGAGCGTCGATTTTATTCAGAACCACCACCTCAGGCTTGGTATTCAGTGTCTTCTTATATAGCTCCAACTCTCTGCGAATGGCCTTATATTCTTTAACCACATCTTCAACGGTTGCGTCAATCAGATGAATGAAAGCCGAACAACGTTCCACATGCTTTAAAAAACGGTCTCCCAAACCGACACCTTCATGAGCCCCTTCAATCAGCCCCGGAATATCGGCAATAACCATTTCATAGTTATCCACCCAGGCAACCCCTAAGTTTGGATGCAGAGTCGTAAACGGATAATCGGCAATTTTCGGACGAGCTTTGGTAACCACAGACAAAAAAGTTGACTTTCCAGCATTCGGCATTCCGATTAAACCGACATCGGCAATAACTTTCAACCTCAGCCAAACCCACATTTCCTGACCCGGCCATCCCGGTTCCGCATACCTCGGAGCTTGGTTGGTGGAAGTCTTAAATTGGGCATTTCCCCGGCCTCCGTCGCCGCCCTTGGCAATGAGATAAAGCTGTCCCGGCGTAACCATATCCACGATGAGCGTTTCCCCGTCTTCCGCCAAAATTTCCGTACCGACAGGAACTTTAATGACAATATCATCCCCTTTCGGACCGGTCTTATCAGACCCCATACCGTTACGGCCTTTCTGTGCTTTAAAATGCTGGGTATAACGAAAATCAATCAAGGTGTTCAGGTTTTCAACAGCTTCAATATAGACACTGCCGCCCTTACCGCCGTCTCCGCCATTCGGACCGCCGAATTCAATATATTTCTCTCTGCGGAAAGAAACACATCCGGCTCCGCCGTCTCCTGATTGAATAAATATTTTTGCCTGATCCAAAAACTTCATTGCTTTTACTTTACAAATTAACCCGATTAAAAAACTTAATCCCTGTCAAAAAAATTACAACAGATACCGGCAGTTAAAAATAGAGGGGATGACAAAACACCCCCTCCTCCGAAATTTGATCCCAGAAAAAACTATTCGGTAACAACGGAAACAAAAGTTCTGTCGTTAGCTTTTTTCTTGAATTCAACTTTACCTTCGGCAGTTGCAAAAATAGTGTGATCTTTACCCATACCAACATTTGCACCCGGATGATACTGAGTACCGCGTTGACGAATGATGATATTTCCCGGAATTACGGCTTCGCCGCCGAATTTCTTAACACCTAAACGGCGTCCGATAGAATCACGTCCGTTATTTGAGCTGCCGCCTGACTTCTTATGTGCCATAACTTATTCTCCTAAACTCAATTATTTGCCGCAAACATCAGTAATTTTAACTAATGTGATGTTTTGTCTGTGGCCGTTTTTACGACGATAATTTTGTCTTCTTTTCTTCTTGAAAACAATAACTTTAGCGTCTTTAGCTTGTTTCAATACAAGAGCTTTAACGGAAGCACCTTCAACCAAAGGAGTACCAACGGTTTCGCCCATAGCCAAAACTTCGTTGAAGACAACTTCTTTACCTTCTTCACCGGCGATTTTTTCAATTTTTACAACATCACCAGATGCCACTTTGTATTGTTTTCCGCCTGTTTTAATTACTGCGTACATTTTCATTCACCTAATTTTCGATTATTTTAAACATAAAACGTTGCTTTGCAATATACATAAGATTTTTAAGCTGTCAACTATAATTTAGCCAAAATTTAATCTTTTCTTCATTTATTTAAGATTCTGTACAGCTCCGGACGCATAAACCTCCCCTGCCACATTCCTCTTTTGTTTTTTTGAGCCTCATTCTCCCATTCTTTATATTTACGACTTTTGCTTCGATAAACGACGGCCCAGCCGGCTTCAAGCATTTTCCGGTTAAGATATGTCTCTCCTGCATAACATTTGCTTAATTCTCTTTTATAAATATCAATGGCAATCTTGCGGCAGAAAACTTTCTTTCCCTTCACCAAAGACTTTAAATAAGTCTTAGCCTTCTCTCCGCAGTCGTACTTTTTTCCCTCAGAATCATCGCAAAACTGCGTGTATTCGGGAGCGTCGATCCCCAACAGACGAATCTCCCTGCCGTTTAGAGATAAACTGTCGCCGTCTTTGACATAAACGCCGGCAAGGGCAGACATCGGAAAAAGCACCGCGGTCAACATCAAACAAAACTGTTTTTTCAAATATTTACTCCATTTGCTTACCATAAACTGCTTTGATTAAACCTTATGAGTTTGAAGATATGGTAAAAAAGTGCCGATTTTCTCTAAAAATACGCTGAATAACCTGAAAAAAAACTTTGTTGTTTAATAAACTTTGACTTATGATAAGAGAAGTTTAAACTTATTTGCAAATAGAGGTTTTAAAATACCGTGTCTGATAAAACCAATAAATCTCTGATTTACGGACTCCTGTTTTTGGCAATTGCCGGCTGCAGCTGGCAGAACCGCAGCTTCGGAGACATTATTCGCCACCCTTTCGCATCCGATAAAGCTTATACTCAGGCTCCGGTCAAAATGCCGAGTTCCGTTGTCGTATGTCGTTCCAAACAATGTGCTCCGGCCAAACTTTCCATGAGCAGGGAATACATCTACAACAGCCTGCTCCAACTGCTTAATAACAACAACCACCAAAAACTTCTCGTTTGCGAAGCAGACGCCTATACTCACGCTTGTCTGGAAAACTTCATTACCATGCCGGTAAAAGTCGGCATCACTCCGGCTTATGCTTATATTGATTCCGCAAAAATAACCGATGTTAATGTCAAAAGAAACAATACGCTGAACATCATTTTAAATTATAACCTGACTTACAACGGACAGTCTCCCGAATGTTTTCCGTCCAATGCTTTGGTATATGTCAAAGACGTAAATAACATCATCATGGAAGACGGCGGCTACACCTGTAAGATGACCACAATCGGTCAAACCAGTGTTAAAACTCTGTTTGCCATTGATTATATTGATTTGGACTATGGTTACATCGGGGGCTATTATTCCATCGGCCTTTCCGGTCCGGCCTTTGGCGGCGGTACCGGATACATGATGCTGCGTTTTCCTAAAGACGCATACCCTCTCAGCCCGGTACTGAAGGCTAAATCGATGCCTAAAGCTTTAAGCAATGCACAGCAGTACCTGGATGAAAATCTCCCGCAAAAAGTGGAGGAAATCACCGAAACAATAAACACCGATGTCCAAATATTCCCGATAAAAAAATAATAAAATCAGAGCTTAACATCAAGAACACAAAAACAAGGCATTTCCCGTTACAGGGAAACGCCTTGTTTTTTATCCGAGGTTATTTACATTCTTCCATACGCAAAATACTGCGGAATTTCATAAACAACAATACGCTCCATATTATGAAACTTACAACTCAACTGTCCGTGAGAAATAACCCCGTTCGCGGAAGGCAATGCTCCGTGCTTATTCTGAAATTCTTGCAAATCGCGAAAACTCATTACAATACCGTTATCAAACGTAACATTCCAACCATACGTAGACGTTCCCACATTAACATGAATACTTTTAATCTCTTCATTACCGACAAATTCACAAGAACCACTTCTGACAGAGAGTTCAAAATATTTATCACTCAGCGAACCGCTGTACCACTTGGCGTTGTTAGCCTGAAGCTTTTCTTCATCCATACGGACAAGAGCCGCTGTCGGAACAACCACTTCCCGAACATTTGCAAAATACAGCTTTGCATTTTCCGGACCTGCTAACATTCCCGAAACAGGAACGCCGAACTCAACAATCATCCCTTCTTTATCCGCCAACGAAATATTTTCAAAATCATTAATGATAATGCCCGTATTCAACCCTGGTTTAGCATAGATAAAGTGATTTTTTCCCTGCACAAATTCATCATCATTTCTATCTAAATTAAAGTCTTCTTCATTAAACACAGACAATTCCGGAAAACCGTTTTTAACAACTCGGGCATATCTTATTGTTTCGGAACTTTTCTCAAGACGAACGGAACAGCTGCCCTCCGGAAGAGAGATTAAAGACGTTTTAAAAATAACCACACTCCAGAATTCCAACTCTTTTCCTTGATAATTAATATCGTCCAAAAGAATAGCCTGATGTGCCTCATCCCCGTTAAAAGTCTGAACTCCGGACATTCTGCCAAACATTTTTGCCGTATTTTTATATGAAACATATTTTTCATCACTCAACGGTAAAAATCGGAAAGAAACATCATCACTCACGATTTCCGGCTCAGAAGGCTGCGGAATTTCCTTCCCAAACAAAACGGCTTCATCAACTACCGGAACAGGTGCGGAAATTGTCTCAATAATCGATTCCTCTCGCGTTTCCTCCGGAATTTCAACTTGAACATCTTCCTGATTGATTGTTTCTGTAACTGTTGTATCTGTTCCCTGAACAAATTCTACCGTCGGAACATTTTCCTGAATTGGAGTATCCGATTCTATATTGCCTTCCCCAGACAAAATATCCTGAATAACATCAAGTTCAGTTTCATTAATAGATAACTCTTCAGGTTCCGGAGCAACTACGGGAGCAGCTTCAACCGGAGCGGAAACAGGCTCGGACATTACTATCGGTTCGGAAGTAACTTCAGGTTCCGGAGCGACCACAGAAACGGCTTCAACCGGAGCGGAAACAGGCTCGGACATTACTATCGGTTCGGAAGTAACTTCAGGTTCCGGAGCGACCACAGGAGCAGCTTCAACCGGAGCGGAAACAGACTCAGACATTACTATCGGTTCGGAAGTAACTTCAGGTTCCAGAGCGACCACAGGAGCGGCTTCAACCGGATCTTTAGCCCCATTAAACGGAACTTCGTCAATATTCACCGGAGCAGATGCACCAAACAACTCACTTTCCAAATCCACATCTGTTTCTTCTGACGACGGCATAACAACATTCCCCGTTTCTGAAACATCGACCAGCATTTCACTCAGACTTTCCTCATCCTGAGACAGTTCTAACATGGAATTATCATCTTCAGGCAATGCTTCTTCCCTTACTGCCTCCGCAGAGACCGACACGGAATTATCAACAACAGCCTCTTCTTCCAAAACTTTTTCCGTTTGATCGGCAAAAACATCAGCAACAGGAGGAAGCTCGGAAACAGTTCCAGAAACGTCCGCAGTCCGAACTTCGGAAGGTACTTCCGAAACAACTTCTTCAACATTTGAAACGGCTACACTTTCAGACGGAGTAACAGGCTCAACCGAAACAACCTCAGGTCCTGCCGTAACCTCCGGTTCAATAACGACTTCAGGTTCCGGAACAACTACGGAAGCTGCCTCAACCGGAGCGGAAACCGATTCTGTTACTGCGGCGGACTCTGAAACGGCAACAACCTCTTCAGGAGAAACAGTTTCAACAGGAACCTCAACATATTCATACTCATAATCCGCATCAGCCGGAAGCTCTTCACCCTCAGCCAACTCAATATATTCATACTCATACTCTTCATCGGAAGATTGCGGGTTTACTGTTTCATCAACCATTTTGCACCTGCCTAAAATTTCAATAATTATTATGATTTTAATATATATATCTTAAAATGTTTTTAACAAAAAGGCCTGCTCTATCCACAAGCAGGCCTGAAAATTATTTGTATAACATATTGAACAAATACTTTCTGATAACCGTACTATAAGGGAATAGAAATGAGTACCCTCAAGCCTCCCAACGGACTATCGTTTAACTCAATCTTACCGCCGTGAGACGTAATAACATCTTTAGCGATAGACAACCCCAAACCGACACCGCCGGTTTCTTTATTGCGAGATCCCTCAATACGGTAAAAGGCCTTAAAGACATCTTCCCTCTTATCCTCAGGAATACCCGGACCGTCATCATCAATAGTAATTTCCAATTTATTGTTATTGCTTTCCAAGTCTACCGCAATGGTTTTCCCATAACGGAAAGCATTGGAAATAACATTGGTAACGGCCCGTTTCAAAGCCTGTTCTCTTCCCTGAATGGCACTGACCTGATCATTGGTCGTATAACGGATAAGAGCTTTTTTGTTCCGGAATTTATTAATAATGCTCAAAATCATCTCATTCATATCAACAAAGCTTGATTTTTCACCGCCTTCACCGCTGACAAAAGACAAATAACCGTCAAGCATTTTTTCCATCTCGGAAATATCCTGCAAAAAGTCTTCTTTATCCTGACTGTCCGGTAACATGGCTGTTTGCAGTTTCATTCTCGTCAACGGCGTCCGCAAGTCATGCGAAACTCCGGCCAGCATCTGAGTACGCTCCGTAATTTGCCGCTGTATTCTCTCCTTCATTTTGATAAAAGCGATACCGGCTCTGCGAACCTCAACCGAACCATACGGTTTAAAGTCTTTGTTATCAATACCTTTACCAAAATCTTCGGCAACTTTAGCCAGCTCGGCAATAGAACGAACCTGAATTCTTAAAAACAAAGCGGCCACCACGAACAACAACAGCGAAGTTCCTATCATCCAAGCCACAAAACCAAAAATAGAAGTGCTGAAAATATTTTTGGAAGTCGTCGTAAATTTAAACAAACCGTTTTGTGTATCAACAAATACCATCATATTTTTCTCGCCCTTGCCAAGATAAATGCTGCTGACGGCATGCGGGAACTCCCGACGTAAAGAATCTTCCAGAAAACCCGTAACCATTTTATTGGTACGGCTTACTTTATTCATAACCATATGTTTCTCATCATTGCCGTAATAATTCACATCCAAGTCAAAAGTTTTAGAAGCCAAAGACTGAACATATTTAAAATCTGCTGGATTTTTCTCCGCCAACTGCATAACAAAAGACATTTCCGAAGTCAGATTCGTCGATAACCGGCGTCCGACACGTCCCCAGCTTCCGTCAAAAAAAGCAACGATGGAAACAACCTGAACCACAATCAACGGAATAAAAATCAAAAGCATCGTTCTGAAAAACAACGTTTTCGGCAACAGCTTAAGTTTTAAATACCTTAAGGTATTATCTATTTTTTCGGGAAATTTTAAACGCATGGCTTTCTCCTTGACTTGTTATCTTCACTGCAACCGATTTTCCGGCAGCAGCATATATCCCTTGCCGCGTATCGTTTGCAGATAACGCGGATTTTTTGAATCTTTTTCAATTTTTTTACGCAGCCTGGTAATTTGGACGTCTATTGAACGCGGACTTTGCCCCGCACCGAGAATTTCCGCCAACTTTTCACGGGAAAACACCTGTCCCGCCTTTTGACACAATACCCCCAACAACGATTGTTCCACAGGAGTAATATGAATAATTCCCCCTTGTTTGGTCGTCAGTTCTTTTTTAACGATATCATACAGACACAATCCCAAATCAAACTGCTCCTGCTCGGCACTTTTCTCAAGCGGCGTCCGCTTAAAAATATTCTTAATTCTCAAAACAAGTTCTTTAGGTTCAAACGGCTTCGGCAGATAATCATCCGCTCCGGTTTCTAATCCGGCAATTCTGTCCGCTGTTTCCCCCATCGCCGTTAACAGAATAACCGGAAGATTGCTCTCCGTCCGAAATTTCTGCAAAAATTCCAAACCGCTCTCTTCCGGCATCATAATATCTAAGATTAATAAATCGAAACGATAATTTTCCAACATCATTCTGGCATCGGCAGCATTTTTTGCCGAAGAGACATAAAAACCGCTTTCTCTTAAAAACCTCTGCAACAAAGAACGCAGGCGGGTATCGTCATCCACGACCAGAATATGAAATTTATCGCTGTTCATTCAAAACCAGCCTTATTTAGCCGTTTTTTTGACAGTCTTTTTAGCTGCTTTTTTTGCTTTTGCAACCGTATTTTTCTTTACAGCTGTTTTTTTTGCCGGAGTTTTTTTCTCAACACTTTTCACAACAGCCTTTTTCTCTGCGACAACAGTTTTCTTGGCTGTTTTTTCGGTACTTCTGATATAATCAAGACTTTTCTGGAAATACTGATATCCGGTAATAAAAGTCAACACACCGGCAACCCAAAGCAAAATAACGCCCAAAGTATGAAAACAATAACCGACCAAAATCATTGACAAAGCCGTCATCTGAAAAGCTGTTTTCCATTTTGCCAAACGGGTAACCGGCATACCGACACGGACTTCTGCCAAGAACTCTCTTAAGCCCGAGACCAGAATTTCACGGCATAAAATAACCACAACCGGAATATAGCTGATCGGAGAAACCATGTTGTTTACCAAAATAACCACCAAAGCGGCAGACACCAAAAGCTTATCGGCAATCGGATCCAATAAACGCCCGAAAGCAGACGTTTCATTTCTGGCTCTGGCAAAATACCCGTCAAAATAATCCGTAATGGCGGCCACGATAAACAACACCGCAGCCAACATAGCCCAAAAGGCCGAGTGAATATACATTGAGAGGAAGATAACAGGAATAACAACAATTCTTGAAATGGTTAAAAGGTTCGGTAAACTATACACGGGATAATTCCTTTACAGGTTAATTAATTTAATTTCTCACATCTTAAGATAGTTTTTTTATTTGTGGAAGTAGTTATATATCTTTTCCGCCGTTTTTTTATTAATTCCGCTTACTTTTTCAATATCTTTGAGCGATGCCTGCGAAATTTCCTCAACGGAACCGAAATAATTAAGCAAATCGCGTTTTCTTTTTGCTCCGATTCCGTCAATATCATCCAACCGCGATTTATAAACGGATTTCGCCCGTTTTTGCCGGTGGGTGCCGATTGCAAAACGGTGAGCCTCATCCCGCAGATTTTGCAAATAAAAGGCTATCGGAGATTGGAACGGAAGAGCAAAACTTTCTCTCCCAACCATATGGTAAAACTCTTTTCCGGCGTTTCTGTCCGGACCTTTGGAAATGGCAATAATTGCGATTCCCGACAAGTCAAATTCCTTCAATGCCTCATGAACGGAATGGAGCTGCCCTAAACCGCCGTCCAGCAAAATAACATCCGGACGGTTTTCTTCGCTCATACGGTTAAACCGTCGGGTCAGAACCTCTTTCATCATCGCAAAATCATCATTGGTAATATCCGGGTTTTTAATGTCAAACTTCCGGTATGACTTCTTGTCAAAACCTTCCGGAGTCGCCACCACCACCGCTCCCACCGCATAGCTGCCCTGAATATGAGAGTTATCATAAATTTCGATTCTCTCCGGAAGTCTGGGAAGATCAAAAATTCTGGCAAACTCTTCCAAGTTGCTTTTAACCGAAGCCTCCTGGGCAATTTTCCGGTCAATGGACGCTTGGGCATTCTCCAAAACATTCCGCACCAATTTTGCCTTATTCCCTTTTTGATAAGTGTTGATACGGGTTTTCAAAGCCTCTTCCAAAAACTCTTTATTATCCACCGGCTCGGAAATCACAATTTCTTTCGGAGGAACATTCACCGTATAGAAACTGCTCAGAAAAGCCTCCAAAATTTCTTTGTCTTCGGCGTCGGCCGTCTGTTTGGGAAAATAAGGAACATTACCGCAGTTTTGTCCGGAACGGATAAAAAACACCTGAATACAAACCAAATCGTTTTTACGAGCCAATGCAACAATATCACAGGACTTAATATCGGCATATTCTACGGAATTGCTGTTTTGAACATTGGTCAATGCCCTAATTCTGTCCCGATAAATCATGGCTTGTTCATAATCGGTATTTTCGCTGGCTTCATACATCCGGCGGGACAATTCCTCCTGAATACTGGTGTTTTTTCCTTCCAGAAAATCTATGGCTTCCCTAACCAAACGCCGATAATCCTCTTGCGAAATTTTTCCCACACAGGGGGCTGAACAACGCTTAATCTGATACATCAAACAAGGTCTTTGCCGATTATTAAAAACCCCGTCGCGGCAAGACCGCAGCAAAAAAGCCTTCTGCACCACGTCCAAAACATTATTAACCGCACTCACGCTCGCAAACGGACCGAAATATTTGCTCCTGTCGTTTCGCTTTCCCCGATACTTCCGCAAAGACGGAAATTCCGCCTCCACATCAATAACCAAATGCGGAAAAGTCTTATCATCTTTCAGGAGAATATTGTACTTTGGCTCCAGCTCTTTAATCAACTCGTTTTCAAGCAGCAAAGCCTTGGCTTCGTTTTCAACAATGATAAACTCCATTCGGCGGATTTCCGAAACCATTCTCTGCAAACGCAGCGGCAGCTTATTGAGGTGCGAATAAGCGACAATTCGTTTTTTGATGTTTTTGGCTTTCCCGACATAAAGAACCTTGTCGTTTTCGCCTAACATCCGATATACGCCGGGTTTTTCCGGAGCAATTTTGATGTTCATCAATAAAACGTCTAAACCTTGCCTGATATTAACCAAGAGAAATCATTCCTTTAGAAAACAAACCTAACGAGATGATATAACATAAGTACAAAAGAACAAAAACAAACCCCTCGATACGGCTTAATTTATTATCACTGTACATAAGCGGCAACAAAAGAACCGTCGCCAAAACCATAATCCAGATATCATAGAGCAAAAACTGTGCCGGAACTTCAACATCCGTAACCGTACACACTGCCCCCATGATAAAAACAATATTCCAAATATTGGAACCGATGACATTTCCTAAAGCCACATCCGTCTGCTGACGAAACGCCGCCATACAGGAAGTCGCCAACTCCGGAAGCGATGTTCCGAAAGCAATAATCGTCAAACCGATAACCTCTTCTGAAACTCCAAGCATTCGGGCTAAAGAAACAGCCCCGTCAACCAGCAGATCAGAACCCCAAACAATCGCCGCCAACCCGGAAATTGAAACAAAAATAACCAACAACCAGCTTTTTTCTGCCAACGGGCTGATATTTTCGTCTTCCTGACCAATACTGACTTTTGATGTAAAGTAATTGTAAACAACAAACAAAAAAAGCAGCGACAACATCAAAATTCCCTGCCATCGCACAAATTTTCCGGTCATCGCAAAAAGCGTGAAAATGCCGGTTACCAAGAACAAAAAAGCATAATCCCGCAAAAAAACATGTCGAACGCACGACACCGGATAAATAACCGCCGCAGCTCCCAAAATAAGCAAAATATTGGCGATATTAGAACCGACGATATTCCCGATGGTAAGCCCTTCGGATTCTTGTAAGGCGGCCCTCAAACTGACAACGAACTCCGGAGCGGAAGTCCCGAACGCCACGATTGTCAACCCGACAATCAAAGCCGGAATTTTAAGCTTATTGGCAATAGCCACCGCTCCTCTGACGGCATATTCCGCTCCCCCCATCAGCAAAACAAAACCAAACAAAATCAACAAAGATGCCGAAAACATTTTTCATCCTTAAAAAGTCAGCCTGAAAATTTTATACACTGGAATGAAACATAACACAACAGGATTATTTTGAACGAACAAACAAATTCCGCCAAAACATTGAACATTTTGATTTTCTGCCTTCATTCTCCAGATTATTCAAATCCTTCAACGCCTTGGACGTAATCTTTTCCAAAGTTCTGACATCTTTTTTTCTTCCCAAAACAGAAAAATATGAGCGGTAAAAAGCTTCAAATTCACGAGAATATTCCTGCCTGTTAACTTCTATTTTCGTAGGTTTGAAAAAACGATTAAACTCCTGTTCTCCAAACTTCAAATCAATGGCAAGAAATCGTTCAAATTTTTCATAAAGTTTCATCATTTCCTTATAATTAGGGAGCTGACGTTCCGCCATGGTTTCAATATATTTTACCACACCTTGCTTACCGTTAAGCTTTGCCCCCTCATAACACATAAAAAGCCGACGGAGATTTTTAACCAAAGGATCGTTGTCAAAATCTCTCGGCTCCATAATTCTGGCCAAAGTTTCAGACAAATGATACCCTTGTTTGTAGCCCTTTGTTGCCTCATCAATAACCCGTCTGATACTGTTATCGCTCTTTTTTCCTCTTTCCCGTAAATATAAAGCCATAAAAGACAACTTCATAATATCCGTTTTAGAAAAGAAATCAGCAGGAATTCCCTTCTCTGAAACACTTTCCACCGCATGCGTCAACTCATGCGGAAGAATTTTTCTCAAGCTGATTTCATCCTCATGCCTGATATTTTCAGACACAAGCCCCAACAGCGGACGATTAGTAGTTGTTGCCGCACAATATGCCGTACACCCGCGGCTGTTTTTGGAATTCCCTTTTTCATGAAATACATCTTTCTCAACTAAAACAATTCCATTTTTTAGTTCAAAGAAACGAAGCAATTCATCGGCATATTCAATTCCGCCGTTAATTTCCAACATCGTCTCCAAACGTAAAAGAGAGGTCTTAGCCCAGAAAAAATCCTCGGGAAAATCCAGTTTTCGAAAAACTTGAGGCAACAAACTTTCCGTTCCGTCAGTTTTCAGCCCCTTGACACTGCCCCACAAAAAAGATCCGTCTTTTCCTTCTCCTTTTTTGAACAAAATCTCTGAAAACGGATAAGACTTTTTGTTCCATACAAACCCCGTTCCCTCAACTTCTTCAATCAACTGTTGATTTTCATCGGTTTTTATCTTCCGGCATTCTGCTTCCATATCGCTCATACGATTAAGCTTCATTACCAGCTGTTTAATGGTTTCATAAATTTCCCAACGTTCCTGTTCTTTCGGCGTCCGCGTATCTTTAGGGAGTTCTCTGCGTTGCTCTTGCAATTGCTTTGACTTTTTAACGTCTCTTTCCAGAAAAAGCTTTTCCGCAAACAAAACATCCGGAGGCATCACATCTCTGAAATAATGATAATTAAGCCTTTGACCGGTAGAAGTCGTCCCTTTGAGAAACTCTTTCTGCAAACGCACTGTCTCAATATTTTCCCGCCAAAAATAATGATCCCACACATCCTGAAAAAAAGACACATCCCCTGTTTGCACCAAAAGAGCAAGAATACTGTCCCTCCGATGAGGATACGGAGCAGAAATATTGGAATATTCAACCAATGAAGAAGCATCCTTAAAAAGTCTCTTCAACTTTTCAAGGCTTTTTTCCTGTACAATGATTTTATAAACTTCACCGTCCAAACGGAGAATATCCCTCGACCATTCCATTTTTCAACTTCAATCAATTAAAAATTACCTGAACATAGCATACTTTTTTCCAAAAATCCACAGTTTTGTCCAAAACAAATTAATGAAAGTTTAGGAGTTTTATGGTATAATAAAATTTGTATCAGGGAGAAAAAAATGGCAGAATTAGGAGCTCTCAGTTCTTATGCTCTGGCGGTCAACCAAATGCAGTTAAGTGCAATTAAAAACGCCGCCCAGTTGCAACAACAATTAGTCGAAGTTGTCCGTGAAAATACGGAACGCCTTGTGGCAGCCTCCTCCACACAAGGACAACATATTGACATAAGTATTTAACATCAACCCAATCTCTCCTAAACAGGAGAGATTTTTTATCAGCAGTACCGAACAAACACCCGCACCTGGCAGGTACAAGCGAAAGTTGGCATCTCCCTGCCGCTTATGAGATTGTGCCCTAGAATTTTAATTGCAAATTAATCTTTATGCTTTATCATCCTTTTTGCAGTTCAGAGATGGATTGCGGAGTGTAGCAGCTCCTAGTAGAAAAAAGAACAACTCCTTCAAAAGGGGGAGTGCTAAGTAAAAAGCACCTAAAAAAGGTGCTTTTTGTCTGCAAACTCTTAGAAAACATTAGTGAGCTAGGTAAGCGACAGCTACCGCAGTGAACTTATGTTCCTAAGGGAGAATTAAGGCTTTTTTCACAGTTGCTCCTTTGGCATCTAAATTCGTTTCGTTCATTGTCATTTCTCTCACTCATTAAGATGTTCCAAAGAACTTGCAGATAAAAAAGCAATAATATTGCTTTTTTACTTAGCGTTCCCCCAAGGGTTTTGTTTTAATAAACAAAATTAAGGAGTCTGAAAAATGATGACTGAACATAAAATCAAAACCAATTTTTTTTACCAATCTAATAACAAGTCTGTTGCCAAAGCCATACAACGGTCTTTAGGGATGCACTTATTTCACATCAGGCAGAAAAGGAAGATAAATTCCTCTGTTATCTGTATGGACTTGCACATCAAACAGCGGGATTTGGATAATGTGGAAATCGGTCGGGAGGCAGTTAACTGGCCGCTCATTCAAAAACTGGCGGATTATTACGGACTTCATGTCTACGCCGGTTTCTTTATCAAACCGGAATAAAATAGAGCCCCTTTGCGGGGCTTTCTTTTAAGTAATACTGATTAAAACAACAAAAGAAATAGCCAACAAACTGGAAAAGACCAATTTGATAACCGATGTTATCGTATGTCCCAAGACAACACCCCAGTCCAATTCATTTCCGCCGTTTTTATAAACTCTTTTCAATGTAAAATTATAAGCTGCGGCAATAATTAATGCCAAAAGATATAATCGGTAATTCTGATAAATTTCAGAAATCTGTTCACCGTCAAATTTAGCCCCCAGCCACAAACCGAAAACTACGCCGATTAACACCATCGGATTCCATATTGCACCGGAAACAAATAAGGCTCTCAACCCCTTAAACAATGAAATTCTCCTGAAAGATTAATTTTTAAGCTTCACGTCCCCAAATACGACGGCTCAAAATTCTGGAATCTCTGGCTTCCAAAGAAGTCGGCCAAACATAGCGTTGTTTGCTTGCCGGAGTATTAACCAACTCACCGTTTCTGATTGTCGCAGTTGCAATCAAAGCAATATTGCCGCGTTGGCGGACATTCATTGTTTTGTTTTTATACCAATCAAATCCGTTGTTTACTTCGCTGTACATTTTAAGCCTCCGCTTATTGATGAAGTTTTTAATATTTAAACCTTAAGCTCTAAAGGTAAATAAAAACTTAACCAATTTTCCTAAACCCTTATCATATATGGTTTTATAAAACATCCTTCTGAGAATTATATCCCTTGGCTGATAACAAAACAGAAGCCATACTTTTGTTCATTTCCTCCACAAAAGAAGCATCATCTCCCCAAACCCAAACTTGTATTTTCGGCTCGGTACCGGATTTACGAACCAACACTCTTCCTTTGCCTTCAATTTTCTTTTCCGCAGCCTCTATCGCCGATTTAAACTCCGGCAGCTCAAAAGCGGATAACATCTCCTCTTTGGACGTAAACTTGGTATCAACCCGTTTCTTCAACATCGGCTGAAACAACGGGAAAATCTCACTCATTTTTTTACCGCTTTTCAATAATCCCAAACTGATAACCAAAGCGACAACTAAGGCATCTCCGGTTTTGGAATAATCGGAAATAACCATATGTCCGGATTCTTCTCCGCCGATATTGGAACCGAGTTCTTTCATCTTATCAATCACATGACGTTCACCAACCGCCGCACGGACACAATCAACCCCGATTGAATTCAGGAAACGGTCTAATGCCGGATTGGAAAGAATTGTGGCCACAACCGTATTAGCTCCGAGTTCTCCGGAATCTTTGAAATACTTACCCAAAAACGCAATAATCTGGTCGCCGTCCAAGCGGTTTCCCTGTTCATCACAAACAATGATACGATCGCCGTCCCCATCGCAGGCAATACCTAACTGGGCTCTACTGTTTTTGACCGTTTCAATCAGATTTTCCACATGTTGGGAGCCACAATCTTTGTTAATGTTATATCCGTCCGGTTCTGTTGCAAGAGCAATAACCCCGGCTCCCAAATCCTTAAAAACCTGAGGCATAATCTGAGAGAAAGCACCATTGGCACAATCCAGAACCACCCTCAAACTTTTAAGCGGATGTCCTTCTCCGGTAACGGATTTTGCAGCGGCAACATAACATTCCAAAGCCTCATCATTTTTATACACTTTGCCGATTTTATCCGGATTCAAAGAAAACTCTCCCTTTTGGACAGCGGCTTCCACATCTGCCGTAACCGTATCGGAAAACTTGTTGCCCTGACTGTCAATCAATTTAATACCATTATCATGAAAAGGATTATGAGAAGCCGTAATCATAACAGCCATATCCACACCCAAACTGTCTGTAACCGTTGTTAAAGCAGGCGTAGGCATTACCCCAAGCTTTACCACATCAACCCCCTGGGAAGTAAAACCGGCAATCATCGCCGCTTCCAACATATCACCGGAAACACGGGTATCTTTGGCAATCGCGGCTTTTTTCCGCTTTGTGCAAACTAAATCGGCACAAGCCCGTGCCAAACTAAAAGCAAATTCCGCCGTCATCGGATAAACATTGGCAACACCGCGAACCCCGTCAGTTCCAAACAATTTGTTTTCCATAATTAAAATTCTCCATAGATTAGTCAATGAGTGGTATTTTGACAGTATCCCTTCTAAAACACAACAAACAATCTCAAGATATTCACTTCAAGAGATGTTAACGGATATTACAAAATATTTAGACACTTTTTTAAGGCCGATATATGCGACTGGTACACAGTGGATTTCTAACGACGTGTACAAATACGCACTGAATTTAGCTCGGATAATGAGACATATAATAAGATTGAAGAGTGAAAGTACCGCAGCGTACAAACTAGTACGTGAGAAAACTTTCAACTCGCACAATTTGTATTAGACACTTTTTAAGGCCGATATATGCGGCTGATACGCAGTGGATTTCTGACGACGTGTACAAATAGCTACACGAGGAAGAAATCCACAAGTAACAGACCATAGAGTGGCCTTAAATTTCGGGAATGGAAGAATGCGTCCTCTTCTCCTCGCTCACCGGCGATTCTTTAGACTTGTCTATCTTCTCTCCGGCAAGCAGAGATTTTATTTCATCACCGGTTAAGGTTTCATATT
The DNA here is from genome assembly GCA_048463395.1 of Alphaproteobacteria bacterium. GTDB lineage: Bacteria > Pseudomonadota > Alphaproteobacteria > RF32 > CAG-239 > JAGAJR01. Next base: position 56,899 of record DBFWPL010000008.1, on the reverse strand, counting down.
CTAAGAGGGCTTCAGCCAGAGTCTCCCATTCTTTTTTCTTTTCAGTCAAAAGTTTGGTGGCTCCGGCATGGGCATCGGTAACCAGTTTTTTGATTTCCGCATCAACAGCCCGAGCCGTATCTTCACTCACATTTTTACTCTGAGTAACTGATTTTCCGAGGAAAACTTCTCCGGAATTTTCGGCATACAAAACCGGACCGAGTTTATCACTCATCCCCCATTCCGTAACCATGGAACGAGCCAGATTGGTTGCCATCTGAATATCTCCGGAAGCTCCTGAAGTAACCGCGTCATAACCGAATTTGATTTCTTCAGCCACACGCCCGCCCATCAAAACCAACAAACGGGAATGCATCTGTTGACGAGACAAAGAGTAACGGTCTTTCTCTGGGAGCTGCTGAACCATACCCAACGCCCGACCCCTCGGAATAATCGTCGCCTTGTGAATAGGATCAGAACCTTCGGTAAACAGACTGCAAATAGCATGCCCTGCTTCATGATAAGCGGTCAGAGTTTTTTCTTTTTCATCCATAGCCATGGACTTCCGCTCATTTCCCATAAGCACCTTATCTTTGGCATCATCAAAATCTTTTGATGTTACCTTATGTTTATTCTTGCGGGCAGCCAACAATGCGGCTTCATTTACCAGATTCGCCAAATCGGCTCCCGAAAATCCCGGAGTTCCTCGGGCAATCACGGTCAAATTCACATCTTTGGCCAAAGGCACGTTTTTAACATGAACCTTCAAGATTTCTTCCCGACCTTTTATATCCGGATTCGTAACCGTAACCTGACGGTCGAAACGTCCCGGACGCAACAAAGCCGGATCCAGAACATCCGGACGGTTGGTCGCCGCAATTAAAATAATATTTTCATTGGCTTCAAAACCGTCCATCTCGACCAATAACTGGTTCAAAGTCTGTTCGCGTTCATCATTTCCGCCGCCCAAACCGGCTCCGCGATGACGACCGACAGCATCAATCTCATCAATAAACAACAAGCAAGGAGCGTTTTTCTTAGCTTGAGCAAACATATCCCGCACACGGGAAGCTCCGACACCGACAAACATTTCAACGAAGTCAGAACCGGAAATCGAAAAGAACGGCACGTTGGCTTCTCCGGCAACAGCTTTTGCCAACAAAGTTTTACCCGTTCCCGGAGGGCCAACCAATAAAACACCCTTTGGAATTTTACCGCCCAAACGCTGAAACTTTGTCGGATCCCGCAAAAAATCTATAACCTCTTCCAATTCTTGTTTGGATTCATCACAACCGGCCACATCGGCAAATGTAACTTTTTTAGTGTTTTCAATCAATCTGGCACGGGACTTTCCGAAACTCATGGCTTTGTTGTTACCTGAATTTGCCTGACGCATAAAGAAAATCCACACCCCGATTAACAAAATCATCGGAAACCAGGAAATCACCACGCCCCAAAATGTATTGGCAGAAGTATCTTCCGGCTCGGCGGTAACCTTAACGCCGTTCTTTCGCAATGTTTCCACCATTTGCGGATCATCGGGGGCATACGTATAAAAACTTTTGCCGTTAGCCAATTTTCCGGAAATATCCGGACCGGCAATTTTAACTTCCGTAATCCGCTTATTTTCGGCTTCATTCATAAAATCCGAAAACGCCAGAATTTCAGAACTCCCTCGTTTAGAATTTCCGGTAAAAGCGTTCATCACAGATGATAACAAGACAATGGCAACCAGCCAGATAATAAGGTTTCTTCCCTGTTTCATTTCGTTTCCTAAAAATAATTTTTATACAACTTCCTATTATATAGGTTTTGACAACATTAAACTCAACCTTAATTTATAAGGTAAAGCCAATTTTTTATATTGAGGATGTTTTTCCACAAATTCTTTCCATTTCTGCTTGCTGATTTTCTCTTTCAGTTTCAATTCGGGAACAACCCAGATTTTACCCCGAAAAACAAAAATCTCGCATCCACCGAGAGTACAACCTGAAAAATCAGATTCCATATTTTTACAAATACGCAAAACCTCTTCCGCTTCCGGGGTATAAATTTTGCCGCCGATTTTTTTAATCAGACAGGACATAACCTGAAACCGGATTTCTTCATGCTGTGTCTCAAAAGCTTTCTCCGAAAAACTAACCCCTGCCTCGTCCCAAAAACGAACATTATGATGAATAAACTTTTTAGTCTGTTCCTCAATATATCCCCGTGTACGGGCAAGAACACCGGCCGTTCCGGCCAGCCTGGCGACAGAAAGGGAAAGTTCCTTCTCCAACACCGGAAGAAAACGCCTGATTTTGACCCGCAGAAAATCCTCGTTTTTGTTAGAAGGATCCTCCACCCAGTCAATACCTTTTCGCGTCAAATAGTCTTTAAGGCTTTGCGGTGTATCTTCCAACTGCGGACGAATAATTGTCAAACTTCCCCTATGGCTGACGGGCAAAATCCCGCTAAGCCCAAACACGCCGCTTCCTCTCTGCAGACGCAACAAAAAAGTCTCTGCCTGATCCTGCTGATGGTGCCCCATCGCCAAAATATTAATTCCGTGTTCTTGGCAATACCGACCTATCAAATCATAGCGGGCTTGCCTTGCAGCTTCTTCGATACCGGTTTGCGGCTTACTTCCGTCCCAAACCAAAACATGATGTTCGATTCCTTCTCGTTTCATCAAATCAGACACATATTCCGCCTCTTGAGCAGATTCTTCTCTAAGCCGATGATCAACTGTCAGAGCAACAATTTTTATCCCATTTTTCTGCCCATACTCATTCAAGCGAAAAACAAGTGCCAAAGAGTCGGCACCGCCGGAAACTCCGACGGCAACCACTTTATCTTTAAGCGGATATTTTTCAAAAAAACGTTCCATATAAAACTTGTTCAGCCTTACTTACACTTTAGCTTGTCAGCTTCAGCCTTGGCTTTAACTTTCAAAGGCTCCGCCGCCTTTGGGAATTCTTTTGGAAGATTAACAAAAGCCACACAAGCTTCAGCCTTTTTATTCAACTCCCGCATGGACATCCCCAACTTTAACAGGCTGTCCGGCCCTTTTGGACCATTTTTATAATTTTCATAGCCTTTGGCAAAAGCAACAGCCGCCTTGGCAAAATCCTTGTTGCCGTAATAAACTTCACCCAGCCAATATTGAGCGTTTCCGGCCAGTTTATCTGAAGAAAATTTCGTCAGTATCAAATTAAACTTCTCCTCGGCCAAATTATTATCCCCGGCTTTCAAAGCGTCTAATCCTTCCTGATAAATCAAACTGACATCCTGCCCCGGCAAAGGTTTCAAATCACCGCCTTTAATACTGTCGCCCACAATTGATTTCGGAGCATTATTGGCAACCGGAGCGTTAAACTTTTCCGGTTGTGCAGATACTGTTCCCGCTCCGGAATTAATCGGCTTTCCCTCAATCATCTTTAAACGGACGTCAATATCTTTGTTAATCATATTCAAACGTTCATCATATTTTTTGAGTTTAAATTCCAACTGGTCAACCTTTCCGATAACTTCCCTGACCAGTTCATCCATTTGCCCCAAACGCACCTGCACGTCAGATGCCGACGCGGAAGGCATCATCCCGTCGCTTTTATCGCGATAAAGCTGCCTTTGCAACACCACAACATCTTCTTTTAAGGCATCAAGCTGACGTTGTAATTCCGAAGACGTTTGAGCAAAAACCGGAGACGCCAAAAACAATCCCATAGACGCAATTGCAAAATTTCTAATTTTCATCATTCCCCCGCGAGTTAACAGATAGGTTAATTTTGTAAATACATTAGAATAAAAAGCTTTTAATCACAAGTAATAAAGAAACGCTATTCACACGGCATAAAAAAAACGTATCCCGAACTAAGGATACGTTTTTTAACCTTCAGTTAAAATTGCTAAGATTAGTTAGCAGCTTTAACTACAGTAACTGCACGACGGTTCTGAGCCCAAGCTGCTTCGTTGTTGCCGAGAACAGCAGGTCTTTCTTTACCGTAAGAGATTGTAGAAATTCTGTCTGCAGCAATACCTTGAGAAATCAAGTATTGTTTAACAGCATTTGCACGGCGTTCACCCAATGCCAAGTTGTATTCTCTTGTACCTCTTTCATCGCAGTAACCTTGAACGATTACATTAACGTTTTCATGCTTCTTCAACCATTTAACCTGAGTTTGAAGAACTTCAACAGCATTGTCGGAAAGAGCAGAACTGTCGAATGCGAAGAATACTCTGTCTTTAGCATTTGCCATGAAATCACGAGCTTCTCTAGAATCACATTCAGAACCACCGAACAAGCCACCGTTAGAATCGAAAGCTGAACAACCAGATAAAACAACGATTGCACAGAACAAACTTAAAAGTTTTTTCATTTTATTTTCTCCATATGGGTTACTTTTTTAATTGCTAAACAACTAATACAGCATTAACTTAAGCAATAAAAATTTATTTTTCAATAACAAAAATAAAACAATTACAAAAAAATCAAAAAAATTACCGAAAACATAAATCAATCATCCCCGACAAACACCAAAAACAACAAAACATTCTCATTTTATAAATTACAGCGATTCCTTTTTTATTCTGCATAACAAGCAAAAAGGCAGCACCCTAAGGTACTGCCTGTATTGTTTTGATATTGTCGGAAAACAGATTACTTCCGCAGCAGATTGTCCCCATCAACGATAAAACGATCGTCAATAACGGCACCTTTCTCCTTGGGCATTCGCACAAAGTCAAGAGGATTATAATAATCCAACAGACCGGGAACGCCGCTGTTCAGATCGAGAGCCAGCACTTGCTTTTGAACACCGGCCATCGGAACAGCTTTACCGACGAGCAGAGAAAGAACGGGATACTTTTTTCCTCTCAAAAAATATCCGCAAGATTTTGTTGGCATGAGCCAAAAACGCTTACAACGACTGAGTCTCTCCAAGCTCAATTCCTCACAGATATGGGCAAACAGAGCTTCAACATTTGCCTTAATCAGCCATTCTCCGTCATACATTACCATCTCGAAACTGGTATCGTCGACAGCTCGGTAAAGGTTTCCTTTTGCCAGATAGAGATCATCCTCATATTCAAATTGTCTGGGCATGAAACCTCCGATAAACAAACGCCCGTAACGACGTCTGTCTCCGGAAAAAGTTCCGTCTGAACTATGAGGACGATATCCCTGCACAAAGATGTTGGGATGAATATCGCACACTCGTTTTTTTAACACATCATCCACCACTCCGGCAACAAAGTATGCCCCGTTCGGAATAACTTTTGCAGAACGCAACCCTTTCCAGTCGCGAAAAGTCTCAAACACCGCCAGATTGGAATGCACTGACGAACTCTTGCTCCCCACCAAAGGTGGTTTCTTCTCTACTTGTGTACTCATAAGATAATAATATTAAAAAATTTAACACTTTCATTGAGATTTCCGAATTAACAGATTTTCTCTCCGAATTTCCAAATTTCAAAACGGATAAACAAAACTTTTGCCCCTCCGTCATTCTTTTAATTTTCTAACACATAAGGCATACATAATTTTAGTAAAACGTGCTCAAGTTATATCTTTGTCCTGTTTTTTTGTCAATCAAATTAAACATACGGTACACCTCTCAAAAAACACCGTATCCCAAGCTGGAACATTCTTCAAACACAAAAAAACGCCTGACTTTCATCAGGCGTTTTCTTTTACTTTTGCTGTTAATTAGCAAGCCTTGCAGCAGCAAGCAGAATGAGAAGCGTTATCAACGTCTTTCTTCTCGCCTTTTTGCTTAACGGCAGCTTGTGCAGCAGCCAAACGTGCAACAGGTACACGGTATGGAGAGCAAGATACATAATCCAAACCTACTTTGTTGAAGAACTCAATAGACTTCGGATCACCACCGTGTTCACCGCAAACACCAAGGTGCAAATCAGGATTTACGGCACGGCCTTCAACAGCAGCACGGCGAACCAGTTTGCCCACACCGTCAACATCAATAGATGCGAACGGATCGGCAACATAAACACCTTTAGCTCTGTATTCGTCAAGAATAGCACCTGTATCGTCACGGCTCATACCCAGAGTTGTCTGAGTCAGGTCGTTTGTACCGAAACCAAAGAAGCTTGCAGATTTTGCAATTTCTTCAGCCATCAGAGCGGCACGAGGCAATTCAATCATTGTACCGACGAGGTAGTCAATCTTCTTGCCTTTTTCAGCGAATACTTTCTCGGCTGTTTCATCAATAACGGCTTTAACAATATCCAGCTCTTTCTTAGAACCTGTCAAAGGAACTTCGATTTCCGGAATAACTTTAACACCGGCTTCCTGACATTCGATAGCTGCTTCAAGAATAGCACGAGTCTGCATTTCTGCAATTTCAGGATATGTAACGGCCAAACGGCAGCCGCGGTGTCCGAGCATTGGGTTAGCTTCATGCAAAGCGTTTGCACGATTCTTAACTTGTTCCAAAGTCATACCCATCTTGTTAGCAAGTTCCTGCATTTCAGCATCTGTGTGCGGCAAGAATTCGTGCAAAGGAGGGTCCAGCAAACGAACGGTAACCGGCAGACCATTCATGATTGTGAACAAGTCTTTGAAGTCCTGTTTCTGGTAAGGAAGCAGACGAGCCAAAGCTTTTCTGCGGCCTTCTTCGTTTTCGGACAAGATCATGGCACGCATGTCAGGAATACGATCTGCATCAAAGAACATGTGTTCCGTACGAGCCAAACCGATACCTTCGGCACCGAAATCACGAGCTGTCTGAGCATCTTTAGGAGTTTCGGCATTGGCACGAACGCTCATGGTGCGGATTTCGTCAACCCAGCCCATCAATTTACCGAAGTTACCTGTGCTGGTGTCAGCCTTAACGGTAGGAACTTCACCTTCAATAATCTGACCTTTTGCACCGTCAAGAGATACCCAGTCGCCTTCTTTAATAACAACGCCTGATTTTGTTGCCATGGTTTTCTTAGCATAATCGATAGTAATATCGTTAGAACCGGATACGCAAGGAGTTCCCATACCGCGGGCAACAACGGCTGCGTGAGAAGTCATACCGCCGCGGGCTGTAATAACGCCTTGGGAAGCGTGCATACCGCCAATGTCTTCCGGAGAAGTTTCGTTACGGATAAGGATAACTTTTTCGCCTCTGTTAGCCCAAGCTTCAGCGTCCTCGGCATTAAATACGGCACGACCGACAGCAGCCCCCGGAGAAGCAGGAAGACCGGTAGCAATAACGTTTTTCTTGGCTTTAGGGTCCAACATTGGGTGGAGCAATTGGTCTAATTGGTCAGCACCGACACGCATAATGGCTTCTTCTTTGTTCAACAGACCTTCTTCAACCATTTCAACAGCCATACGAACGGCAGCAGCAGCTGTACGTTTACCGTTACGGCATTGCAACATCCACAATTTACCGTGTTCAATTGTGAATTCCATATCCTGCATATCTTTGTAGTGAGCTTCAAGGTTGTTACGAACATCAACCAATTCTTTGTAGAGGTGAGGCCATTTTTCTTCCAAAGAAGTACCGTCGCCTTTAGAAGCCATAGGCTGCGGAGTACGAATACCGGCCACAACGTCTTCACCTTGAGCATTAACCAGATATTCACCGTAGTAAACATTTTCACCGGTAGCCGGGTCGCGGGAGAAGCATACGCCTGTTGCACAGTCATCACCGGCATTACCGAACACCATAGTCTGTACGTTAACGGCTGTACCCCAGTCACCCGGAATATTGTTCAGTTTACGGTAAGTAATGGCACGAGCAGCCATCCAAGAACCGAATACGGCACCGATACCGGCCCACAACTGTTCCCAAGGATCCTGAGGAACAACCTTGCCGAGTTTCTTACCGATTTCTTTGTATTCATTAACCAATTCTTTGAGGTCTTCAGCAGTCAAATCTGTATCAGATTTGTAACCTTTAGCTTTTTTCATTGCTTCCAAAGCACCTTCATATTCATCCAAATCGGCACCGAGAACAACGTCAGAGAACATTTGCAGGAAACGACGATAAGAGTCGTAAGCAAAACGCTCAGAACCGGAAGCTTTAGCCAAAGCCTTAACTGTTTCGTCATTCAAACCGAGGTTCAAAACGGTATCCATCATACCCGGCATGGAAACGCGGGCACCGGAACGAACTGAGAAAAGCAATGGGTTGTTGGCATCGGCAAATTTTTTGCCCATAATACCTTCAACATGAGCAACAGCCGTCTTAACCTGATCTTTCAAGTCAGCAGGATAAGTCTTGTTGTTGTCGTAATAATATGTACAAACTTCAGTTGTAACCGTAAATCCCGGAGGAACAGGCAAACCGACCACATTCATTTCTGCGAGGTTGGCACCTTTACCGCCGAGCAGATTACGCATGCTGGCATCACCTTCGGCTTTGCCGTTACCAAATGTATAAACCCATTTACTCATGGTTAATTCAGCTCCTTAAGCTAATAGTGTTAAAAACAAGTTACCGCACAGATTCCCGGCGACAACCACTCAAACTGGTTGCGAATCTATAACACTTGAAAAGATTCTTCAAGCAAAAAATTTCTAAGTCCTTAATATACTCACAAAAAAACGCCGGAGAAAACACTTTTAGCAAGACTTTCTTACTGACAATGGGATTTTATGTTGTGAATGTAACTTTTGACAACTGGAGTTCTTATTTTTCTCGTGGCAGCTTCTGCGGAATCAATCAACGCTTGCTTTCTCCGTTCCTTACTTTTCAAAAAATTCTTAAAATGCAATTCTCTGTTTTTTAACGAAAGCGAGTCGACCAAAATCTGATTATTCTGAAAAACTTTTCGCTCCGCCATCACCGCTGCCGACATCAAAATCGGATAATAGTCAACATTTAAGGAATCTTTGTCAGGATACATGCGGCATTTTAGTTTTATCTGAACGAAACGAGATTGTACTTCAATATTTCTGGCCAGTTCGGCATCCGGCTTTTGCATAACGCTCAGATTTTTCCGATGACGACCTCTGGTCAGCTTGAACATCTCCGCCAACAACAGCTTGCGGTATTCTCTGTTGTTTTCCAAAATCTCAACACTGTCTTTCGGATTAAGTTGCTCCAAACAATGCTTTTGCTGTGAAATGCTTTTCAATGTTAAAGAGATCAGCTTTTTCCCGTCCCGATCCACAAGCGTGTCTGCAGTGTCAATCAATTTAGGGGGTCAACTTTGGCATCCGGTAAACAGAAAATCTCTCCTCATCGGGATTAACAAACGGTTCGCTGTCAACAGCCTCCAAATCCGCTAATTTCACACCGGAAGGATGATAATATTCGGCTGTTTTAGCTTCCAAATCCGCAATTACGGCAGCATCATAAGCGGCTTTTGCTTCATATTCTTCCTGCTGTTTTTCCAAAATCTTCCGCCATTTGGCCTCATTCAGATGATACCCTGTCCCCACCACAGTAGCCACAGAAAGCCACAACAGAGTCTTTTTCATTCTCGGTGTTTTTGCTTTTTTCAAAATTTGCATTGTAACATTGTGATATTTGTTGATTTAACGACATTAGTATACACAAAAAATCAAAAAATTCAACATCTTTTTGATGCATTTTTGTCTATAATTCTTTGAAATCCGCAGAATAAAAGGCTTACCGAAAATCAAAAAAATTACCGTAGATTCCGCCTTTTTTTATTGTTTGTTAACCTAAATTGTGCTATTATCATAATTGACAAAATATCATTACGTCATCTTCTATATCAATGTTTTATTATTCAAAATTGAGTTTTCGTATATCGAGGAATTAAAAGGTTTTCCTGATTGAGTTACGTCAATTCTTTTGAATATCATCATATATCCTGTGGTATCCCCACAACAAAATTCATTCATAAACGATAAAAAAAATAAAAGCCATATGAAAAATTTAGTAAACCTCGCAACTCTCGTTGCAATGATGATCGTTTCCTTGTGTGTAACTTCTTGCTCAGACTTTGACGGTCCTGACGCAAAAATTTCCAGCACAGAGACTGTTTTCTACCGCGTAATCAACGTTCACCCTGAAGAGGACGGACGTCTGCACTACGACCTCGAGAACAAGTCTAACGGAGAGACCACCCACCACTCGGTAGATATGTACCCGAGCCTTGCACTTCAGGATGTCGACACCATCCGTTACTATGCAAAAGGTGGAATTGAATTGAACGCTCCCAAGAAATTAGGTTACATCAACGAAGACGAAGTTTACAGCTTCGACCTCGCCAAAACGAAGATCAATGCATCTGCAAGCATTCTGTTATCTCACACTGTGAACCATCACAATGAAGACTATCAGATCTCTGCCCACGACGCCAAGATCAACCTAATTTCCGTGGATACTCTTTCGGTTTCGAACGACTCTCTGACTTGGAAGTACCGTGCAAACGTCACTCTCACCGTAGAAGACGTAAAGGTTGCCGAAACTTCAGTTGAGTTTGTTGAGAAAGTGGACGTCAACGGTGAACCTACACCCGACCCCACTCCGGACCCCACTCCCGATCCTGAACCCCAGCCCGAAGACGAAGTTTCTTACATTCTTGATAACATCCGCCCCATGGCAGATGGTTTCTTGTATTATGATTTTGCCGAGAATCACACTGTGAACACCGACAAGAACAGCAAGAACACATTCAAGTTCAATATGAACCCGTCTCTCAAAGGCAAAGCCGCCGGTACAAAAACCGTGAAGGCTCTTGGTGCAAAGGTTAATGGTGCTGCAACTCAGGCTTATACCGGAGCTAAGACTTACACATGGTCTTGCGAAGGTGTTGAGAACATCTCTTTCGACGCTTCTGTAATCATCTCTAAAGTTGTTAACCACGACAAAGAGTATACAGTATCGGCAAAGAATGCTTCCCTCAAGCTTGTGAGCTTTACCCAGACCAGTGGCAACGAAAAGACCCGCACCTACACAGCAACATGCGAAATGTATGTTGACGGTGTTAAAGTCGCTTCTGCAACCACAACTCGCACCCAGGAACTTGAGGCAACTCCGGAACCGACCCCCGATCCCGAACCAGAAGACCCAGAGTACGAAACAACCTATACATTCATTTGCATGAGCCGTATCCTCAGTGCTGACGAGAAATCGTTCCACACCGGATACATCTTCAAGGCAGAAGGCAAAAAGAACGGTATTCAGGTTGTCATCCCTGCTCTGAATGTAGATTATTTCGCTCCTAAAACCCAGATTAAGAATGACCTCTCAAAGGTTAACTCAGCTGTTTGGAACGGAACATATTTCATTCCTTGCGAGGTACTGGTAGATAACGCAGCCAAGATGTTTGCTTATGACGGACAAAACACCACAGGTGACAAATACATCCTCATGAGCTTCAACGAAGCCGTTATCAAGGGAATCAAAAATTACTCATCCGACATTAATATTTCGGCAACCCCGATTATTAACGGTGCAGAGGCTAGAATTGAGAACGGTGTGATGAACATCTACCTCAACGGCAAGCTCTTCCACACCTACAAACTGGGTGAGTAATACATTCAAGATCATCATAGGGGGAGCACACAGTGCCCTCTATGATGATTTCAAAAGAAATAAAAGACTGTAATTTAATAAACCCTTTTAATTAAAAAAATAATGAAAACCCTTAATATTTTCGCAACTCTCGTGATCGTTCTTCTCAGTGTAGTAACCGTATCCGCTCAGGATGCTCCCAAGGCTATCTCTCTCGATAGCATACCGGAAGGCTTCGTGCTCACTCCGGAGGGATATCTGAACTTCCGTGACAAGTCCCACCCGGGCTTCCACAAAGGTCAGATTAAAGACGGTAAGTACATAGAGAACAAGCAGTATAACTTCACTGGGTTCTATATGAGTGTGAAAGGTGGTTACTCACCCGAACACGGAGCTCTCGGAGGTATCACTGCCGGTTACGAATACAATTACGGACGCATCGAAATTGAAGGAAGCTTTGAACAGCTCACTTTTGACAATATCGAAATCTCCGCACCCGGAGCCGCTGTGAACGCCATCTTCGACCTGAACAAATCTCGTCGTGTAAACGTTTATATTGGTCCCCGCGTTGGTTATATCGGTTTCAAGAGCGAAAAAAACTGTGAAGGTTACGACAAACCTTTCACAGTGAAGTCCAACTCTTTCAAGTTTGGTGCCCTTGCTGGCATTGACGTACGAGTATCTGACGGCGTAGCTGTTGGTGTTCGTGCTACTTATGACAACTTCCAGGTTGTCAAGTTCGGTGAAACCATTCGCCAGAACAAAATCAACGCCGAAATGACACTGACATTCCGTATTGGCAGAAAATAAAAAAGCAAAGAGAACTGCTTAGGTGTTCTCAGAGTATTATTAACAATTCAAAGACGGCTCCGCAAGGAGCCGTTTTCCTTTTTAAACAATCCGTTCGCTTTCATCATTTTCCGCCTCTTTTTCTCTCTTCTTTTCCCATTAACGTGATGTTAAACTATTCGTATTACAACAAAAATAATAAAAATAAGAATTAACACTTGCATTTTAAAAACATTAGTGTATAAATTTAGACAAAATTTAACAATTTTCATCTAACTTTGGAGCAAACTTATGAATAAAAAACTTTTGATGGCTGCCTCCGCTTTTGTTATCGCAGCTTTTTCAACCCCTGCATTTGCCGGTTGCGACGGTATTTATCTGGCCGGCCGCGGCGGTATCATCAACCACAATGTCGGCGATAAAGAAAGCGACCTTTCGGACGAAAAACTTGAAATCGACGACAATGCCATGATATTGTCTGCCGCTTTGGGTTATCGTTGGGGATATTTTCGTATTGAAGCGGAATATGTTTGGCGTGACGAAACGGATGACACCAAACGTTCAACATTAGGTTCCATCAACTCCCAGTTTGAATCCTCTTCCTATATGGCAAACATTTATTGGGATTTGTCTCCGTACACATGGTTTACCCCGTATGTTTCCGCCGGTATCGGTATAACCGACTTGGAATACAGCTTTAACAACCGCGGCAGAAACGGCGTTATCACCAATAAGGACTCTTTTGATGAATCTAACTTCACATGGTCTGTCGGTGGTGGTTTGTCCGCTCAGGTTACCAACCGCTTTAACGTTGACGTAGGTTACCGTTACTATGACATGGGCGACATCGGCGAAGCTTCCATCCACGCCCACGAGGTCTACGGCGGTCTGCGTTACGTTTTCTAAAAAAATAAATGCATTTCGCATCATCAAGGCTCTTTCACAAGAAAGAGCCTTTTTTCAACCTGTTAAGCTCGATTTCCTCCTTAAAACCACAAAAAAATCCATCAAAATTTTCTTGTCTAATTCTCCCAAATATGCTATTCTAAAATTCGACAAAAAGTAATTATGTCATCTTTATAAATTTAGTTGTTATTATGGGAGGATATTCAGTCTTAAACATCTGATTGTGAATCCCTATCAATATATATCCCCTTTCTAAAATTTAAAAATAATAAAACAAAAAACAATATGAAAAGAGAATTGATTAAGAACATCTGCGTGATGTTCATGTTCGCAATCGCGATGATGGTTTCAGGTGTAATGGTAAGCTGCTCTGAATTTGACGGCCCCGATGATCCAAAGAAACAAGACCCCGAACCTCCGACACCACAGGTAACCCTCGAGAAGGTAGAAAAAATCGCATGCAATGCGATATCTACTTCATGGGATGGCGAAAACGCAGTCCTCATGACCAGAGGTATCAGCGACGAGTACGCTCCCAAGTACCGTACCAACGCATGGTGGGCAGTAACAAACACAGAGTATCAGGCCAAGCTGATTTACACTGACGGCACAACTCAGAACCAGAGCAAGTACTTCAATGTAACCAACAACGCCAACGTTTTCCTTGGTAAAGGGACTCAGTACGTTAAGAACATTGAGACTATTCTGGCCAAGCCCGAAGAAAACTCAACTGACCTCGGCTCTCTCGGTGAACTTACTACCTACGCATTCGACGGCTATACCTTCGGTGTTGTAACCAGCTCTACAAAATCTCCAGAATCTCTGACTTTCGACAAGATTACCAAAAATGATCTCTGCACTCCGCAGATGATTAACACTTATCTGAAAGCAGAAAAAACTTTCGTCAAAGACAGTGCAGAATACAAACTCTACGATGTAGAATTCCACATTCAGTCCCAGATCGAAAGCGGTGACAACAACAAACGTGAAGTTGTCATCACCAAAAGATTCGCCGAGAGCAAGAGCGGAAACATCCCCGGCGGTAACGACCCCGAACACGTTTGCTACGTACTCAGAAACAGTGGTTTCGACTTTGTTACTGAAGAAACTTCCAAGTCCTACGCGACAGTTTATGAAGTTTTCAGCGACGGTTCTGAAAAGAAGACAGAAGACATTGAGACAATCGTTTACAACTGGCACAAAGCCAGCGAAGACTATGAGTTAATCGTATCATCTTTTGCTTATACCGAAGTTGAGGATATCGTTTATCGCATGGTTGCCGACGGAACAAGCCGTGTAAGCGACGAAAATGCCAACATCTTCCTGACAGGATACCAGACCACTGCTTTGACCGGTGCTCAGACCTTCTCCTTCCGCTTTGAAGGACATTACGAAATTCCCGTGTACACCGATCCCGACGGAAAGGCTCACACCATGGAATATCGTGAATATAATCCCTCCAGCGACCACTTGAGAGAAGGCAAAAAAACAAATGACGGAGCTTTCGAAATCCTTCCGGTAACCTCTCCCGTTACAATGGAGTTCAACGAGAAGGACTACGACTTGGAAAGCACTGTTACTTTGAAAGTACCGGCAGGAAGCATCAAGGACCAACTCAGCGGTTTGAAAGCGATTAACATTCGTGTTGACGGTGATTACATCAAGTACGACCTCGTTCGTTACTTCACCCAGTCTCCCAGCACAACCACTCCGATGGAAGTACTGCACATGGCTGAACAACACGCCGAAGAGCTCAAGACTACTGAAAAGCGTTCTTACACTGCAACGTCAACTGAGACAGACACCATCAGTTCAACCCCGTTTACCGACGGACGTCATACCGGAGATTACGTTGAGTTCAACAAAACGTATCACTACGCCGATTTTGACGTTATCGTAAACAACAAAATAAGAAAGAACATCATCTATACGGAAGGCGGTTTCACTGCTTATATCTATGCCGGAGAAAACAGCTGCAACCAAAACGGCTATACCTTCGGAACAGTAGATAACGGCGATGACAAGCACCACGTTTACAATGACGAAATTTCTTACGGATTGAACATCGGTGCCTTTGAGGCAGCAAACAGCGTACAGCAAGTTCGCTACACCGAACTGATCCCCGAGGAGAAGCATCTTGTTGATGTGAAAGAAGTAAAAGTTGAAGGCAACAAGCATTTCATGTACATCACTTTCAGTGACGGCTCTTTCGATCGCGACACAGTAACCGTTGAAAAACCGGTTGCTCTGATTGGAAAAACCTTAGCTGAGCTGAATAGAAATGACCTTGATTTCGGTAAAGGCCAAGTTGACCACAACCAGAAAGCCTCAGAAAAAACTTCTTCCATGAACGGACGCGTCGTTACAACCCCGTACGAACAGACTTATCCGGTAAGCTATAACAATCACAGCCATAGCATAACCGGTCAGTATGAAAAGTACTATTACACCTACACTTACAAAGGTGTAACAAAAGGTTGCGATTTGACTTCTCCGACTCTCAAGGTTGAGAATACCAACTTCGAGTTAGGTACTGCTAAAGAGGAAACCGTAAACAACAAAGTATATAAGGTAACCCCCGTTACCTTTAACTACAAAGGAACTTACGGCTCCCAGACTCCGACCTGTAAGGTTACCACATCTGTTCGTCAATACCTTCGCGACGTAGAAATCAAAAAGGTTTTGAAGAGCGTTGAGGAAATCGGAACAAAGGGTGACAATATTCACTACATCAAGATTACTTTCGATGACAACTCCTTCATCAAGGACACCGTTACGGTTGAAAAACCTGTAACCCTGACCGGAGGAACAGTCGGAGATTTGTACCGCGACAACGTGAATTTCGGTAAAGGCCAAGTTGACCACTCGAACACTCCCGCAGCTGGAACTAAGACAACCAACGGACGCGTAACATCCACAGCTTATACTCAGGAGTATCCCGTTGCTTACAATGGCCACAACCATAAAGTAACAGGAACATACAACAAGTATACATACACATACACCTATGAAGGTGTAAGCAAAAGCTGTGCATTGACAACTCCGGAATTGAAAGTTGAGAACACATCTGTTGACCTCGGCACAACCGTAAACAAAACTATCGACAACAAAATATATGAAGTAACTCCGGTTACCTTCAACTATGTCGGTACTTACGGTTCAAAGGCTCCCTCAGCAAAAGTAACAGGTACTGTATATAAGTTCGTCAAGAACGTAGAGGAACCTCAGCCTCAATACAAGACCACTTACACCTTTGTTGCAGCCAGCCGTGTTCTGTCAAAGGATGCTCAAACCTTCCACAACTGCTACCTGTTCAAGGTCAGCGGAGAGGAAAACGGATTACAGGTTGTAATCCCTACCCTCGGAGTGGATTGGTTCTGCGACGCATCAACGATCAGTGGTGAGTTAGATAAATGTGCAAGTGCTGTTTGGAACGGAACATATTTCATCCCGTGCGAGGTACTCGTTGATAACTCCGCTAAAATGTTTGCTTATGACGGCAAGAACACCTCTGGTGACAAATACTTGCTCATGAGCTTCAATGAAGCAGTTATCAAAGGTATCAAGAACTACAGTTCTGATATCAACACCTCAGCTACGCCGATTATGAACGGCATCAGCTCTACGGATGAAGATGGTACAATCACTGTTTTCCTGAACAAGGGAAGCATCTTCACATACCATTCCGGAAAGAACTAAATCTTGCTGAATATCCGAAGAAAGGGCGGTGCTTCGTGCACCACCCTTTTTTTATGATATTAGTTTCCAATAGAACGAATTTTTTAATGGAAAGAGTTAACCAACGACCCTGCCAACACATACCAACCGTCTACTAAAACAAAGAAAATCACTTTGAAAGGAAGAGCCAAAACGGTTGGCGGCAACATCATCATACCCATAGACATCAAAACGGAAGCAATAACCATATCTATAATCAAAAACGGCACAAAAATTAAGAAACCGATTTCAAACGCCCGCCGCAACTCACTGATCATAAACGCTGGAACCGCTACTTTCAGAGAAGTTTCAGCAACACTTTCAGCCGGTTTTTCTTTTGCCAAATCCGAAAACAACAGCAAATCCTTCTCCCGCGTATTACGAACCATAAATTCTTTCAACGGAGCCACGGCTTTTTCCAAACCTTCTTCAATTTCCACCTTTTCCTCATACATCGGCTTAATTCCTTCTTCCCAAGACTTTTCCAAGACCGGCGACATAATAAAGAAGGTCAAAAACAAAGCCAAAGAAAGCAACACCATATTCGGAGGGGTTGCCTGAGTCGCCAAAGCACTTCGGGTAATGGAAAACACAACGATAATGCGGGTAAAAGAGGTCATCATCACCAAAATACTCGGAGCAATCGACAACACCGTTATCATCAGAATAACATTAAAGATTCTGGCTGTTACCGAACCCGTCGGAGAAGCCTCGCCCACATTCAGGGTCAAACTCTGAGCCATTGCCGTATCAGCCCAAAGAACCCCACAGAAAACAACCAAACCAAACAGAACACTAAATTTTTTAAACATTTATTTTTTTACCTTTTTAATTTCGCTGTTTTCCAAAACAAGATTTTGAGCAACCCCAAGCAGAAGCAAATACTCTTTATCATCCTTGCGGACTAAAACCAATGAGTTTTTTGCATCGATTCTCTTAAACTCAACCACATTCAACCGTTGATTTTGAGCCAGCTTTTGTATAAATCCGCATTTTCCGCCTTTAACCTCACAATACTTTACAAACCACAAGGTAACAAGCAGCAAACCGATTACAAAAGCCAAAGAAAGCAATGCTTGCAAAACCATTCCCAAATCCATAAAAATCTCCTTTAGTTTGGGCTGATTATAGCCGTATTCCACGTCATTAGTCAATCAAGCGACAATGCTTGTTGATATTTCATTTACAATATGTTAGCTTGCCGGTTATGAAAAAAGAAAACTCGCAAAATCCGGATAACCGCACTTGCGGCATATCCAGCATTTCACAAGCCATGCTCCCTCTTGTTAAACAGGTTTTGGGCAAAAAAGGCTTTGTCGAAATCGACATTTTAAGCAACTGGGATAACATCATCGGCGGAGAACTGGCTCAATTCAGCTTCCCGCAACGGATAGACTTCAAACGCGGAGAAAGAAACAACGGCATACTGAACTTAAGCGTTCCGACCGGAGCTTTTGCCGTGGAAATCCAACATCGGGAAAAATTCATCATCGAAAGAATCAACACATATTTCGGCTATAACGCTGTTTCCAGACTTAAAATCATCCAAAACAATGAGTTGGACATTGATGAAATAAAAGAAATTAATCAGGGTAAACAACACAAAATACTTGTAACTGCCGAGGAACAAAATTATATTAACGACTTAGCGGAAGATTTAAATAATCCGGCTCTAAAAGAAATTTTAATAAAATTAGGGCAAAGTGTATTTGACAACAATAAAAAAGATGAGAAGTGAACATTATGAAATTTGAAAACACCATAAAAAAATTAAGTGCTTTTGTCGCAAGCTTTGTTTTATTTTTCTTATGTGCAGGAATGTATCTGCAGCTTAAAGGCTTTATCATGACACCTGACGGAAAAATCGTCCTCATCAATCACGCTCAGGCTCAACAGGAAAACGGAAACGAAGAAAATGTTCAGGCCGCCAGTGAAATAAGCACAAAAGTCGCCCCTCAAACAAATATCATTTTACCTAAAGGCCATGTTCTGGGAGACGAAAACGCCCCTGTCGCCATTTACGAATACTCATCTTTCGGCTGTTTCCATTGTGCCGATTTCCATTTAGACGTTCTTCCTCAATTGGAAAAAGACTTCATCAATACCGGTAAGGTAAAATTGGTGTTTGCCAATTTCCCTTTGGATAAAAAATCCATGCAGGCTGCCATGGTTGCGGAATGCATTCCTCAAGAACATTACCATGCATTTTTAAATACCGTTTTCAAGAACCAAAGAGAATGGGGATTGTCTTTACGCAGTGATAAAATCTTGTCTGACTACGCCGCCCTTAACGGAATTTCCAAAGAAAAAGCCCTTGAGTGCATGAAAGACGACAAAATTGCCAAGGAAATCGTCGAAGGTCGCCAGGAAGCCATTGATAAATTAAAAATTCAAGGCACCCCGGCATTTTTAATCATCTCCCAAAACGGAAAAGAAGTTATTCACGGTGCTCCCAGCTATCAGGCCCTGAAAGCCCTTCTCGAAAAAAGATTAAAAAACTGAAAAGTTTTAATAAGTCGGTAATATTTTATCATATATAGTGAAGACAATGGATAAGATTCCTGAAGACATCAAGCGGATTGATGAACGCATCAAAAAGCTTAAAGCCAAAGAAGCTAAAACCCGAAAAGACAAACCGGAATCTCAGTTTGCTTACGCAACCAAAACCGGATTCAGAGTCGGAACGGAATTAGTCTCGGGAGTTATTGTCGGAGCAGCCCTCGGCTATGTACTTGATAAGATATTTGATACCCGGCCCCTGCTCTTGATAATCTTCTTATTTTTTGGCGGTATCGCAGGTTTCTTAAACGTTTACAGATTTGTAAAAAGTGAAGAAACAAACAAGGAGTAACTACATTGTCCAATCCAATGGAACAATTCAGCGTCAAGCCTATTATCCCGCTGAAAATAGGTAATATTGACGTATCCTTTACCAATTCCGCCTTATTTATGGTTATAACCGTGGTGCTTTCCACGCTGATTTTCGCATTCTGCTTAAGAAAGAGAACAATTGTTCCGTCCGTATCGCAGTCTATCCCCGAAACCATATATGAATTTATTTCTTCACTGATTAAAGAAAACGTCGGAATTGAAGGTCTGAAGTATTTCTCGTTCATTTTCACGCTGTTTCTCTTTGTCGCTTTCGGTAATATGCTCGGCTTGTTCCCTTACGCCTTCACTTACACCTCCCATTTGGCTGCAGTCGGAGGATTGTCGGTCATCGCCCTGCTGTTTAACGTCTGCATCGGTATCAAAAAGAAAAAATGGGGTTATTTAAGAACCTTTTTGCCGAAAGGGATTCCGGCTGCTCTGGCCCCGTTGATTATTCCGATTGAAACAATTTCGTTTTTATCAAAACCTTTCAGCCTGACAGTCCGTCTTGTCGCCAATATGACGGTCGGACACATCATGCTTAAAATCATTGCCGGATTTATTTTGGCATTAGGTATCGGCGGTATCGTACCTCTGGTATTTGACGGATGCATTGTCGTATTCGAAATTTTTATCGCTCTGCTGCAAGCATTCATTTATACAGTTCTAAGCTGTATTTATCTGAGTGACGCCATACACAGTCACTAATTATAATTATGTTGAATTAACAATGACTCATAAACAAAAGTTTATGTTTTGAACTTAAATTTTGAAAAGGAAGAAAATTATGGAACCTATGGCTTATATCGGAGCCGGTATGTGTGCTCTCTCTATGATGGTCGCCGCTTGGGGTGTATCTCAGGTTTGGACAACAATTATTTCCACGGTAGGACGCAATCCTCAGGTAAAAAAAGACGTGGATATCTATGGCTGGGCCGGTTTTGCGGCTGTTGAAGCTATTGCACTTTACGCATTGGTTATCGCTCTTGTAATGCTTACAGGAAACTAAAGACCACTAAAACCGCTTCAGATAGTGAGCCCGTCTCACTGTCTGAGGATGCGGTCAAATTAAAAGGATAAAAATATGCCTCAGTTAGATACTTCGACCTTTGCATCACAGCTTTTCTGGCTGTGTATCTGCTTTTTTACGATGTTATTCATCATGTCTAAAATCATCATCCCTAAAATTGCAGATATCCTGGAACAACGGCAAAGAAAAATTGACAGCTATTTAAACAAGGCATACCAAATCAAGCTTCAAGCCGAAGAAGCCCTGAAAAAATATCAGGACGCTTTGGCGGATGCCACCCAAAAAGCCAACGCCTCTCTGGCCGAAACTCAAAATGAGTTGAATATGCTTATTGAAAAAAAACAACACAATTTAGATCTCCATCTCCACAAAAAAATTATGGAAGGTGAAGCCGAAATAGAGCAAAGCAGAGAAGATGCATTAAATAAAGTTAAAAGTATTTCTGAAGAACTGGCCTTGGATATTATTAAAAAAATCGGAATAGAAGGCATTAGCAAAGCAGACATCAAAAACGCAATCAAAAACGCCGAGGGACAATAATGACAGCAGAAACCACCACAACCGGAAACGACATTATCGACGCAACTCAGAACGCCGTTATAAACGCTGCGGAAAATGTCTCTGAAATTATTGAAAAAACTTCAGAAAATATTCACGGACACGGTTCTTTTTACCAAAATCCGGAATTCTGGGTCGGACTGGCCTTTATTCTTGTTGTCCTTTGCTTAGCTAAACCGGTCGGAAAAATAGTTCATGCGATGCTGACTAAGAGAATAGACAATATTACCAATCGCATTCACGACGCTGCCAATCTCCAAGATGATGCTCAGAAACTTTTGGCCGAATATGAAAAGAAATTCAAAAACGCTCAGGCGGAAGCGGATGCGATACTTGAAAAATCTCAAAAAGAAATTGAGTTCATAAAAAAAGAAAACATGGCTAAACTTGAAAAAGAAATGAAAATAAAAGAAAAAGAAGCCGCCGACAGACTGGAAAGTTCAAAAGAAAAAGCCACTCAGGAAATTACCGCTCTCGCCAGCGATTTGACAATTAAAGCTATTAAATCGGCAGTTATGGCAAAACTGGATGATAAAACCAAAGACAAATTGATTGACGATTCAATTAACCTGATTACAAAATTAAATAAAAAAGCCTCTTAAGAGGCTTTTCTTTTACCTCTTTGTAAAAACTTCATTCCCGCCCAAACGGAATAAACATCATACAATGCATTATGGACATCCAGACCTAAAGCCGTCATCTCGTTTTCACACCCCAAGAGCTTTGCAATTTCTCCCGAACATTGTTTTTCAATCTGAATAGACTGCTTGTCATACTGCTCTTTAAACCACGGAGCAATATTGGCATAATGCGGCGGCATATCATCCCTCAGCCCCAGCAGAGACAAATTATCTGTCATCACCTTTCCGTCTGCCTGTTCATCCTGTTCCAATCCCCAAGCATGAGAAAAACACTTGTCATTGCCGACAAAAGATTTAAATCGCTCATAGGCTTCCGGAAACAAAACCCCTTCTGCCCGAACCTTTTCATTGGTAATTCCCGTCAGATTAATAAAATAATCGGACAGTACCGGATTTATCTGCGGCTTAACATAAAGATTCAGCTCTTCCAATATTTCATAAGTTTTATCATCAACCCGTATAGCAGCAATTTGAACAACTTCTTTCTTCTGCCGGTCAATCCAGCCTTTTTGCAGACACCCTTCCCAAGTGGTATATTCCGTATCAAAAATAACAAAACTCATTTTACTTCACCTCTGTTTTTTTATAAATAACGATACGGATGAGCCTGATACGTTCCCAACACATGAACATGCTCGGAGAAAAACTTCAATTCTTCAAACGCGTTTTTAAAAGACTGCTGAGCCGGATGAGCTTCTATTTCCACATAAAATTGGGCCGAAACAAATTTTCCCTCCAAAAGATAACTTTCCAGCTTGGTAATATTAATCCCGTTAGTGGCAAATCCGCCCAAAGCTTTATACAAGGCTGCCGGAATATTCTTAGCCTTAAAAATAAAAGACGTAATAAAACGTTCTCCGTCATCTTCAGGAATAACCGGCGTTTTGGACATAAGCAGAAACCGGGTTGTATTGTTTGATGCGTTTTCAATATTGGAAGCCAGAATATCCAATCCGTAAATCTCGGCCGCCAATTTGGAAGCAATTGCCGCTTTGCTCTTATCACCGTCTTCCAACACAAACTCACAAGATTTCGCCGTATCAATACGGGCAACCGGCTTAATATCGTGCTTTGAAAGAAACTCCGCACACTGAGCCAATGCCTGAGGATGAGAGAGAGCCTGCGTAATATCTTCAAGCTTACTGCCCTTTAATCCCAAAAGCTGATGTTCAATTCGCAAAAAATATTCCCCCACAATGGACAATCCTGTTTGCGGTAACAGAAAATGCACGTCGGCAACCCGTCCGGCATTGGAATTTTCAACCGGAATCATGGCAAAATCGACAATATCTTTTTGCACCAAATCCATGGCTTTTTCAAAAGTATCACAGGCAACATATTCCTGATTCGGATAAACAGACATTGCCGCAATATGCGAATAAGCTCCGGCAACACCCTGATAGGCTATTTTCAGTTTCATTTCAAACTCTTCTCTTAAAATAAACTTGCTAATCAAGCAACTTTATACTATAACGACAAAAAAATTAAAGGACTAAGAAAAATGAAAGTGGATATTTTTGATTTTGAACTGGATAAAGATTTAATTGCCAACCAACCGGCCGAGCCGAGAGATAGTTGTCGATTATTGGACCTGTCTGTTGAAGGAGAAATTTCTGACCGTATTTTCACAGCCCTGCCCGATCTCCTTAACGAAGGAGACGTATTAGTGTTTAACGACACAAAAGTTATTCCTGCCAAATTATACGGAAAACGAGGAGAAGCTGAAGTCGAAGTAACCCTGTACCGCCCGATAGACGCCCTGAACTGGTGGGCTTTTATAAAAAACGCCAAACGTCTCCGTCCTGACGACACAGTTATATTTTATGCTGCAGGAATCTCTGCTGAGGAGTCAAAATTTTCTGCCCGAGTTGTAGAAAAAAAAGGAGAAGAAGGTGTTATTCTTTCATTCAACTGCCGTCCGGAAGAACTGAACAACCTTTTGGAAACATACGGTTCCATGCCTCTTCCGCCTTACATCAAACGGGAAAAACTCGAAAACCGTAATGATAAGGAAAATTATCAAACCGTCTATGCCAAACACGAGGGTGCTGTTGCCGCCCCGACAGCAGGACTGCATTTCACCCCTGAAATCATGAAAAAAATCGCAGACAAAGGCGTCAAAGAAGTTTTCCTCACCCTTCATGTCGGAGCCGGAACGTTCCTGCCGGTTAAGGTTGAAGATACAAAAGACCACAAAATGCACTCGGAATATGGCATT
Source organism: Alphaproteobacteria bacterium (assembly GCA_048463395.1). Classification (GTDB taxonomy): domain Bacteria; phylum Pseudomonadota; class Alphaproteobacteria; order RF32; family CAG-239; genus JAGAJR01. The sequence continues at coordinate 32,764 of DBFWPL010000008.1, read as the reverse complement.
ATTACACCAGAGAGCTGTGAAATCATAAATAAGGCTAAAGCTGACGGAAAACGGATTATCGCCGTCGGCACTACGTCCCTTAGACTTTTGGAAAGTGCTGCGGATAATAAAGGCATTTTGCATCCATTCGCCGATGACACCGACATTTTCATTACTCCGGGATATAAATTTAAAATTATTGATATGCTGATAACCAACTTCCATCTGCCGAAATCAACCTTATTTATGCTTGTATGTGCCATTGCCGGTATTGACCGGATGAAAGAAGCCTACCGACACGCCATGAAAAAGAAATACCATTTTTATTCATACGGCGACAGCTCAATTTTGAAATGCGTAAACAAAATTTAAACGCTTAATTTATAAGATACCTCTGGTTAACAAAGAGGTTTAGCGTGTTTAAATTTTCATTTAACATAAAGCAAAGTATACTACTGATAAAAAACTCTTTCATTCCGGCACTGTTTTTCGCCGGTAGCTTGCTCGCATTTTACGGATATGTCGATTTATCCGAAAACACCATGCTTTCCCTGCACTATGCTTTTTATGCTCTTAACTTCGTCAGTTTTCTGATTTTGTTATATTTCAACCGCAGAAAACCGGTCTTTTTCATTCTTCTGCTGCTGTTAAGCTACATCCTTATCAATTATATCAAACGCACCTATGGCGAAACTTACCAGACAACCCCCGCATTTGCCAATCTATGCTTTTTTATTCCTCTGAACTTGGGCTTTTTCTGTTTTTATCCGCCCAAACAACTGATGAAAAAAGAAAACGTATACTTTCTGCTCGGTTTGTTTATTCAATACGCTGTTGCCGAAAAAATCTCTGCGGCCGGCATAGCTCTGAAATACAATTTCTTCACACAAACAACCGATAACCTGAATGACCTCAGTCTGCTCCTTTTCTTGGCATTAATAGCCGCAACATTTATCCAAACCTCATTTAACGGATATATTCTCTCATCCGCTTTGTTTTTTGCCGTTATGGGTATCTTCTTCGGATTTTACTATTCTTCTTCGGCAACAGCCCTTACTCTCTTCTTTTCCTCAGCTGCTTTGTCTCTGACAATCGCCGTGATTCGTAATATCCATTACACGACATACAAAGACATATTAACCGGACTTCCCAGCCGCAATTCATATATCATCGACGCCAAAAAATTTCCGCTTAAATACAGTATCGGCATCATTTGCATTGACGACTATGCCCGTCTCAGACGGATATTCGGCCTCTCAAGTGCCAATGCCCTTACCCGTATGATTACACAAAGAATTATGGAAACCGAAACGGAAGAACCTGTTTACCACTATAGTGAGGATGAATTCGTTATCATCTTTAAAAATGAAGATAAAAACACCGGATACGAACGATTAGAGAAAATCCGAAGAGCAGTTGCCTCGGCCGAATTCATCATTAAAGGCAACACCAAACCGCTCAAACTAACCGTATCTTGCAGCGTATCAGAAAAGAAACGCAGCGATGCCAACTCTTACGAAGTTTTGGTAAGAGCACACAAAGCCATGCAGAAAACTCATCAGTTCAGCCAAAACGTAACGTCTAAGGCTTAACCTTCCGACAGCTCAAAATCAAAACCCATATTCCGACAACAACTAACGGCAAAGATAAAATCTGCCCCATGGTAAAATAACTCAAATAAAAACCCATATGGGCATCCGGCTGCCGAAACTGCTCCATCAAAATCCGAAAAACACCATAACACAAAACAAACAGGGAAGAAACAAAACCGGTGTGTTCCCGCACCCATTTTTTCCGCCATAAGAGGTTTAAAATCACAAACGTCAACAACCCCTCCAGCAAGGCTTCATATATCTGGGAAGGATGCCTCGGCAAATAACCTCCGTTAGGAAAACGAACCGCCCAAGCCACATCGGTAACCCGCCCCCACAACTCATCATTAACAAAGTTGGCAATACGCCCGAAAAAAACACCGACAGGCACAACTAAAACCACCAAATCCGTAATTCCTAAAAACGGATATTTTATCTTTCCGGCAAACAGATAAATCGCGGTAATAACACCGATAATACCGCCATGAAAAGACATTCCTCCCTGCCATATCGCTAAAATCTGCAACGGATTATGCCAAAAGGCTGAAGTTCCGTAAAACAAAACATACCCCAAACGCCCTCCGAGAATAATTCCCAAAGTAATATAAAAAACCAAGTCCTCAAGATCGGTTTGGGATAAATTTATTTTATACTTTTTAATATATCGGTTTACCAAAAACCACCCAAACAAAATCCCAAACAAATAAGCCATTGAATACCAACGAATGGAAAGCGGCCCGATGGAAAAAATAATCGGGGAAATATCCGGAAAAGCTAATCCTGTCATTTTTGCTCTTTCTGAAAACACTGTTAAATAAAGCACTTGGCATGTCCAAGTCATCTATTGGTAAAGATTATATTAATATTAAAAAATATATCCACATCTAAAAATTTTTACAAACAAAGTAATTTTATATAAGATTGTTTTTTCATAAAAAAAATAGACTGCTAAAAATTTTTATACAATAAAAGTGGAAAACTTGTCTTTGTTGATTGTCTTCTGCGACTCGGGATGTCAATCTAAGTTCGACCCAAAAACTACAGGAGCAATCAGTATGCAAGCGGCAAAGAATTTCGCCTTATCTTTTAACCCGATAGACACCGTTGAAAACATTTTCAGTGCCAAATCTTTTGAATTGGAACGCCGCAATGCCAACGAAGTAGTCGTAGAGGTTCAGGGAAAATGGAACAATATGCTGCTGTTCTTTGCCTGGGAAACCAATATGCAGTGTTTACACATTTCCTGCTTAATGGATATTGAATCAGAGATTGAAGATCGTTCAAAAATTTTTGAATTGCTGGCTCTGGCTAACGAAGAACTCTGGGTCGGACATTTTTCTTACTGGACCGAACAAAAAATGCCTGTTTTCAAACACTCGGTTCTCTTAAATGACAGTGAAAACATCTTTGAAAACAAAATTTCTCAAATCATCGACATCGCCATTAAAGAATGTGAACGGATGTATCCGATATTCAAGGTCGTTCTCTCTAAAGGCATGGATCCCAAACAAGCTCTCTATCCGATGATGATGGAAACTGTCGGACAAGCTTAAGAGTTTTCTGTTTTAATTTTTGAGCTTTCGATAGTTCTGAACATTTGTGTTGTGTTCATCTAGGCTTGCGGCAAAATTATGACCGCCTTTTCCGTTTGCCACAAAATACAAAAACTTCGTATTTTCAGGCTGAACAGCCGCCAATAAAGCTTCTCTTCCCGGATTACAAATAGGTCCCGGCGGCAAACCATAATTTTTATAAGTATTATAAGGACTATCCACCTGCAAATCTGCACGGCTTAACTTCCTGCCAAAATCACTTTCTCCTTCGGTCAAAGCATAAATAACCGACGGATCCGTCTGCAGACGCATTCCTTTTTTCAATCTGTTGATAAACACTGAAGACACCAGTTTCCGCTCTTCGGCAACACCCGTTTCTTTCTCAATAATGGAAGCTAAAACCAACATTTCTTCCATATTTTTAATCGGAAGCTTTTCATGCCTTTGCTGCCAAGTTTCTTCTTTGGCTTTTTTCATAGCCGCTTTGGCTTGCAACAAAACACTGTCTCTGGAAGCTCCTAACTCAAAACTATATGTTTCAGGCAGAAGTTCCCCCTCTTTCACATCAAGCTCAATCTCTCCGCTTAACCCCGGATAAGAGGAAATCATATACATAATCTGACCGGAAGTAAGCCCCTCAGGAATAGTTATCTTGTGATAATATACTTCTCCGTTGGCAATTTTTTCCAAAACTTCTGCAATGGAAACCTCCGGCATAAACTGATATTCTCCTGCTTTTAACTGCTTATCCAAACCGGAAACCCTTGCATAAATCCGAAAGACCAACGGATGAGCAATAACGTTTGCTTCCGAGAGCTGATTCGCAACAAGGGCTGATGATGCCCCTTTGGGAATAACAACATTAACAACATCAAAGAGCGGGCCTTGTTCAAAGACCCACTCCTTAATTTGATAATATAAGACTGCCGAAGCAATCACCAATAATAAAACAATGTTTCGTACCAGACGCATTTGTCCTTATCCGACATATTTTTTGAATACCAATGAAGAGTTTGTTCCGCCAAAACCAAAAGAGTTAGACATAGCAGCCTTAATTTCTCTTTTCTTGGCTTTAAGAGGAACCAAATCAAAATCAGCCAATTCTTCTTCCGGATTCTCAAGGTTTAATGTCGGAGGACAAATCTGATCTTTAATTGCCATAATGGAATAAACCGCTTCCACGGCACCGGCCGCCCCCAACAAATGCCCGATAGCCGACTTGGTGGAAGACATGGAAACTTTTTTAATTCCCTCATCTCCAAACAAACGCTTGACCGCCATAGCCTCGCCGACATCACCGGCAGGCGTAGATGTTCCGTGAGCATTGATATAACCGATATCGCTGAGTTCCACACCGTTTTCTCTTGCATGATCCGCCGCCATTTTCATCGCACGATAAGCCCCGTCGCCGGAAGGAGCCGTAATATGATAAGCATCGCCGCTCATACCGTAACCGACAACTTCTGCATAAATTTTTGCACCGCGGGCTTTAGCATGCTCCAATTCTTCCAAAACCAATGCACCGGAACCTTCTCCCATAACGAAGCCGCTACGGCCTTTATCCCAAGGACGGGAGGCTTTTTCAGGGGAATCATTATATTCTGAAGTAACCGCTTTCATTCTGGCAAAACCGGATAACCCCAAAACATTAACGGCAGATTCGGCACCGCCGGCAACCATCAAATCGGCATCGCCGCGAGCAATCATGGCTGCGGCATCGCCAATAGCATGAGTACCGGTGGAACAAGCCGTAACACAAGAATGATTCGGTCCTTTAAGACCATATTTAATAGACAAATTACCTGAAATCAGATTAATTAAAACCGAAGGAATAAAGAACGGAGAAATTTTTTTCATACCGACTTCGTTAAAAGAAATGGCATTATCATAAATTGCCTGTAACCCACCGATACCGGATCCCATCATCACGCCGGCACGATATTTTTCTTCTTCGTCGACCGTTTCGGGATTCCATCCGGCATCTTCAAGAGCATCGCTTCCGGCAGCCATACCGTAAAGAATAAACTTATCATTCTTTTTCTGATCTTTCGGAGCCATAACCGTATCCGGATTGAACTCATGCTCACCTGTACCCCAAGGCACTTGTCCGGCGATTTGAACAGGAATATCCTTCAAATCAATATTTTCAATTTTGCGAACACCGGATTTTCCTTCCAACAAACATTTCCAATTATACTCAACACCTCTTCCCAGAGGAGAAACAACACCAAGACCGGTTACAACAACTCTTCTCATCAAATTACCTCGTAGTTTATTGTTCTTCTTTTATAAGACAAAACTCGCCTAAATGAATTTAAAGCGAGTTTCATCAATCACATAGTCAGTAAGACTTAAGCATTCTTAGAAAGATAGTCGATAGCATCTTTTACAGTAAGAATTTTTTCAGCAGCTTCATCAGGAATTTCGCAACCGAATTCTTCTTCGAAAGCCATAACCAATTCTACTGTATCTAAGCTATCTGCACCTAAATCGTCAATGAAACTAGCTGTATCTGTTACTTTTGATTCTTCTACGCCAAGGTGTTCTGCTACGATTTTCTTAACGCGATTAGCTGTATCAGTCATATGATAAACCTCTAAAATATTAAAACAAATTATTCAAGCCAAAATGGCTGTGATTGACTAGTTATCACAATTTTATCCTATTTGACAAGCATTTTTTAAAAAAACCGACAAACAAAATCTTCAAAAAACGCCAAAAAGCTTGAAACATCTACACTTTCGGCAAGATACAAAAGTGGATAAATATTTTATTTTTACAAAAACGTCTCCCGAATATCAAAATATATTCTGCAATAAAACCTCTGATTGTCATTGACAAATATCCAAGATATTCATATCCTTGTGCAAGAACGTTAATGATCTGCAAAGAGGCATAAAGATGAAAAAAATTTTTTATATTGTACTGGTAATTGTCGCACTCATGGTTATCAGCCGTTTTGTAAAGGAAAACAACAAAGAAGAGACTGCTCCGACAGTTATTGAAACTGTTGATACCGAAGCTGTCGGCAATGCTGAAATTGCCGCTCCCGAAGAAAATGGTTCCGAAGAAGAGGAAACGATTGTTGAAGGCGTTGACGACAACGGCATGGAAGAGGAAACCGTCATTGAAAGCGAAGAAACTTCCGAAAAAGAATAATTTTTCATAATTTATTACTAAGGTCATCAAAATTGATGACCTTTTTTATTGCTTTCCGAAAAAAAATTCTTATATTAATCACGGCTAAAAAATTAGATTAACACACAATAAGAAAACGGTCTCAATATATTGTAGATACCGTTTGGAGGGAACATGAAAGTAGGAATAGTAGGAGCCGGTTCCGTCGGCAGTGCGACAGCCTTCGCTTTGGTTATGAGAGGGGTTGCCAGAAAAGTTGTATTAATTGACGCAAATGAGAAAAAAGCCGAAGCCGAGGCCATGGACCTCGCTCACGCCACCCCGTTTGCTTATGCCAATAAAGTAAAATGCGGAACATATCAGGATTTGTCCGGATGTGAGGTCGTCATCATTACCGCCGGAGCCAACCAAAAACCCGGAGAAACCCGTATTGATCTGCTTGGTCGCAACGTTAAAATATTCGAAAGCATCATTCCTGAAGTCGTTAAAGCCGCCCCAAACTGCATTTTGTTGATTACGGCCAACCCGGCAGACATCATGACGGAAGTTGCTCTTCGCCTTTCCGGCTTTCCGAAAGAACGGGTCATCGGCAGCGGAACGGTCCTCGACACTTCCCGTTTCCGTACTCTGCTCGGCTATCATTTGGGTGTTTCACCAAAATCCATTCATGCCAACGTCCTGGGTGAACACGGCGACAGTGAAGTCCTGATCTGGTCTAACGGAGATGCGGGAACCGTTCAGATTGAAGAGCTGGCCCGCATGGTCGGCAAACCGTTTACACCTGAAGTCAAAGCCTCCATTGACGATTGCGTCCGCAACGCCGCATACAAAATCATTGACGGTAAAGGGGCCACATTCTATGGAATTGCCGGTGCTTTATGCCGGATTTGTCAGGCAATTACGACCAACGAATATGCCATTTTAACCGTTTCATCACATCATGAAGATGTTGAAGGAGTTGAAAACGTTTGCGTTTCTTTACCAACCGTAGTCGGGAAAAGAGGCATTCATAACGTTATCTATCCGAGATTATCTGAAAGCGAACACCGCGATTTGAAGTTTAGTGCCGAAAAAATCAAAGAATATTCGGATAAAGCCGTTGAAATGATAGAAAAAACTGCAAAATCTGCTTAAAAACTCAACAGATAATTTGATTTTATCCCTCTCTTGCCTTATATTGCCAATATTATCAAGAGAGGGATTTTTTATGGTAGAAGTTATCACACTCGGCTGTCGGATTAACAGTTATGAATCGGAAGTGCTGAAAGAAAAGCTGTCAGAACTTGACAACGTCATTGTCGTCAACACCTGTGCCGTTACCGGCGAAGCCGAACGCCAATGCCGTCAAACTATTCGCAAACTTCGCAAAAACAATCCCGAGGCCAGAATTATCGTAACCGGATGTGCCGCACAGATTAATCCCCGCCGTTTTGCTGAAATGCCTGAAGTTGACTTAGTTTTAGGAAATAAAGAAAAAGCGGAAATAGAAAAATACATCGCCGGAGAACTGACGGAAAAATCCATTGTCGGCGATATTTTTAAATATGAAGACTACGACCATTACCTCATTACCGGATTTGAAGGCAGACAAAGAGCTTTCGTACAAATACAGCAAGGTTGCAACCACCGCTGTACTTACTGCATCGTCCCTTATGCCAGAGGGAATAATCGCTCTGTTGCCGAAGAAAGCATTCTCAAACAAATCAAAGAACTCCTTGAACAGGGATTTAAGGAAATCTGCCTGACCGGTGTTGACGCCTGTTCCTATCGGCCGTCATTCAGTACCTTGGTAAGACATATTCTTGAGACATTTCCCGACCTGCCGAGCCTGCAGTTTGGCTCTTTGGATCCGGCCGCCGTCGATGAAGAATTTATCAGATTAGTCGGACAATATCCCAACATACACCCTCATTTTCATCTCTCTGTTCAATCCGGCGATAATATGATTTTAAAACGAATGAAAAGACGCCACACCAGAGAAAACGTTATTAACCTTTGCAACAACATCCGAAAACAACGTCCCGAAGCCACCTTCGGTTCTGATTTTATCTGCGGCTTTCCGACCGAAACCGAAGAAAACTTTCAAAACACCTGCAAACTGGTCGATGAAGCCGGAATTTCCAAACTGCATGTTTTCCCGTATTCGGAACGCCCGGGAACACCGGCAGCTTTAATGCCGCAAATTCCTGTTGAAATCCGGAGAGAACGGGCACGTATTTTAAGAGAAAAAGGAGCTTCATCCGATGAGTAATTTTTTTCAAAAACTGGGCTTCGGCTTAAAAAAATCTTCATCCAAAATAACCGACGGCCTGACAGATATTTTTACCAAAAAGAAAGTTGACGAACAAACACTGGAGGAATTGGAAGAATTACTCATTACTGCAGATTTGGGAGTTAAAGCCGTCAACAAAATCATCTCAGGATTTTCTAAAAGAAGATTAAACAAAGACTGTTCCAATGAGGAAATTCGCAGAGAACTTGCTACAGACATTGAAAACATTCTCAATCCTTGCGAAAAAAAACTCGAGTTTGACAACTCTTGCAAACCTTTTGTCGTGCTGATGGTCGGCGTTAACGGTGCGGGAAAAACCACCACAATCGGAAAATTGGCCTCAAAGCTCAAAAAAGACGGAAAACAAATATCTTTCATCGCTGCCGACACTTTCCGGGCTGCCGCCGTTGAACAACTCCGTGTCTGGGGAGAACGCTGCGATATCCGTGTTTACAGCGGTCCGAACGGTTGCGATTCCGCAGGTCTGTGCTATGACGGCTTAAATGAAGCCATCCGTCGGAAGGACGACATCATTTTTATCGACACAGCAGGACGTTTACAAAACAAATCAGGATTAATGGATGAACTGAAAAAAGTGGTAAAAGTCATCAAAAAAGTCATTCCTGACGCTCCGCATGCCACCCTATTAACAATCGATGCAACCACCGGACAAAATGCTCTTTCACAGGTAAACATTTTCAAAGAGATTGTTGACGTTTCGGGATTGATCGTAACCAAGCTTGACGGCTCCGCCAAAGGTGGAATACTCGTTGCCGTCGCCGAAGAGACACACACACCTGTCCATTATATCGGGGTCGGCGAAGGAATTGAGGACTTAGACGAATTCAACGCCGCCGACTTTGCCAAAGGATTATTGGAATTATGATAGAACAAATCCCTGAATTTAGTGTCAGTGAAATCTCTTTTGAAATTAAACGCTTCGTTGAAACAACATTCAACAAAGTCCGCATTCGCGGAGAAATTTTTGGTGCCAAACGAGCCGATTCCGGACACTGGTACTTATCTTTAAAAGATGAGAACGCTGTTCTTTCCGCCGTTATATGGAAAGGTGTTGCCTATAACCTTCCCGTCAAACCGGAAGACGGATTGGAAGTTATCGCTACGGGAAAAATAACCACATTCCCCGGAAAATCCTCATACCAGATTGTCATCGAACAAATGGAAGTGGCCGGAACCGGAACCTTGTTAAAACTATTAGAAGAAAGAAAACAAAAATATGCGGCTGAAGGCCTTTTTGATGCCATACACAAAAAGAAAATCCCATTTCTTCCGGAAACCATAGGCGTAGTAACCAGTGCCGGCGGAGCCGTCATCAGAGACATTATCCATAGGGTCAGTGATCGTTTTCCAAGCCACATTTTGCTATGGCCGACCCCTGTCCAAGGAGAAGGAGCAGCCGAGAAAATTGCCGCAGCCATTGAAGGCTTTAACAAACTTTCTCCGACCGGAAAAATAAAACGTCCGGATGTTATCATTGTCGCTCGAGGCGGCGGAAGCCTGGAAGATTTATGGCCGTTTAACGAGGATGTTGTCGTCAGAGCGGTGTTTGCGTCCGAAATTCCGTTAATCTCGGCCGTCGGACACGAAACCGACACCATGCTGATAGATTACGTTTCCGATAAACGAGCTCCAACCCCGACCGGGGCCGCCGAATTTGCCGTTCCGGTCAGAAATGAACTCTATTCTCAACTGCTGACCACTCAAAGCAGGTTGATAAACGGAACCCACCGCTATCTGGAAGAACTAAAAAATCGCATAGAGGGTTTAGGACGGGGCATTCCGAAACTAGATCAGATTCTAAATGAAAACGCCCAAAAACTTGATGACCGTATTGAACGCCTCAAACTCGCTTTTAACAACCTTCTTTCCAACAAAAAAAATCAAGTAGAAAGAACCGGTCTCCGTCCGTATTACATTTTAAATATATTTGAAAAAAAGCAAGAAAATTTAAAGAACTTAGCTCTTAGACTGGATTCTGTTTCCATAGATTCGGTACTCAAACGCGGTTTCGCCTGGGTCAGAAATGAACAACAGAAAACAGTTTATGACACCAAACAAGCTAAGAAAAGTTCCTCTTTGGAAATCAAATTTATTGACGGAAGCATTAAAACAAAGGTGATAACAAAGAAAAATGACTCATTACAAGGCGATTTGTTCGATTTTATGTAGCTTAAGCATAACTGTTTTGGTATCTCAGGCTCAGGCAATCCAACTCTGCGGAAAACAAGCTCAGGGCGAAATTCTTTCTGGTTATGCTCCAGAAGCAAGCAATGTTATTTTCAATCAAAAAGAATATGCTCTTACCCCGGACGGAAGATTTATGATTGCTTTCGGCAGAGACGATATCAAACAACAATCTTTTACCATCGTCGATAAAGAAGGCAATAAACATATCTACAATTTAGAAATTGCTCCGACAAAATGGAATGTTCAGAAAATAAACGGCATTCCGCAAAAAAAAGTTACTCCGTCAAAAAACGACCAAAAAGAAATTGACCGCGAAAGAATATCTGTCCGAAAAGCCTTAAGTTATGATATTGAACAGCCCTATTGGCAGACCGGCTTCATCAAGCCTATAGACGGACGAACCAGCGGCGAGTTTGGCGGCCAGAGAATTATGAACGGCCAAAAGAAAAACCCGCATCAGGGTTGGGATATTGCCGCCCCGCAAGGAACAAAAATCAAAGCTTCTGCCGGTGGTGTCGTTACCTTAAGCGGCGGAGATTACTTTTATTCCGGCAATATGGTGGTGATTGACCACGGACAAAATCTGACCACCATATATGCCCACATGAGCAAGGTTTCCGTAAAACCGGGAGATATTGTCAAACAAGGCGATATTATCGGCGAAGTCGGCAAAACCGGACGGGCTACCGGACCGCATTTGCACTGGGGAGCCTCCTTAAACGGAACCAGATTTAATCCGCAATCATTATTATCTATGAATAATGCTGATTTTTGTTTTAATTTATAAACGATTGATATAAACTCAGAACAATTAGGGATAAAATGAGGTAATTCATGCTGACACCACAAAAACAAATCGTTTGGGAAAATGTAACCTGTCTGATTGTTGATGACGACAAGTTCTCCAGAACATTTATCAAAACAGCTCTCTACCAAATCGGAATAAAAAACGTTAAAGAAGCTGCAACAGCCAAGGAAGCTGCAGAACAAATAAGCAATTTCAAAATTGATATTATTCTGCTCGACCAACAAATGCCGGAAACCAGCGGAATTGAATTTGCCCGCACCTTAAAAAATAATCCGCATAACAATGCCGGAGAAATTCCTATCATCATGATTACAGTTGATACAAAAGAAAAAACCGTTCTGGATGCCAAAGAACTCGGCATTAAGGAATATTTGGTAAAACCGATATCTCCTCTGGCTTTGAAAAAAAGAATCAGCAGTGCTTTTGGCATAAAACAAGAAAGAGTATAAACAAGTGACTAGCCTACATATTTTACTGTTATCAATTCTGCAGGGTTTAACAGAATTTTTGCCCGTCAGCTCCTCAGGACACCTTATTTTATTTTCAAAATTTACAACATTTCCGGATCAGGGAGTGGATTTGGACGTAGCCGTACATGTCGGTTCAATCATGGCGGTCATGATTTATTTTTCCGAATATATCTATGAAATGATTGTCGGTGTCTTAAAAACATATTGTATCCCAAGTTTCAAAAACAAGGGAAGTAAACTTTTCTGGCTAATTGTTCTGGGAACAATTCCTGCTGTTATTGCAGGATTAGCCCTGAAAACCTACGGTATGGAATGGTTAAGAAATCCGCAAATCATTGGTTGGACAATGTTAGGTTTCGGTATTGTTTTATATATTGCCGACAAAGTCGGCATGACAATTCGTAAAGTAGATCATTTAACCGCACTTGATGCCATATTAATAGGCTTGGCTCAATGCTTGGCATTAATTCCGGGCACCAGCCGCTCGGGAATTACCATAACCATGGGACGATTCTTAGGCTTGGAACGTCGGGAGGCTGCAAAATTTGCCATGCTGTTGTCAATTCCGACTATTGCCGCGGCCGGACTTTTGGTCAGTTACGAACTTTATCAACAAGACAACCTCGCACTCATTATGAACGCTATTGATAGTGTAACCTATTCATTTATCGCATCTATTTTGGCAATTTATATCATTATGTGGTGGTTAAAGAAATCCACTTTTCTTCCTTTTGTAATTTATCGATTATTTTTAGGAAGTTTCTTGATTTTAAATTCATATGGATATATAAAGTTTTAGAAAAGTGATTCGCCCTGGTGGTGGAATTGGTAGACACGTATGCTTCAGGTGCATATGACCTCAGGTCGTGGAAGTTCGAGTCTTCTCCAGGGCACCATAACAAAAAAGACCCGTTGGGGTCTTTTTTGTTATGGTGAATAGAGTTTGCCGCGAGCAAGGGCAGCAACAGCAACTGTAGCAAGCGTACAAACTCTTTGACCGAAACGAAGTTGCTAAGCTTAAAAATAAGCGAAGCTTACGAAGTTAGACAATCTTCACAAGCTCCTATTTTTGATAGGAGCTTGAAGTTTTTATGCATTGATATTTCAGGATTTTTCCCGTCCATCAAAAAGTTCGCAAAAACGATATTTAAAATACGGCGTTTTTCTTCAATTTGCGAACTTTTGAAAATCGCAAAAGAATTTTGGCTGAAATTCAACACTTTATCAATCGCCCGTTCAACAGAGTTATCAGGTGTCTGCAATTGTTCAATTTTCGCCTGCAGCTCAATTTTAGCCGTTTCATATTCGGCATTTTTACTGCGATATACTTCAGCAGGAACTGTTCCCGCAATCAGCAAATCCAAAAGTTTCTTTTGATTTTCCTCAACATCAGCCAACAAATTCCGATTCTTTTCTAATTGATAATGATTGTTGCCGTGTAGAGCTTCATAGCGTTTTTTCAGAGCATCCGCCAGAGCGAGTTTCAGTTCATCATCAAAACTGATTGATGCAAGGGCTTTCTCTACTTCTTTCAGCAGAATTTTCTCACTGACATTATTGCAGTGTTCGCAATTTTTGAGGTCAGTATGTCTTAAATAAACATACTGCCCCTTCTTGGTATAAGGAGAAAGCAAACAACCACAATGTTTGCAACGAACCAAGCCACTAAAGATATAAGACTCTTTGGTATGCTTGGAGGTTCGCTTGAACTTACCAGTCCGCACTTCGGTGCATTTATCAAACAACTCCTTGGAAATGAGCTTCTCATAAATATGCGGAAAATAGCTTTTGTTGTAATACATCACGCCATAATAAAACGGATTTTGCAGAATATCCGCAAATTGAGCTTTGGTAATCGGGTTGCCACTTTTTCGGTTTCGCAAACCCCAGTTTTTGGACTTTTTAACTAATTCATCCATAGAGAACAACCCAGTGGAATACTCTTCAAATAATTTTTTGATGAAATGTCCTCGGTCTGGGTCAATGATGATGGTCTTCTTACCATTCTCATCCTTGGTATTTAAGTAACCAATCGGTGCAGGCCCAGGGAGAAGCCCCTCATTGAGCATTCGCTCCTCAGAACGCTTGACGTTATCACGAGTTGAGTTAACAAACATATTGGCTGACAAAATCTGCATCTGCCACATCGCAAGGTCAGAACTTTTGAAGTTCTTATCAATCACTAGCCCTTCTTTAAAGAAATGGAGAGCCAATTTTTCTTTTTTGACAAGTTCCAACAGCATCGGAAACTCATTAAAGGTTCTTTGCAACCTGTCAACGGTATCAACAACAAGAGCCGTCAACTTACTTTGCCGTTTAATATAATTAACCGCTTCGTAAAATTTAGTCCTCTTACCGTGGAACGAACTTTCAACAAAGGTAAATTCCTTTGCAATTTCAAGCCTTTTGAGTGAACAATAGTTTCTCAACCTGTCCAATTGTGCATCCAATGAGAACCCATCTTCCTGCATCTCGGTTGAAACCCGAGCCAAAATAACCGCTTTCATACCCATCGCTCCTAATTTACCTGTTTCTGCATCTCAATTTCTAATAACAAAAACAACAACTGGAAAATATCCTCACCAGCTTCAATCATTTTTGAGGATTTTTATTTTGGTAATTTGCGTAAATCATAGCCTACCTTCTTTTGAAAGTTGAAACTATAATTGCAATATTTATGGATATGTATTTTAGGAATAGAGGATAAAACCACCTCAGTGAATAATGAGATACTACCTTAAAAGTTTTCAAAAGTCAAATTTCTGCGAACTTTTTTTATTAAATAAAATCAGTGTATTATGCCACATCATCAAAAAAATTAAATTTTTGGGCATTTTGATAAATAAAATTATCAGAATAATTTTGCATCGCCCAAAGCTGATATGATACTATTTCAACATCGCTGATAAATAAAATTATCAATGATGAATATTAATGGACTTTTAGACATTAATTTCCCTACTTTTTGTAAGTTATTAGGTTTCCTCTTCCAACAAGAGGAGCATTAGAACTTTATTATCTAAATTATTAAGGAGATATTATGGAAATAAACAGATTAAACGATTTCAAAAATCATTTGGAACAATACAACGAAAAATTCACTATAATAAATGAAGACAATTTAATAACAGCAACTTCAGTAAAATTCACAGAACCAACTATTGAGGAAAAAGAACTGGATTTAATTAAATTTCACCAACAAATGTTAAAAAACAACAACATTCAATTAATGAATAAATTTAAAGAAACCAAAAGAAATGAAATAAAAAAATACAAAGAATCCCATAGGAAAAAAGAATTTAATAAACCAATTACTCCATATCAGCAGGAAATTATCAATACATTAAAAAATCCCGATAATGGATTTAATTTAGCACTCACTTTAAACTTCAATCCCGTTAATTTATCTGGATTATTTAATTTACAAATGGTTCAAAATAAAGTGAATGAATGGTGGAAATTATATTGTTCATATACGCTTGGAAGAAATGCATTTAAATACAAAACAATGAATTATATAGGTTTTGTGGAACACTTTGAAAGCAATATTCACGCACATTTATCCATTAAACATCCGCAAAAATCAATGACGGATGAATTTATATATGATGAGGAACAAGCAATAAAAATCCTCTGGAAAACAGTTCAAATGAGTGGAACAGTTTTTCTTGATAAGATTTTTAGTGATGGTTGGTTTTACTACCAAATAAAAGACATTAATTTTCAGAATCATCTAATCTTTTCTCCCAATTGATAAATATCATTATCACAAACAAGGAGATTTGATGAACAATAATAAGAAAAATCAATATTTAGAAATGTTCCTAAACATTGCAGATGAGTTGCTACAAGAGCAGAAGATAAAAAGTAGGAGAGATTTTAGTACCAAATATTTGAACAAATGCAGTAATTATTTGGGGTCTCTGGTGTGGCAAAATAAAAAGCCAAGCATTTCTTCAAGTTGGGCTTTGTTTGTAAATCTAAATAGAAAAAAACAACTTCCCCATTGGCAGAAAGAATTATCAAAAACCTTATATAATATGGTGTTAAAGGATTAAAAATGCGAGAAGATATAGTTTTTGAGGAATTGATTGAAAAGATAGACCTAATATTAAATTCATCTAAACCTCTAATACAGCAATGATTCTACAACAAAACCAGAGTATTAACTCTGGTTTTTGGTTACATATAAATATTCTAATTCGTATAATGTTCTTTTATATAGCGATGTAAAGTTTGCCACGAGCATCCCATTAAACGAGCAATTTCTGATTTGCTGACACCTTTTTTCAACAATTCAACAATCTTGTTATGCTTTCTTTTGAGCTTGCGATAAGTCATACCTATTGGCCGCCCGAGGTGTTTACCTTCATTTTTTAGCCTTTTTAAGGATTCAAGCGTCCTTTGAGAAATCATCTGTCTTTCTATTTCAGAGCTGATTCCAAAAGCAAACGCAAGCATTTTAGAAGAAATATCGGCTTTGAGGTGAAAGTTTTCTTTTAAGGTAATAATGGTGCATTCTTTCTCTAAACACATCTGCAAGATATTAAAGATCTCAACCACGCTTCGTCCGAGCCTTGATATTTCTGTGGTAATGATAGAGTCTGATATTTTCATATTTTTGAGCAAATGCCCAAGTTTTCGTTTATCCAACGGCTTTTTAGAGCTAATGGTTTCTTCTATCCATTCATCAATTTTGATGCCATTTTTATCGGCATATTGTTCAATTTCAAAGCGTTGATTGGCACAATTTTGCTGGTCTGTGCTCACCCTAATATATGCAAAAACAGTCATTTTATAATCCTTTGATATTACAATATTATTTATCAAAAGACTATATAAAATAGATGTCCGTTTAGATTTAATAGATAATTTCTTCTTATCTAATGTTAGTACCAAAGTCAATAAAAATGTTTGTTTTTCTGCACTTAAAGCAAATCATAGTGCTTTGAAAAACCTATGAAAAGAACTTCAAAATTCTCCTCTACAAAAACGGACATTTATGGAGAAATAATAATGAGTTGTCAAACTTGTGAATTTTGGAAGTTAATTGGTCAATTAGAAGATGTTTATCAATATAAAGATAATAATGAAAATTTATCAGAAGATATATTTGCAGAACTTTTGCCCAGAGGTTCCGAGGATGATACCGAGTATGGATATTGTGTAGAATGTGAATATGCAGGTATAAAACCATCTACATCATTTTGTGTAAAAGAAAAATCTAAAAATTAGTAATTTTAGGATAAAGTAATGTCGCATTGCACAAATTTTAAATTCCAATATACAGACAGAAAGTTAATTACCCAAGCGTTTAGTAATCTAGGGCTGGAATGTAAAGATAGTATCGTTTATTCTTATGATTCTGGATACGCCAAATCATTAGGAATAGCATCTGAAGATAGACCTGCCATTGTTGCTGAAAACAAAGGATTTAACTATTTTATGGAAGATTTTGGCAATTACTATGAGTTAAGCATAGAAAAGCACAATATGTCATCATCTGAGGAACGCATCGCTACACGAATGGGTAAAGAATTTCAAAAGCAGTATGTTAAATGTGCCGCTCAACAAGTTATAAAGCAAATGGAGCAGAATGGATATAGTTGCTTGTTGGCAGAAAATTCCGATGGTTTTGAAATAAAGTTTGGGACGGTGTATGAAAAAAGTCTGCTTGTTAAGCTGCAAAACGGACGTGTTATTGAGAGTGTAAGCGGCGTTAAAGGACAATCCTGTCAATCTATCACCGAAGCCTTAGAAAATATGCTTTCTTCTGCTGATGTTGAGCTGAATACCGAATGGACAGAAGAATATTATGCTCCTGATGACGGTAGTATGCTGAAAATTTATGATTTGGGATAGGTAAGAAAACATACATTGCGGAGAAATATAGCACCTTGAAAAATATTCTTAAATTTTTCTTTGTTATCTTTTTGGTTGTTTTTTCCAATATCCAGAATGGGTATTGCTATGTGCGTGATTGTTCGTGGTGGTTTAGTCGTATATTAAAAGCCACTCCTGAAGAGGTAGAAAAAGAGATAGCAACAGGTTTGAATATCAATGAGGCTTATGAACGCAGACAAACATATCCTTATTATTTAAAGGCTGATACCATTGTGTCCCCACTAATATGTGCGGCCGAGAGCGACAATGTAAAAGTAGTTGAGGTTTTACTGAAACACGGAGCTAATGTTAATGGAAAAGGCGTTGATGGAAAAACAGCTCTGATGGGTGCTGTAAATAGACGTAATTTTGCTATGGCAGAAATGCTTATAAAATCAGGTGCCAATGTAAATGCACAAGACAATAACGGAGATAGCGTTTTAGAATATGCTTCCAATGGCAGTTGTTCAGCTGATGGAGAAAAAATGGTTAAATATCTGCTTCAAAACGGAGCGAATCGTAACATCAGAAACAATCAAGGCAAAACACCTCTTGACAACTTTAATGATTGGAAACACGGATACTGCGATAGAATTAAGGATGTCTTAAAAAATTATAATCCTAATGAGTCAAAAGAAAATCATATTTTTGAAACCATACTTTGCGTAATTGCGATGATATTCATTCCCTTGGCGGCAAAAAAATATGATGAAAGACAGGAAGCAAAGAAAAGCATAAGTTTTTCTATGGATGAGGGTATCTCTGAAATACAAGATAATGACGTTTCTGAAATTTCCATTGAACCAACTTCACAAACGACAAGACGGAAACGAAATGTGGTTAATTCTGCGTCTAAAAGAAAATTAGAACTTGATAACAATAACCAGAACAGAAGAAGGCTGGAATTATGAATTCTATAATTGAAAATAATCAAGATTTAACTGTAGCCGTTAAAAATGGGGATATATCAGCTGTTAAAACATTCTTAAAAAATGGCGTTGATATAAATGCTATGAGTGGCCACTCTACAACGTTGTTATACTGGGCTTGTTTAGAAGGTCATACCGATATTGTAAAATTGTTGTTAGACAATGGAGCAGAAACAGAAAAAGGACACCTGCTGGGAAACACGGCATTAATTGTTGCTAGCGAAAAAGGATACACAGATATAGTAAAACTGTTACTAGATAGCGAAGCTAATGTCAATAGGCAGGGTTTTATGCTGAAAACCCCACTAATGTATGCTTGTGAAAAGGGAAATCTTGCAGTGGCAAAACTACTTTTGGAATATAGAGCTGACATTGATTTGCAAAGTTATGATGAGAATACGGCCTTGATTATGGCTGTTAGTGGCAGCATTGATAATATTGAAGAAAATGGAAATAAAGAAATTGTGGAATTGTTGCTAAAACAAGGAGCAAATGCCAATCTTCAAAATGAAGATGGATATACGGCATTATTAATAGCAGTATCTAGTGGAAATAAAGAAATCGTCCAATTATTGCTTGAAAATGGAGCTGATATTAACATCAAAAATATTGATGGAAAAACAGCCTGGTCATTAGCAGAAGAGCGAAATTACTCTGAAATTGTTGATTTGCTCAAAAAATATCTCCCGAAAAGAAGGTTGGAACTATGACCAAAACTATCCGCCTTCATCACATAATGGAACATTCCATAGTCAATGGCCCTGACAATCGTTTTGTTATCTGGACACAGGGTTGCCTGTTTCATTGTGATGGTTGCTTTAATCAGCCGACACATAGTCAAACAGGCGGTTTTGATATGGGTATTCAAGACCTCGCCGACAAAATCAGTCAAACCAAAAACATTCGGGGGATTACCCTGACGGGCGGTGAGCCTTTATTGCAGGTTAAACAGGTTAGTTTGCTGCTTAATCTTATTCGCAAGGATTTAGATGTGTTGCTGTTTTCGGGCTTTACTTGGGAAGAGATACGACAAGATACAACCAAGAAACAGCTTCTGACTCAAATTGATGCGGCATTATTTGGCCGATACAACAAAAATCTTCCTCATCCTTTTTATGGTAAAAAGCTAATTCTTAACGGCAATCGGATAAAGAAAGAGGAATTAAAGCCTTGGCTGAATGCCGAAATAGTCATTGACGGCAACAACGTTCAAATAACAGGTTTATACAAACAATCGGAGAAAACAAATGAAGTTTGTTGATGAATTGCAAAATTACTTAAAAGCCAGATACCCGTTGATTTTGATTAAATCAACAGAAGAAGACCGTTTAACGATGGATTTGAAATTGGTCGCCAAAACGCTGGGACACAATTTAATCACTTGGAGCATTGCTTCTGGGCTAAAATCAGATAATAAACAGTTTGATATTGGCACAGTTGAACCTAAAAAAGCGATTGATACTTGTGAAAGCATTGCCAAGACCGAGAAGCCGACAATTTTTGTATTCTATGACATTGTTCCCGTTATTTCATCTCCGCAGACAGGAGCAATTTATCAACGGAGATTAAAGGAATTTGCCTTAAATATCCGCACCAACGGTTATCGTTGCAACTGCATTTTGGTATCTTCAAAATCTGAGATAGACGGTAGTATCAACTCGGAAATTACTGTTCTGGATTATCCTCTACCCAACAGACAAGAGGTCAGCGAGCAAATCTCTAAATTTATTAATCAATATAAAGGAATGAAAGGTGTTTCAGTTGATACCTCTGCGGAAACCTTGTCAGCTTTGACCAATGCTTCTTTGGGCCTTACTTATGCCGAAATAGAGAATTGTTTAGCGAGAGCTTTGGTTGAAGACCATAAATTGGATATTAACGACATTAAAAGCATTGTGAATGAAAAAAAACAGATTATCCGTAAGAGCGGTATTCTAGAATATATAGAAAATAAACTATCTTTGGAAGATGTCGGTGGTTTGACAGTCTTAAAGAGATGGCTTGAATTGCGAGGCAAAACCTTTTCTGAAGATGCCAAAGCCTTTGGCTTAAACCCGCCCAAAGGAGTTTTGCTGGTTGGTATTCCTGGTTGTGGTAAATCTTTAACAGCCAAGTGTATTGCCAGTGCGTGGAGTATGCCATTGTTAAAATTGGATATGGGAAAGATATTCGGCAAATATGTCGGTGATTCGGAAGCCAATATCAGACAAGCCTTAAAAACTGCCGAGGCTATTGCTCCCTGTGTACTTTGGATTGATGAGATAGAGAAAGGTTTATCGGGCGGCGTAAGTGACGGCGGAACATCTTCAAGGGTGTTTGGCAATATCCTAACGTGGATGCAGGATAAAACATCTCCTGTTTTTACCTTTGCCACGGCCAATAATATTAGGAACTTGCCGCCAGAATTACTCCGCAAAGGACGATTTGATGAGATTTTCTTTGTGGATTTGCCCGATTTTGAGGAGAGAAAGAAAATTTTAGAAATCCATATCGGCAAATCAGGCAGAAACCTTGCAAACTTTGATTTGGATAAATTAGCCAAGATGTCTGGCGAAGACAACTATGGAACCAATATCAGATTGGCTGGTGCGGAAATTGAAGCTTGGGTCAAGGACGCCTTAATGGAGGCCTATGCCCGTAAAACCAATGGAGAAGATGGGGCAGACTTATCAATGCAGGATTTTGAAACAGTTATTAAGAGAATGATACCGATGGCCAAAATGCGACAGGAAGATTTTAAGGATTTACGGGACTGGGCAAATGAAAATGCTGTCAGTGCTTCCGTTTCCAGTGCAACCACTAGCAATTCAAACGATTCTCTGGGCGGCAGAAGGATTGATTTGATATAAGGAGAAGAGCTAATGAAAAAGGTTTTATTGATAGCCACCTGTATCGCTTTGCTTCCCTCAATGGCAAAAGCGAATTGTTATCAGATTAAAGATAATGATTTGAAAAATAACTGCCTTGCTATGGAAAAAGGACAGGTTTCATACTGTTATCAAATAAAAAATGGTGATGATAAAAACTATTGTCTGGCCAGATTAAAAAATCAGAGAAGTTATTGTTATCAAATAAAAGCTTCTGATAAGAAAAATGAATGCCTATCGTTAGTAAAGTGAGTTAAAATCTATGATTATAAAAAGATTTGATGATAATCACGGTATTTGTATACACTTATTGAAAAATCTAATAAACTTTTATTCTCTCGGTTATAAGAATTATCTGAACAGCGAAATAGTCTTGTTTTTCAGTAAAAACTACTATTTTCGTTTCTTTTTTGAATGGTTCTTCTCGTTAAGAGAAATGATTCGCGTTGATTTTAGTCTTAATAGTATTCGCTTGAGCCTACTTGGAATAAGATTTGGAATAAATTTTGACAAAGCCGAATCTGTTCGTAAAGATTATTATTATATAGACGACTATATTCAATTTCATATAGATAGCGGAACGATTAGGATAAACGATGAAGAAACTTCTGTGGTTGATGATAACGGGGAGAAGCCGCTTGTTTCAAAAGAATATTTTGTTTCAAAATATTTGAAAGTGTATAATAGCGATTTCTTAAATCATAAATTTGACTTAACTGTTGAGATAAATCTATTTAAAACATATCCGATGAAAATTAATTTCGGACAATCTCTTTTTTATTCTGATGAATGGTTGGGTTGTCATATAGATATAAATTTAAGAAATGATTTTCCCAATATTGATTTGTATTTATGTGGGTGCAAACGAGAATTGTCTTTTACAGCAAGAAAAATGGTGGAAGACCCTCGTGAATTTTCTTTTGAAGAAAGTTATCCAGAACAAATAGATGAGCACGGATTTTTGTTTCAAAAACTGAATTTGCAGACTCTCAAACAGATTAATCCAAATGATATAATGTTTGTTGCGGCTACGGTTCCAGGAGGAATGGGATTTGCAAAAACAGCCCGTTTTTTTGTTGTTGAAGATAATGAAATTAAACAATATTTCATTGAACTTTTGAATAATGAAATTGTAGATGAAGTCCAAACTATTTTTTCTCCGATAACAAAAATTTATCCGTGGACTGGAGGGCTTGATGAAGAATTTTTTGAAAAATGGCGACGCATCGGAATGGGCTTTGGAAACAAACTTATCGTTCGTAAAGAATTTTATGATGAGGTAAAAAAAGAGTTGTTAGGCGAGGAAACTCGTAATACCCTTCCTTATATTTACACTCATTGGTGTCAGGTTGCTCATCAAACATTGCAGAATGTTTTAACAAAAAAGGAGAAGTAATATGAAAAAAATAGTTTTTTTAATGTTTTCTTTAATTTTGATGGGATGTTCGTATAAAAACATCTCCAACAATAAATCTTTCTCCGAAACCTGCAACACAGAAGAAGCCATTTGCAAAAGAAATTATAGTGTATTGGCAGAGGAAGTTGAAAAATTTAATGCCGCAGGCGGTGCTTTTATTTTGGTAAATCTTAAAAATAATGAAGTTCTAAATTCTGCATCCATCAGTATTTTAGAAAGTTTTGATTACAATAAAGATTACTCATATACACCCAACAATGTTATGAAACTGCTGAAAAAGGAAAGATTGGCTACCACACAGCAGTTTATTGAAGATTATACTGCTTTCATCAAATCTGCAGGTAAAAAAGAATTGGAAGAATTAAGAGATAATGTTATCCACGGAACAGCAAAGAAAATAAACATTGAAGGTATTTCTATCTATGGCCTAACGGCAACAGATTACAAATTAGACAATCCTGATGATGTTGTTACAACATTTTTGGGACATTTCAGTTATCAAGGACAAGATTATGCTCTTATCACTTTTTTAGATGCTCCCAAAGGCATAAAATCCACTTATAACTTTAACAGCTCAGGTTGGAATGCAACTGAATTAGCCAGAAAAATTGTTGAATCTGTTGTGTTAAATGCTAATTTGGCAAAGCAAAATTAACACTATAAGTTTATCCTTGATTTTCAAAATATGAATCCTTATCCTGTAAAAAATGTTAAAAAGGATAACATAAAATGACAAATGGGTTTAATTTTTTAATATATAAAACTCCAGATAAGGACGTGAAAGTCAATACCGTCATCAAAGATGATACAATATGGCTCACACAAAAATCTATGGCAGAACTGTTTGGATGTTCATCTGATAACATTTCTTTGCACTTGAAAAATATATTTGAAGCAGGGGAATTAGAAAAAGATTCAGTTACCGAGAAAATCTCGGCAACTGCCGCAGATGGTAAAAATTACCCAACAAATTTTTACAATCTTGATGCTATTATTTCCGTAGGTTATCGGGTTAATTCAATTCAAGCGACACATTTCAGAATCTGGGCGACAAAAGTTCTTAGAGAATACATCCAAAAAGGTTTTGTTTTGGATGATGAACGGTTGAAACAAGGAAAAGATGCTTTTGGAAAAGACTATTTTCGTGAATTATTGGAGAGAGTTCGCTCAATCAGAGCGTCCGAACGTCGTATCTATCAACAAATTACAGATATTTTTGCTGAATGTTCTATTGATTACGATAAGGATTCGCAAATAACACAAGATTTTTATACCACTGTGCAAAACAAGTTCCATTATGCCATTACGGGGCAAACAGCGGCAGAAATTATTTACACGAAGGCAGACCATACTAAAGAACATATGGGGCTGACAACTTGGAAACATTCACCCAATGGCAGAATCTTGAAGTCTGATGTGTCTGTTGCTAAGAACTATTTGCCTGAGAAAGAAATTAAACGTTTAGAACGGACAGTTTCAGGATACTTTGATTATATTGAGGATTTAATTGAACGTGAAAATACTTTTACGATGCAAGAGTTTGCTAAAAGTGTTAATGAGTTTTTATCATTCCGCAGGTATGACATTCTTCCCGATGGCAATAAGGGGAAGATTTCGCAAAAACAAGCCAAAACTAAGGCTGAAAAAGAATATGATGTATTTAATAAAACCCAGCAAATAGAATCTGACTTTGATAAAGAAATAAAGAAATTACTGAAACAGAACAAGAATCCCAATTAATTAGACAATTTTCTTGATTAATTCACGAGCGTGTTCAATATCACTTTTCATTTCTCCTTGGCTAAATACGCACCCCAAACAGCCGAGGACGGAATCACATCTTTTGCATTTGTTGGCAATAATTTCAGAAATTGCTTCTAAATGCTGTACAATTTCAGCATTTTCTTGTTCTCGTAGAGATTTCAAATCTTCTTTTAGCATTTTACTTTTCTTCATTTCTTAAATAACTATACACAGTTGGGCGAGTTATTTTAAATTGCTTGGCAATGCGAGCAATAGGCATTCCTTGATTGTGAAGTGCATTTAATTCAGTCACTTGCTCATCGGTAAGTTTATTTTTTCCACCTTTGTATTTGCTTTTGGCTTTGGCAATAGCAATACCTTCACGCTGGCGTTCCAACAAAATAGAACGTTCCAGCTCTGCCACGGCTCCAAGCATAGTCATCATCATTCTTTGATATGGGTCTTGTTTTTCACTACCTTTGAAAGTTAAGTTTTCTTTATGAAAAACAATTGTTGCTCCTTTGGTGGTAATTTCCTCTACAATATTTAACAAATCACGAGTATTACGAGCCAAATGACTCATTTCGTGAATATTAATGATGTCCCCAGAACGGATATTGGACAGCATTGCCTGTAATTGGGGACGGTTGGTATCCTTACCACTAATTTTTTCTTCATATACCCTGTCGCAAATAACATCCTTTAACTGCCGTTCAGTATTTTGCTCAGTTGTAGAAACTCGTATATAATTAAAAATCATCACTTAATCCTAAATATGTAAAATCTATATTTAAGAATATATTTTACACCTGTAAAATTGTCAAGAAAAATGATTTAGATTTTACACTTTTGTAAATGTAAAAATAGGGTATAGTTGGGTTTAATATTATTTGAAAATCTGCTAAATTAGTATTTACTCTTAAATAAATATACTTTATTTTAATAGGAATACTAATTGTTGCGGAGATTAAAATGTCATTTGATTTTACTAACGCTTGGATATCTGTCCCTATTTCTATAGGTTTACTGTTATTCATTATCATAAAAATTAATAAATTAAATATAAAAAGGAACACAAACAATATTAATGTAAGCAATTCATCTATCAAAAACAGCACCATACAAAATATTGGAGCTTCTGATACTGAGAATGAATAAAAATATTATAAATATAAATAAATCAAATATTGAGACATCATCAGTAACTAACGATGATATCTCAAAAAACAAGCAATTGAGTCTTTTCAACGAAAGTAATATTACTTTATCAGATACATCTGTTAGCAGTTCAATTATTGCAAATAACTCAGTCTTTCACATAAATCTTCCTGAATCAACTCCAACCATTAATGATTTTGTTTCCTTAATCGAAAAAATAGCCAATTTGGTTATTGATAATGAAGATAAAACAGCTGAAATGCCAATGTTTGTTGCGGATAAAATTAAGTATAACAATCTCTACGATATAGAAGCTCTTTTGAATGATTACGGGTTATACTTTGATTTAATAGATAAGTCAAAGAAGCTTCTAGATGAAACAAATCCTTATGCATTTAATAGAATGATTGAAAATATACATTGCAAATATCTTTACGTTATTCAAAAAAAAGACATTACTTATATAAGAGAAAATGCCATAAAGATATGGGAACAGATAAAACTTGAAATACTGAGAGAAATTAATACAACTAGTTCAGCCTATTATGCATTAAATTATTTAATGTGTTATGCCTTTATAAGATGCAAAATCTTTGAAAAAACCGCGGGAGAGAAACTATGATTATTAATGTAGATAGCCGCCCAGAAGATAATATTTATTTTATTGCAGCAATGTTAATAAATATTTTAAAAAGTGATGATTATAATATTATGAACTTGTACAGCGAGTACCAAAAAAATAATAAAACAAGTTTTAGTTTGTATATTTTATCATTAGACTGGTTACAGTTAATAGGTGTAGTAGAAATCAAAAATAACAAGTGTGTCTTATCAAAATGTTAAAAAATTTGAAAATTTATAGCACCAACGGTGATATCAAAAATTTATTGATTACTAAATTAATAAGAAATGTTTCTTTCAAAAAAGGATTAAATTTAATCATAGATTCTGACGATGTTACAGGAAAAGGAAATGATATTGGTAAAACCACATTTATCAATCTTATAGATTTATGTTTTGGTGCCAGAGATATAGATATTATCTATTCAGATAAGGAAACCAAAACATCTAAAAATAATCCTAATATAGTGCAGAGATTTATTGAGAATAAAAAAATTGTCATTGAGCTAGACCTATTGGGACACCAGATAATCAGGCCTCTTTTTTCAACCAAGCCAAAAAATATCTTCCTTCTTGATGGAAAGCAAGTCAAATACAAAGAAATTCAAGAATTTCTTTGTTCTTTATTTTTTGGAGTAAGTTGTGAATACATCAGCTTTCGGAACTTAATGGCTAAATTTATAAGAAATAATAAAGAATCAATGGACAATATCATAGATTACTTATCTTCTTTTACCAGAGATGATGTATATAAAGCTGTTAGATTATTATTGTTTGGATATGATAATGTTCAACAAACGAAAGAACTTTCTAAGCTAAAAGAAAATCAGAGAGAGTACAAAAATTTAAAAAGTTACTATATTCGCAATACTGCATATAATGAAAATGAATTAGAGCAATTGATTAATCTGGAAACATATCATATTAATGATTTGCATCAAAAGTTAAATGAATTGAATACATCTGATGGTATAATGGATATAATAAAAGGAGAAAGTCATAATAAGTCTGAGCTAAAAGAACTTATTGAAACCTATTCTTATATCAACTACAAAATAAAAAGATTTAATGATAGCATAGCAACATTAAATTCTAACATATCTATAATTGAAGTTAGTGTATTAGAACAAATATACAAGGAAACGATAGCTTACATCCCGAAATTACAGAAAAAATTCTCAGATTTGGTTGAAATACATAATAAAACAATCGATAATGAGAGGAATTTTATTCTTTCTAATCTAGATTCATTAAAAGAACAAAGAGCTCAAATCGAACTTGATATAAGAAAATTATCAAAAGAAAACATATCGGTAGAATTAATTAAAGAAATAAATAATTTATCGGAACAATTGTCCGATGCCAACAGAAAGTTAGGCGAATATAACGAAAGAAGGAAACAATTAAATGATATTGCTGAAAAAATTAATATCGTAGACAGCAAAATAAAAAAGATTACAGAAACTATCGAAGCTGGGCTTAAAACATTTAATGAGAATATCTCATATTTCAATCAAATATTCCATAAATTTCAGGAGGAAGTTTATGGCGAAGCATCTACTTTCATCTATTCTGATAGCGAACGGGGCTTTAAGTTAAGTACAGATAAATCTAAAAGTGGTTCTGGTCAAAAGAAAGGTGAAGTTATTTTATTTGATTTAGCCTATAATAAGTTAGCAACTGATAAAAAAATTAAATCGCCTAAATTTATCATCCACGACCAACTTGAATTGACAGATATAACTCCAAAAGAAGAAGTATTTGTAAAAATTCTTCCCCAATTAGATTGTCAATTTATTGTCCCATCTATCAGAAGCTCTTTAACCGTGTTGGGAGAAGATTTTATTAAAGAGAATACAATTTTGGAATTATCAAAAACAAATAAGTTATTCAGAATCGAAGAATATGATAGTATTGAAGAATATAAATACTAACGTCAACTTTTCTCATACCAAGCACCTCGGGTGGAACCATTTTTGATAAGATTACCTGATTTAACAAGCTCTGCCAAGGCTTTCTTTACCGTTGCAATTTTTATCCCAGTTATTTCGGCAATCTCTGTACTTGTCCATTGATTTTTCTCATCAAATAAAGCCATAACCTTCGTTTCTGTTAACGAAAGCCCAGATGTTGGGTTAGCGGATATTTTCTTTTCCAATCTTATCTTTTGTTTCAAAACGGTTTGCAAAAAGAATATCAGCCAACAGTCATAATTAATATCATCTGTTCTAAATGTCTTTTGGCTGTTTCGTAGTGCCTTATAATAAGTATTTTTATTCTCCTCAATAATCGTTTCCATTGAAGAATAGGGAACATAAGAATACCCACTTTTTAGAAGCAATAATGTCGTTAATGCTCGGGACATTCTGCCATTACCGTCTTGAAACGGATGTATAGCCAAGAAATGAACGACAAACAGGCCTATTAAAATTAGTGGATGTAACGCCTTGTCTTCCAATAAATCTCTTGTTTCTTGAATCAAATCCCTCATCATTGCAGGAGTCTCAAACGGAGTTGCTGTTTCAAAGATAATCCCAATTTCTTTGCCAGACACGTCAAATGCTGCAACACTATTAGATAACTTCTTATATTCGCCCCTATGGCTTTCATCTTTGTTCGAATATGAAAGTAAAATCTTGTGAAGCTGCTTGATATAATTCTCGGTAAAGGGAATAATCTCATAATTATCAAATATATTTTCCATCAAATCCGCATAACCAGCTACTTCCTGTTCATCTCTGGTTGTAAAAGACTGCTTTTTGATATTAGAGAGAATTGTTTCTACTTGTTTATCCGTTAAAGTGTTGCCCTCTATACGATTAGATGAACCAATGCTTTCTATTGTTGCCACTTTCTTTAAAGATGACAGCTTCTCAGGAGAACGTATATATGCATTCCACGAACCTTTAAATTCATCAATCTGAGCAATAATTCCCAGCATTTCTGTTGAAATATGAACATCTTTTAAGCTGAACACCAATCTTCTCCAAATATATTTTATTTTCTTCAATCTTCTTTAATTTTCTTTTATTTTATCTAATATTATCTAAAAGTCCAGTATTTTTATACTTCATTGAATATAAAAATACGGTTCACTCCTAATAATTCCTTTCAAACAAATCTCTATACCATCTGTTGATATGGTCGGATTTGAGGATGATAGAATTCAACAATTCATAAATCTACTAAAATGAAAATTAAATGCGATTCTTTGCTAAAATTTTACACAGAACTGTATTTAACCTCTCAATTATACAATATTAACAAGCATTCGTATTATAATATCAAGCATTAAACTACGCAAAATGTGCGGAGATTAGAGTGGTTATTCTCCGCAAAAAAGCAACATATTCAGTGATTCTCAATAGTTCAAAATAAACATTCCATTTTAGAAAATACCAAATATTGGTAAAAATCTAAAATAGAAATTGATTTTTATATCTTCTGATGCTATATTTCATTTTAGAAAATGTCTAATATTGGTAATTTTCTAAAATGAGAGGGTAATATGGAAGTCAAAAGAGAATATTATTTAAACCAATTAATATCCCATAAACACAATGGGCTGATTAAAATTATCAGCGGCATCAGAAGATGTGGGAAATCTTATCTGCTTTCAGAATTATTCAGAAAACACCTGTTGGCAGAAGGTGTAAAAAAAGACCATATTATCCATATCGCTCTTGATGATTATGAGAAAAAGCAATATCGCAACCCAGATAATTGCTATAAGTATGTCAAATCCAGCATAAAAGATGATGAAATGTATTATCTGTTGCTTGATGAAGTGCAAATGATGGATAGCTTTGAAGACGTTTTAAATGGATTTCTGCATATTAAAAATTTAGATGTTTATGTAACAGGAAGTAATTCAAAATTCCTTTCTTCTGATGTTGTCACAGAATTCCGTGGCAGAGGAGATGAAATAAGAATCTATCCTTTTAGTTTTGCCGAATTCTATTCTGCTGTCGGTGGAGATTGGAGCGATGCTTGGCGAGAATATTATACATATGGCGGAATGCCTTTAATATTATCAAAAAAGACAGATGAAGAAAAAGCCAAATATTTACAGGATTTATTCAAAGAAACCTATATCAGAGATATTGAAGAACGAAATAAAATAAAAAACAATGACGAACTGGAAGAATTGATAAATGTTATTGCTTCTGGAATTGGCTGTTTAACTAATCCTCAAAAATTGGCGAGCACCTTCAATAGTGTAAAACATATTGATATATCTCTTCCCACAATTAAACAGTATTTGGACTACTTACAAGATTCTTTCATTATCAATAAAGTATTACGATATGATATAAAAGGGAAGAAATATATCAGCACACCATCAAAATACTACTTTACAGATATTGGGCTACGAAATGCCAGACTAAATTTTCGCCAGCAGGAAGAAACACACATTATGGAAAATATCATCTATAATGAATTGAACATTAGAGGTTATGAAGTAGATGTCGGCGAAATTGGAATTCTGGAAAAGAATGCGACAGGATATACCGAGAAAAAGGTTGAAGTTGACTTTGTTGCCAGCAAAGGAAGCAAAAAATATTACATTCAATCGGCTTTTATGATGCCTACCGAAGAAAAGAAAATTCAAGAGGAAAGACCTTTACTTAAAGTTGCCGATTCGTTTAAGAAAATCATAATTGTTAAAGATAATATCAAACCCTATCACGATGATAATGGAATTGGCTTTATAGGGTTAAAAGATTTCTTATTAGATATGAATAGTCTTGATTTTTAAGAGTTCAATTACGCTGCAAAACCCGACTAATTTATCATTCAATGCTAAATTAGTCGGAATTTTTATCATTTCCATTTTAGAAAATATCAAATATTTGTGATTTTCTAAAATAGAATAAAAATTTTATAAATTTCCCTTTCGGTAAATTTTATGGTTTTCCATAGTTGTTTTAGTGAAAAATTTCCCTATCGGTAAAGTTAGCTAACTTTACTCTTTACAATTAGTGCCAGTTATCCCATAATTTTCAGCATTAATTTCAAGGGTCTTGGCTCTGACGGAGTTCAACAATTCGTCAACTTCGGAGCACCATAACAAAACGAGACCCCAACGGGTCTTTTTTTATTACAACAAAACACTTTATTACACGATAAAACCTTCAAAATTCTCCCGTAGGTTCGCCCCCAAACCAAAATATGACAGGTGTTGTCCTTTAGATAAATTTATCATAAACTACTGGAAAAATTAAAAAAAAGAGAGTATAATAAATCTGTCTCTATCGGAAGGAGGACAGTATGGAAAAAGCAGATAAAATTTTTGAAACCCTGCGTATCCGACACGCTCAACTGGACACCCTCACCAGATTAGAAGAAAATCACGTCTGGAAAAACTTAATCAGAATTGAAGAATTAAAACGTGAGAATTTAAGAAAAAAAGAAACATTGCTGAGACAAACTCTCCGCATATAACAAAATAAACATCTTTCTCCTCGGGCGGCTTTGGGTAAAGCCGCCTTTTTTACATCATCCTCGGCAAAAATATATTTTTCTAAATAAGACTGGAAAAAATACAATTAGATATTAAAATAGAAAAAACAAACAAGGATTCCGGTATGAAAAAACTTATATTTCTGACTGTTATTTCTCTTTTCTTATATCATCCGACAACCAACGCCGGCATCCGTTTTATTATGGATACCGACGCCGGTATCAGCGGCGGAAGCAACAGCAAAAAAACAACAGATTCCTACCAAAACGATAATTACAATACAGACGGCAAAAGCTTATGTCTTGCAGAAGGATATAGCAAAACTTCTTGTGAAGAAGGTTTCTTTCCGGCAGATCCTTGCCCTCACAGTTTCGGATATTACGCCAATTGTTGTCCGGAAGAATATAAATACACAAAACAGGATTGCATTTCTCAAAATAAAACCTTCAGCACATTCAGCTGTGGCGGTTATTATAAATGCGATAACTAAATATCATCACACACTTCTTTTAAAAATTCCCCTTTTTAAAATGTAACAGAAATATTAAAAGAACATTTTGCCACACTTTTTTGTTGCAAAAAAAAAAAAAGACTTAGTATGGATAGTATATAGGCTTTAGTTCTTAATTACTATGAGGTGATACCATGACTAATACTAAGTT
>DBFWPL010000007.1:0-24812 GCA_048463395.1 Alphaproteobacteria bacterium | reverse complement strand
TACTTAGCGTTTACCATAGTATCACCTCATAGTAATTCTTGAACCAAAGCCTATACTATCTATACTAAGTCATTTTTTTTTTTTGCAACAAAAAAGTGCATACGCCCACGCTTTTAAAGCACTTTTTAACATTTCTGTTACATTATTAACCCCTCAGCACGCACGCAGATACCAACGGAATGTCAAGGCAGATACTCAACACCGCCAATTTCCGCCAGTGCCGAATCGACACAAAAAAGCCCCTCATCAGAGGGGCTGAGGTCTTGCATAACTAGTATTTAATCTTTCAGGCAGTTTTTGACGCTGTCGATGACTTCTTCAACCGTAATACCAAAGTATTTGTATAATTCTTCAGCGGGGCCGGAAGCTCCGAAGCCGTCCATACCGATAATATCGCCTTTTAAGCCCACATATTTTTCCCATCCGAATTTGGATGCAGCCTCAATGGCGATTCTCGGAGCCGTTCCGAGAATTTCTTCCTGATAAGTCAAATCCTGAGCGTCAAACAACTCGGTGCAAGGCATGGAAACAACGGCGGTTTCAATCCCTTCTTCCCGAAGTTTTGCCTGAGCTTCAACGGCCAGAGAAACTTCTGAACCTGTGGCAATCAAAGTTGCCTGACGTTTTTTGCCTTTTTCCGTATCAGAAATGACATAACCGCCGCGAGCCGTCAAATTAAGCTCGGAAGAAGTTCTCAAAAGCGGAAGATTTTGGCGGGTCAACGCCAAAATGCTTGGCTTGTCGTCTGTTTCAACGGCAACCTGCCAGGCTTCTGCCGTTTCCACCACATCACAAGGGCGGAAAGTCAAAATATTCGGCATACAGCGGTAAGAGGCCAGATGTTCTATCGGTTGGTGGGTTGGTCCGTCTTCGCCGACACCGATGGAATCATGCGTTAAAACATAAATGGCTCGGATTCCCATTAATGCTGCCAAACGTTGTGCCGGACGCATATAATCGGAGAAAACAAAGAACGTTCCTCCGTAAGGAATAATTCCCCCGTGCAGAGACATTCCGTTCATAACCGCCCCCATAACGTGTTCACGAATGCCGTACATAATGTTGTTGCCGTTATAATCCCCCTTAACAACGGTTTTCATGCCGTTGACAAACGTCAGGTTGGAAGCGGCTAAGTCTGCCGAACCACCCACAATCTCAGGGACATTCGGAACAATCGCTTCCAAACACAGTTGCGAAGCTTTGCGGGTGGCAACTTTTGTTTTTTCGGCAATAGCTTTTTTCTTAAGTTCTTTTAAGTCCTTATCCCAACCGCGAGGAAGCTTGTTTGCGATAACATCCAAAAATTCTTTTCCTTTGGCTTTGGCTCTTTGTTCCCATGCCTTATATTCGGCTTCGTTTCTTTTTCCGGCGGTTCTCCATGCGGAAAGAATTTCATCCGGAACAACAAACGGATCATAATTCCAGTTCAAAGCCTGTCTCATAGCAGCGACTTCCTCGGCCCCCAACGGAGAACCATGGCATTTTGAGGTGCCGCATTTATTAGGAGCTCCGAAACCGATTTTGGTCTTGCAGGCGATTAAGGTCGGTTTGGATGATTTTTGAGCCTTTTTGACGGCCTTATCGATTTGATTATAGTTATGTCCGTCAATTTCAATCGTGTTCCAACCGACAGCCTGAAAACGTTTGATTTGATTGGTGGAGTTGGCGGCGGTAACATTGCCGTCAATGGTGATATTATTATTATCCCAGAAAACAATCAGTTTGTTCAAACCAAGATGTCCGGCCAAAGAAATTGCCTCTTCGGAAATGCCTTCCATCAAACATCCGTCGCCGGCAATAACGTAGGTGTAGTGGCTGCAAACATCATCGCCGAATTTTGCATTCAGGATTCTTTCTGCCAAAGCCATACCCACGGAAGAGGAAATGCCTTGACCCAACGGTCCGGTTGTCATGTCGATTCCTGCCAAATGACCATATTCAGGGTGTCCGGCGGTCTTGGCTCCAAGCTGGCGGAAGTTGCGAATATCGTCAATGTTAATGTCTTCATATCCCATCAGATACAGAAGAGAATACAAAAGCATGGAACCGTGTCCGGCGGAAAGGACAAAACGGTCACGGTCAAACCAGTGCGGAGTTTTCGGATTAAGCTTAATGTATTTTGTAAACAAAACCGTGGCTACATCTGCCATACCCAAAGGCATTCCCGGGTGTCCGGATTTGGATTTTTCAATAGCGTCGGCACTCAGAAAACGAATGGCGTTAGCCATGTCGCGGGCTTGCTTTTTACATTTGCAAAAACACATTATACATACTCCTGTTGTTTTCTAATTATTATAATATTTGTAATTAATATCAAAAGTTCGCTTGTTGTATTTAAATTCCTCCGGACTGATAACCATTCCGAGATTGATGTCGAAAGAATATTTCATGTTTTCCGGAATACGGACGTCAACCGGTTGGCTCTTGTATTCGACAAGTTTTTCATCAGCCGGAATTTGAACGTGTTCGTAATAAGTTTTCTTGCCCAAAAACTCTTTAGGACCTTTAACGGCGGAAGTGTAATAAGCAAAATCAACGGCGGTTTCATCGCTCGGACGCAGGCGTTTGATTTCAAACAAAGCGGAAATTCTTGCTTTTTGCTGATTGACTTTTGAATCAAAATAGCAGAACCCTTCATAACCGATAAGACTGATTTGGAATTGCTCTTTATAATTCACGACTTGCGTCAGGTAAGAGTTGTCGCGGTTAATTTGTACTCTCGGGCAGATGTCATATTCACCGGATTGCCAGTAAGAACAGGAAGAAACAAAAACAACGGAAAGAAACGCGATAAATTTTTTGAACATTTGAAAAACCCTTTTCAAAAAGATGCTTTAACTATAAAACGTCCCGGCTATTTTGTAAACAGAGCGACAAGCTCGCTGTGATTAGAATAAATAAACTGATCGACCAAGGTAATTTCATTTATTTTGTATCCGGCGGAAATCAAAGTATTGGCATCATTGACAAACGTGTGCGGATTACATGAAACGGCTATGATTTTTTCCGGTTTATCAGCCATATCGGCGATTTTTTTGACTTGAGCGGCAGCACCGGCTCTCGGCGGATCAAAAACAATAACGGAAAATCCCTTAAGTTCTTGCTCGTCCAAAGGATATTTGAATAGATTCTTTGCCATAATTTCAATATTGGAAATCATATTTTTGTTAACGGATGTGCGGAAGCCGTCCAATAACTCGGCGGAAGAATCAACGGCAAGTATCTTATTATTGGGATTACGGGAAAGCGGGTAAGAAAAAGTACCCACCCCGCAGAACAAGTCGGCGATTTTGCCTTCCGTGGCACCGAGATATTTCATGACTAAGTCGGTCAAAGCCTGTTCACCGGCTTTTGACGGTTGTAAAAATGTTCCTGCCGGAATATAAATGTCATATCCGGCAATGGAAATAACCGGCTTGGCTTTTTCTGCAATCGGCTCGGGGAGAATATCTGCTTTTCGGCGGTGCGAAATACGAATGATATGATTTGTGTTTTGAACGGTTTCAAAAATAATCATCCGTTGTTCCAGAGCCAATGCCTTGTCAAATTCCAAAACAACGTCAATCCCGTTATCGGCTTCGCAGATAAACACGTCTCCCGCGTTCAGATAAGATGTTTTTTGCTTTTTGCCTTTGCCTTCTACAAAAGGAACCGCACAAATTTCACTCAAAAGCCGCCGAATGTCAGAAAGAGCGGTGTTGAGCTTTTCCGTGAGCAGAGAACAAGTGTCAATATTAATGACATTTTCGCTGCGGGCTTCATTAAATCCGAGTGTTAAATTACCCTTTTTATACCGGAAAGTTAAACAGGCTCTTCTGCGGCTGCCGTCCGCAATAAAAACAGGTTGTCCCTGAGGAATGTTCTCTTGATGAATGCCTTTGAGCATTTGTTCAAAAGCAGTCATCTTCTTTTGCCGGTAAGCAACCTCATCGAGATTTCGAAAACGGCATCCGCCGCAAATTTCACTTAACGGACAAGTCATTGTTTTTTATAAATCCTCATCATCTATGCCCAAGATCGGAAAATATTCTTCCTCCTTGGCTTGCGGGGCAGGAGTCTGAGTTGGTTGGGCAGAAGGCATTGGTTGAGGCTGCACAACCGGAGCACTCGGAACGGAAGCCGGTTGCGGAACCTGAGAAACAGACGGTGCCGGCTGTTGAGGCTGCGGCATTGTCGGGTGTGGTGGAACTTGTTGAACAGGCTGTGATTGCGGAAGCTCTGCCGGCCTTGGAGCTTGCGGTGCTGCTTGAGGCTGAACAGTCGGTTGAATCACCGGATTTGATACAGGCTGAACCGCCGGAGCAGCTGTTGGAACTTGCTCTTGAGGTTTTGGTGTCGCCGGAGTTGGGGACGGTTGAGAAACCTGAGCAGGTTGGTTTTGCGTTTGCTGTGGTTGTGTAACCGGAGCCGTCATCTGCGGATGAGATAAAATCGGTTCCGGAACAGTCTCCGGAGTGTTTGAGGACATTTGCGGCTGTATGGTTTCGATAGTGGTTTGCGTATCCAGAATATGATTGGCGGCAATCCCGTCAAGCAGAGAGATTTCTTCCGTTTCTTCTTTGTCAAAAATCGGATGCCGGTTCAGACTTTCGTCTTTATGTTCTTTTTTCTCTTGACTGTTAAAGTTTTTCATATCGTCAAGGGTAAAAATTTCACAGCGATTGCGTCCGCTTTCTTTGGCTCGGTATAAAGCATCATCTGCGGTTTTGATCAAAGTATCAATGTCATCGGAAATTTCGGAAGAGGAAATACCGATACTGACCGTGAAATGGATAGGTTCGCCAAGTTCTGAGTAAACCACAATGTTGGAAATAGTTTCTCTGAGTCTGTCTGCAACATTTTTGGCCTCGTCGGCATTTACTTCGTCCAGATAGATAACAAATTCTTCTCCGCCGTAACGAGCGACAATGTCAACGTCTCTGAGAGCCCGTTCGCTGGTTGAGGCTAATTCAATCAAAACTTTATCGCCGACTTTGTGTCCATAAGTGTCGTTCACCCGTTTAAAATGGTCGGCATCAATCATCAGAACGCTGAAGTTTGTTCCGTTCATTCGGGACAAGGCAATGCGTTTGCTGACTTCTTCTTCAAAGTAACGACGGTTAAACAGAGAGGTCAAAGGATCTCTTGTCGCCTGGTTTTTCAACAGGGCTTCCCTGTTTTTGCGGGAAGTAATATCCTGAAAAGCAGCATAAATGGCAATGTCATAGTTGTAATCAATGATATTGGCAGATGTCAAAAGCCAGAAGGGCGAGTTTCCGGTCGGCGTTTTAACCAGAATTTCAAAGTCCTGAACTTCCCGCTCTCTTTCCAACCGTTCATTTAACAGTTTTCTGTTTTCGGAATCTGCAAAAAAGTCTTTCAGGCGGTAGCGATCCAGTTCGGAAGCTTCTATCCCAAACAGTTTGACGGCATTGTTATTGGCAAGAATAAGTTTGTCATCGCTCAAACGGGAGATGATAATCGGGAAGGGAGAAGACTTAATGATTTCTTCAATCCGGGTGTTGTATTTTTCAATTTCCAACTTGGCATCATCGAGTTTTTTTCTGACCCATTCCGTTTTTATCATCAAGATGGCGATTCCCAAAGAAACATAAGTCAATGGAGCAACATACCAAGTTTCGTTCTGAAAATATTCAAAACCCAATAACCTCAATGCCAAAACAACGGTAACACATCCGGTGGTAATGGCGGCCAACACATATCCGCCGTGGTTGCGGATAAAGCTTTTAGACCAAAAACTGGCTGAGATGTAAGCAAATCCGGCAATCGGGAAAATCTGTCTCATGCTGACAACCATGTTGCCGTCAGGGGAAATAAAAACAAAATAAACGATCGCAATCAGGCCTACTCCGGTCAAAAGGGCAACGACGGGTAAGTTAGGAAGATTGTTGATTAAAATCTGAGAAGCGGCAATTGCCAGAAAAACCATGGCAATCAGCAAAAACAGCAACTCCAGTGCAACAAGCAGGGTAATGGAAACACCTTGGGCATAATATTCGGAAGTTTTGAAACTGAGCCAGGAAGAGAGAAATTCAATTCCCAGACCAAACATTAAAAACCAGATTCCTTTGCCGATGTTCAAATCGTCGCTGTTACTGAATTTGACGGCGATAAATAAAATAGCCAAGGCTGTTAAAGTAATAGCCAAATGTGTCGGGTTGGTAAAAATTTCAAAACTTCCCATGATGATATATCCTTCTGCAAACACACATTTTTAATAATTTATCACATATATTACATACATATTATTAAAATAAGTTAAAATTAAAAAACATATTTTGAAAATAAAAGATGATTATTTAATAAAAATAATATAGCATAACATCATCAGACTGATTATCTATCCTAAAACAAAGGGGAATATTATAATGAATAACGCTCCAGATCACTTCAGCCACAGCTACGAATTAAAAGTGGACCGCCGCCCGACTCAGAAATCGGATCGCATCGCGTTACGAATACTGTATCCGGGGCTTTTGCTCGGCATGGCCCTTATTGTTTTGGG
This sequence comes from Alphaproteobacteria bacterium, assembly GCA_048463395.1. Classification (GTDB taxonomy): domain Bacteria; phylum Pseudomonadota; class Alphaproteobacteria; order RF32; family CAG-239; genus JAGAJR01. Next base: position 18,307 of record DBFWPL010000007.1, on the reverse strand, counting down.
AGTATATGAATTTTTCTACGGATTTCCGGCTAAAATAAATATTTTTGGAGAAAATGTAACCGACGAACCTGTTTATGAATCTCTTATTAATCCGTATTTTTTTGATGCGGTAGTTACTCTGCTCGGCTTATGGATTGTTGTTTCTCTGATTTTCTCCTATATCAGGTATAAAAAGGTTGGAATAGACGATAAGGGAAACGTAACAGTTGTCCATCGTCCGGTTTTTGGTGAGAAAAAAAGCTATAAAGACAAGATAAAGAATTATGAAGGTGTTCGTCTCAGAATAGAGTTTTTCCAGTTCGGTATGTTGAACAAAAACAAATATATTATTGAACTTTATCACAAAAATCCATTTAAGACCATTCCGCTGTATATCAGTACCAGCAGTAAAGACATTCGCAAAAAGTGGGAATATTATGCCCGAATGCTGAATATGCCGACGATAATTATGACGGATGAGGGAATAGTCAGCAAAGATGTTGAAGATTTAAACAAGTCTATTAAAGAAATGGCGGAAAAATGGCATTTGGCCAATCAGTTTGATGACCGGGCTCCTTTGCCGCCGACAATCGCTTATGTGCGAAAAGCTGATAAAACCGTCATCAAAGCTAGAAAAATCCGCTGGGATGCTTATAACTTGATAATGTGGGCTTGCATTTTTGTTTTGGGCGGTACTTTTATTTCGGCATTAGCCTCTTATCTTAGACAAGAGCAGGAACGCAGCCTTTGGATGCTTGGCGGGTATATTGTTGGCATCCTCTTTGTTTTGGCACTGGTTTATTCTCTTTTTCGTAAAGATAAAATCGTTATTAAACGGGAGAAAATCATTATCGTACATAAATTTATGCTTTTTTCCAGAAAGAAGGATGAACTTCGCAAAGATAAGATAGAGGCAATCGACGTAACCTTTAATCCGGCAACGGAACGTTATTTTGTGGCGATTGCCTCCGATGAGAAAACACTCATTTTCGGCAAAAAACTTCCGATAGAGGATTTACGGTGGGTCAAAAAATTCCTGATTAATGAGGTTATTAAATAAATTTTGGTGGTTGTTGGAATAAATAATTTGCTAACCGAAGCTTTTAGGTTATAAATATAATAATGTTTTAATTTAAGATTCTAATAGAGAGAACAATATGAAAAAAAGAGACGGAATGGATGCAGACGAGACTTTCTTCAGAGAAGTAAGCGAAGAAGTTAAAAATGAAAACATCAGAAAGTTTTGGAACCGATATGGTGTGTATATGATTGCTGCTCTGGCGGTTGTTCTTACTGCAGCTGTCAGTTTCGAGACTTTTAAGGCTTGGAAACTGAAGCGTAATCAAAGCTGGGCAGATACTTATTCTTACGCATTAAGCCTGCAAAATCAGGGGAAATACGAAGAAAGCATCATCGTCTTGGATAAAATGCAGCAGGCTAATCACGGAATTTATGCCGACATTGCCAGATTGCAAACGGCAAATATTCTCTTTGAACAAGGTAAGCAGGAGGAGGCTTTAAATATCCTCAATGTCCTGGTTCAAGATAAAAAAGTAAATGAAAAACTCCGCAATATGGCCGCTGTGAAACTGGCGTCTTATAAGTTGGATACAGCTCCGAGTGAAGAAATTAAAGAACTCCTTCGTCCTCTTGTCGATGAGAACACCGGTTGGAGAAATATTGCTTTGGAAATGTTGGCAATGCTTGCTATCCGCGACAAAGATATTGACGGGGCGAAAAAGATGTATACGGATATCCTGAATACGGATAATATTCCGGAGGCATTAAAAGCCAGAGTACAGGATATGCTTTCTATTCTTGATAGCGAACAGTAGTATCAAATACGATGGGGTTTTTAATGAGTACGGCAATGTATAAAAAACTGGCATTTTCTGTTTTATGCCTTTTATTGGTTTCTTGTAGTTTGTTTGATAAAGACAAAATTGTTCTGGATGGGGAAAGGATTTCCGTTTTGGATAATGAAACGGCTCTTCAGCCGGATTACGCTCCCGGAGAAGTCAAAATTGTCTTGCCGCGTCCAGAAGCCAATACATCGTGGTCTCAAAACGGAGGAAATTCCGAACACCTGATGGGACACCTTTTAACCGGAAATAAATTAAAAGAGAAATGGGATAGCGGCTTTGGCGAAGGCTCTTCCCGCCGGGATTTTTTAATTGCTGCTCCGGTCATTGCCCACAAAGTTGTCTTTACAATTGATGCCGATGCCGTTGTATCCGCTTTCCGTTTGGATAACGGCAAAAAAATCTGGAAAAAGAGATTAAAACCTCTGAATAAGGATGACAAGGCAATCTCCATGAAGGGTGCCGGTGTTGCGGTTATGAACAAAAAAGTTTACGCTACAACCGGATTCGGCGGAGTGTTTGCTTTGGATATGGTTAGCGGCAAGCGAATTTGGCGGTATGATGCCGAAACCCCGATACGCATAGCTCCGACTGTGGCTGAAGATAAGATTCTTGTTCAAACAATAGATAATTTGTTGTTGGCCTTAAATCCGGAAACCGGAGAAGAATTGTGGCGTTACAAATCTTCTCAGGAAGCGACGGTATTGGTTGGCGGAGCCAGCCCGGCTTACAGCCCCAAACAAGATGTCGTGATTGCTGCGTTTTCAACAGGTGAACTGCGGGCGTTCAAAGCTTCCACGGGTTCTCCACTATGGGCGGATATTCTTGTTTCCGGAAAAAGAAAAAATTCTCTGACGGATATAAATGCGATTAAAGCCTCTCCGGTGATTGACGGAGACAGAGTATATGCCGTCGGCAACAATAATGTCTTGGCGGCGATTGATTTGCGAAGCGGTGCTCGGATATGGGAATTGGAAATCGGCGGGGTTAACCAGCCTTGGGTTGCCGGAAAGTATTTGTTTGTTCTTTCCAATGACTTGGATTTGTTGGCGGTTGAAACTGAAAGCGGCAAAATTGTCTGGAACACGAAAATTCCGACCGGAAGCTCCATTGAAGATAAGGTGGGTGTCTTCGCCACCGGTCCGGTTTTGACGGATAACCGCCTGCTGATAACCACCTCCAACGGATATGCTTTTGCCGTTTCTCCGTATACCGGAAAGTTTTTAAGCTTCATTTCTCTTGATGATGGAGTGGAATTGCCGCCGGCTGTCGCTTACGGATATACGGTTTTAACCACAAAAGATGCCGATTTGTTGGCTTATAAATAGGAAGAATCAATGTTAAAAGTAGCCATTATCGGTCGTCCGAATGTTGGGAAGTCAACTCTGTTTAACCGTTTAGTTGGCAGAAAAACGGCCATTGTGCACGATCAACCGGGTGTAACCAGAGATCGTAAAGAAGCGGAAGCCAAGCTGCGGGATATTAAAATGCTCATTATTGATACTGCCGGATATGAGTATTCCAATGAAGATAACCTTGAAAAAAGGATGTGGGAGCAAACTAGACGGGCAATTGAAGAAGCCGATGTTTCTTTGTTTTTGTTTGATGCCCGTGACGGACTTCAACCATATGATGAACATTTTGCCGATTTGGTTCGCCAAAGCGGAAAACCGGTTATTTTGTTGGCTAATAAATGTGAGGGAAAACTTCAGGAAGACGGTATTTTTGAGGCTTATAAGCTGGGGTTGGGAACACCGATACCTTTTTCGGCGGAACATGGCTTGGGACTGCTTGATTTATACGATGCCTTAAAAGAAGTCGAAGATGCCAAACCTAAAGAAAAAGAACAAGCAGTAGAGCAGGATGATGAAAACGAAGACGAGGAAAAAATCAAATCCCGTCCGATTCAGTTGGCTATTGTCGGCCGCCCGAATGTGGGAAAGTCAACATTAATGAATGCCCTGTTGAATGATGAGAGAATGTTGACCGGACCGGAAGCCGGAGTAACCAGAGATGCGGTTACGGTTGCCTGGGAGTGGAAAGGTCGGAAAATTAACTTGGTTGATACTGCCGGATTAAGAAAACAATCACGTGTTTCCGATTCATTGGAAAAAATGTCGGCAGCATCAACGAAACACGCGGCATTTATGGCTCAGGTGGTTATTTTGGTTTTGGATGCCGATGCTGTTTTGGATAAGCAGGATTTAACCATTGCCCGTCAGGTCATTGATGAGGGAAGAGCTCTGGTAATTGCGGTTAACAAATGGGACATTGCCAACCGAAAAGAAGCTCTGCAAAGATTAAACGACAAACTCCAAACTTCTCTGACACAGGTGGAAGGCGTTCCGACGGTAACGGTTTCCGCTTTGAAAAAAGAAGGGCTGGATAAGTTGATGAGTGCGGTTTTCAAGGTGTATGACCGTTGGAATACACGCATTCCGACAGCTCCGCTGAATAAATGGTTTCAGGATGTTTTGGACAATAATCCGCCGCCGCTCGGTAAAAATAAAAGACGGATTAAGCTGCGTTATATTACGCAGGCCAAAACCCGCCCGCCTTCATTTTATATCTTTTCAAGCAATCCGGAAGGCTTGCCGGATGCTTATTTACGGTATCTGGTAAACAATCTGCGGGAAACGTTTAATTTAGGCGGAATTCCGATTCGCATTACCGTTCGCAAAACAGGGAATCCTTACGCTGATTAAAGACAAAACAGGCTCCTTAAAAGAAGGGTCTGTTTTTGCATTACCGTCCGCTGTTTCCTCCGTTACCGCCATTTCCATTGTTGAGGTTATGTTTTCTGTGAAGCTGCTGAACGTAAGAAACAACTTGTCTTGTAAAACCATGCTCATTTAACTTGCTTTTTCGGTCTTTTATAATCTCCTCGGCCGGATTAATGACTTGCTTCTGAACTTGAGGGGTAATGGCAATATCCTTTTTAATAAAGGATGAAAAATCAATACGTTCTTCTTTCATGGTAAAAGGATTTAACATTCTAAACGTCAGCATTTTTGAACGGCGTTTGAGATATTCTTTGTCATTGTTTCCCATAAAAGAAACCGGAGATTGTTTGGCCCATTTTCGGATAATGTTTTCAAATTGGTGCAAATATCCTTTTTCATGCATGATATCCCAATAGGCAAATGTTCCGGCCACAAGCATAGCTTTGTCCGTAAGCATAGTTTTTCTTTTGCTGGCGGGAACAGACTTTAATTTCTCAACCAGCCATTGGCTTTTTTCCGGAAAAATACTGAAATCATTTAGATCGCCTTTTTTCAAATATTGCCGGATTGCTTCAAGATTCTCAGCCAAATGAGCGGATTTCTCGTCATATTGGGCAAGGCGGAACCGATTCTCTGTATTGAGTTTTCCGCGATTAGGAGCCAAATCCATCTGGTCATTGTATATTCTGTTGCGAAGGTGAACGATTTCATGACGGAAAGTAAAAGCTTTTTGCTTTTGTTCTTTTTGTACACGTTCTGCAGTTTCTTCGTAGGCTGTTATTAATGCTTTATCTCTGGGACCCAGTGAGGATTTTGTTACCCGTCCGTCTTTTAGAGCTTTATGAATAGCCTGTAACCTGAGACAATCTTTTTTATCAAAAGCATAAATATCTAAATACATTGTGATAGAATCTCGGTCGCTTTCTGCGTTGGTCGAGTGCTGTTTGCAGGGATGTCCTTTTTCATCGGTAAGAATAAAGCTTTGAGATGTTTCATCATATTTCATTTTATAAACGATGCACTCATTATAGATTTTACCGCCGATATTTTTAAAGGCCTGCGGAACATCTTGGTCATCTACAGTGAAGTTGGCATACATGAAAAGGTGGTCGGGAAAACGTCTTTTAGCCTCTTGTTGGGTTCGGTTGTCTTTTAGTTCATTCCGATATTCTTTGGGAGCGATGGAATATTCGCTTTTAGGGAGTTCGGCATTTAAAATAAAAGACTTTTCTGCATCAAAGGATTGGTACGTGACCCCGTTAACAGCCTCATAACCGGAAAAGGTGAGTTTTTTAGCACGTTCTTTCTCAGAAGGAAGAACTTTTTCTCCTTTCAAAATCAGATAAGAGTCGGCTATTTTGAAAATATTCATTAAAACACCTCAAGTTAATTTAACTTTAAACATACCATGAAAAAATAAAATCGTCATCATTTTTGTCTAAAAAAGAAACCGCTTTGAATTAATTTCAAAGCGGTTGAATCAGTGTTTGGCATTATCTCAAAAATTCCCGGATAATCCAGATCATTGCAAACATAACCAAGAAAATCCACATCCACTCTCCATATCTTTGGGCATAAGAATGACGGTTTACATTTTTCTTGTGAAACATGATTTTCCGAATGGTAAGAGTAAGCGTTGTCAGAGCGGCTGTGCCCATAAAGGAGTTCATTTCCGGAAATTGTAAAAAACAAAGAGCCAGAGAAACACCCAAGGTAAAAATCATCCAAAGCCATGCGACCTCATACCTCTTGTGAGCGTAGTGTTTTGCCGAAACAAAAAACAGCAAGCCCAATATGATTCCGACGAAGGCGGAAAAGAAAAATTCAGCAATTTTTTCAAACATAATGATTTTAACTTTATAAGGTTAGACAAAAAATATTAACTTGTCTCAAAGTATAGACAATTTTTTCTAAAAATCAAGTTTATTAATTCATATCGGCTTAATTAAGAGCAACTCTAAAAAAAACTTGCAAAGCACGGTCAATGGAATATATTTGCCAATAGCTAAAACATAAAAACTATATTTAAGGAGAAAAATATGCCTTTAGTATCAATGCGTCAGATTCTTGACCATGCCGCAGAAAATAATTACGGTGTTCCTGCATTTAATGTCAATGATATGGAACAGATTTTGGCTGTAATGAACGCAGCTAAAAAAGTCAATGCTCCGGTTATTTTGCAGACCTCTACCGGTGCCCGTAAATTTGCCGGTGATCCGATGATTCGCCATATGGTAGCCGCTGCAATTGAGATGTATCCGGAACTTCCTGTTTGTATCCATCAGGATCACGGTTCTTCGGTAAACATTTGTCAGTCTGCCATTGTTAACGGTTACTCTTCCGTTATGATGGACGGTTCCCTCGCTGCTGACGGAAAAACTCCTTCTACTTTTGAATACAACGTAAATGTTACTAAGGAAGTTGTTGCCCGTGCTCATGCTGTCGGAGCTTCTGTTGAAGGTGAACTCGGTGTTATCGGTTCTTTGGAAACCGGTAAAGGCGATAAAGAAGACGGACACGGTGCCGAAGGCGTTATTTCTAAAGATAAATTGGTAACCAATCCGGATGAGGCCAAAAAATTCGTGGAACTGACCAATGTTGATGCGTTGGCTGTTGCTGTCGGAACTTCTCACGGTGCTTATAAATTTACCCGTAAACCGGACGGTGAGATTCTGGCTATTGATGTTATTGAAAAGATTCATGCCAAATTGCCTAACACTCACTTGGTTATGCACGGTTCTTCTTCCGTTCCGCAGGAATTGCAGGATTTAATCAATGCTTACGGCGGGGCTATCCCTCAAACCTACGGCGTTCCGGTTGAAGAAATCGTTCGCGGTATTAAGTCTGGTGTTCGTAAAGTCAATGTAGATACTGACTGTCGTATGGCTATTACCGGTGCAATCCGTAGATTGTTCACTGAACAACCGAAGGAATTTGACCCTCGTAAGTATTTGAAACCGGCAATTGAGGAAATGCAGAAAGTCTGCGAAGCTCGTTACGTTGCTTTCGGTGCTGCAGGTCATGCCGACAAGATTAAGGCCATGCCTTTGTCTGTAATGGCTAAGCGTTATGCCGACGGTGAACTCTAAGCCGAAATCATTATCGAAAAGCCTCCTAATCGGGAGGCTTTTTGTTTTTAAATTTATCAGATTTTATTGTGGACAAAATTTCCCAAATATGGTATTTTATAATTCAAACCAAATTACATTGTCATGAAAATATTAAATGTCCTTATCGTAGCCGTTGCTATGATCTTCTGTGGAATTTCTGCTTCCGCACAAGCTGTGAAAAAAGTTCACATGATTACCGAGCTGAAAGCCGACACAACACTGGTCTGCGAATATCCGAAAGGAGAAACCTTCATCTCGGCCCTTGTTCAGTTTACAGCCGCTAATCCTCAAGTCGGAACCTCAGAAGAACACGTCTGTCTCTGGGAAACGCAAAACAGCTCTCAGGCCGTTGTTGTTCGCAATGTTTCAGGCCGCTGGCTTCCCGTTTCTGCTGACAAGCCGCTGCATGAAGTTTACTTTCTTTCCTCCGAAGGCAAAAAAATATTCATTGCCTTTAAGGAAGAGGAAGAACAAAAATAAACTTCATCTGCCGCTTGAGAGAAAAACAAGAGTTCTGCCGCCATGGTTTGGAACTCTTTTTTTTATACTAAAAAAGGATATGAAACATTAAGCTTTCATATCCTTTTTTGTGAACTTAACTTCTTGGGAAAGTTAAGTTATTCTCGTCCAGTCGGCTTACGAACTTGTTGTTTATTTGGAGTTAATTTATAGTTCGCAATGCTTTTGTTTACTGACGAGAGAATTTCTTCCTTTCGAGTCATCTCTTGAGCAGATTCGACGGCCAAGTCAAATAAACGATTTTTTTCGACTTTTTTGAGCTTTGCCTTTTTAATCTCTTTCAGAGCCTTCTCCATATAAACAAATCCTGCTTCGTCTTTCATGGCGACAGCCAGACGGATGAGAGCCTGACATCTGTCGGTTGGTGTAAATTGAGGAGTATAAGCCATCTCCTCTTTGGTTTCAGCCCACCGAGTCTTGTTTCCGAGAAGTTTTTGCAGCTCGGCGATTTTTTTCAGAGCGTTTAGTCTTTCGCTTTCAGGGGCTTCTTCTTTTGCCGCAAGATAACATAACTCGGCTTTTCTTAAGTTTTTTATGTCTTCGGAAGTATGTCCTTGCAAAGAAATTTTATGATTGTTGATGCGTTCTTGATACAAATCTCCGATTTGAGTATTTATTTTGTAACGCCGATATGAACTGTTTTCATTTTGCAGAGCTCTTTTATAAGCCGCAATAAGAGCCTTATCCCCGAAAGTTGAAGTTTTAAAACGGTTTGTCCGACAGCAGGCAATCAGTTTTGTATCAGAAGTTTTATTCAAAACTTTTTTCAGACAGTCTATTTCACCTGTTCCGGGAGCCGGTTCGGTATAACATCCCGGAACGAAATTGGCCTTGCGGAACAATCTGGATGCCAGATAATACATTTTAGCCTGCTGTTCTTGCGTTAAATCAGGTTCAAAATTCTCAAATTCACTGTTGATTGTTTCTGCGGTATAAATGGTAAAACCGGTAGTTTGGGCATTAGCGGCCGTATGAGCTGCTTCAATTGCTTCTACAAAAGAAATGAGAGAATTAATTTCATCAATATTGGTAAAACGGCTTTTAATATATTTCGGAAGCTCATAAGGAGCATTTTCCCCTTCAACAGCGGCAATATAACGTTGATCGTCTTCGCTGAATTTTGATAGATTTAAAAGAATGTTTTGAGCATCGGTGATTCGGTTATCTAATGCCAAATCCTGTATTTTATGCACCGTTGCCCCCAGAATGGCGTTGCTTTGAGCAATAATTTTCAGGGAAAGCTCTTCGTTTTGTGCAACACATACAACCGGATCGTCTATTTCTTGTCTGGATTTTCCAAAAGCTTCAACAAATTCGTCATCATCCATGAGGCTGATTGTTTCTCTGATGACAATATCGCCGAATTTTTCACGTGTCAGCGGTTGAGGCGGGTATAAAAAGATTTTCTTCTGCTCTTTATTTTGTTCGTCAGTATTATAAGAAATCTGGTCTTCATTAATGTCAGCTGTGGTGGAAGTGGTATATTGCTGCATTATTCCCCCTGAATTGTTTGTAAAAATTTTTGTCATATTTTGGAATATTTAAATAAATTTGTCAATATTTTGTTGGCAAAAAAAATAAACCGCCTGCAAAAACAGGCGGCTAGAGGTGTGTAATAAACTAATAATACAAAATTATTTGTCGCACTTACAGGCGTGTTCCATGGCTGTTTTAATGTCCTCCAAGAAATCTTCAATATCCTGTTCATGCTCCAGTTCATCCTGCAAAATGTGTCGGGACATGTGGAAAGTTTCAAAATCCTTTCCGCCCGTCATTTCGCAGATTTGTTGATACCGGCTGATTGCACAGCGTTCGGCATCAAGATTTTGTTCCAAAATAGCAACAATGAATTCGTCTGTCGGGGCTTCATATTTGCACAAAGCGTGTTTTTTCCAGTCGGCAGGGTCGATAACCGGTGTGCCGCCGAGTTGGATAATACGATCACTCAACAACTGAGCGTGTTCCAATTCTTCATTGGCGTGTTTTAAAAATTCGGCAACAATAGTCGGTCGCATCGGGCCTTTGGCAACCTGAGCTCCGATCCAATACTGATAATAAGCCAGCCATTCTTCGGCAAAAGCGGTATTTAAGATTTTCAATAATTCTTCATGATTGACTTTACTGATTTTTTCAGCCATTTGTCCCATAATTTTTCTCCTTAATGTTTATCGTGTCATCACTATTGAAATAATCTTCAAAGATAGAAAAACAAGTTGCCGGCAATTATATTTTACTGGAATTTCGAAGGAGCTTGTTTTATGATAAAAGGAAACAGAACAAAGGAGAAAAACGATGGTGTTGATAGCCCCGAGCATTTTATCCGCCGACTTCGGCAGCTTAAAAAAAGAAATCACGTCTTTAACTGCAGCCGGTGCCGATTTAATCCATATTGACGTTATGGACGGGCATTATGTTCCCAATTTAACTTTTGGCCCCGGAATTGTCCGCCAAATACGTTCATACACATCGCTTCCTTTAGATGTTCATTTGATGGTTGATAATCCGGACCAGATGATAAATTGGTTCTCCGGAGCGGGAGCCGATATTATTACGGTTCATGCCGAGGTCTGCCCACATTTGGACAGAACATTAAGCCTAATTCGCGATTGCGGCAAAAAAGCCGGTGTGTCGCTTAACCCGTCTACTTCGGAAAAAGTGCTCGAATATGTTCTGAACCGGTTGGATCTGATTTTGGTTATGACGGTTAATCCGGGATTCGGCGGACAAGCCTTCATTGAATCCCAATTGGAAAAAATCTCCCGCATAAAAGGCATGATTGGAGATCGGGATATCAAAATTGAGGTAGACGGAGGGATTAATCCGATGACTTCGGCGGAATGTATCGCCGCCGGAGTGGATATTCTTGTTGCCGGAACTTCGGTGTTTGTGGGCGGAGAATATCAGAAAAACATGGATGCTTTAAGGTAATTTTAAGACACCCTCCTGTATAATTCCGGTAATGTAATATCTCGGGAGTGTAAAACATGGCACATAAAGTAATGATTATTGAAGATGAAGAGGCTTTGGCCCTTCTGCTTAAGTACAATCTTGAAAAAGAAGGGTACGAGGTTTTGTGGGAAGCCCGAGGTAACAAAGCTTTGTCTGAAATTGAAAAATTCTGCCCGTCGGTTATTTTATTGGACTGGATGCTGCCGGAACTCTCAGGGGTAGAGATTTGCAAATTGGTTCGCAGTAAACCGGATATTAAAAACATCCCGATTATTCTTTTGACGGCTAAAGGCGAAGAAGAAGACAAGGTTAGGGGACTGTCCGCCGGAGCTGACGACTATGTAACCAAGCCGTTTTCGGTGCCGGAACTGATGGCTCGGGTAAAAACCAATCTTCGCCGGGCCCCGGAATTAATCCAACAGAAAGAACTTGTGTTTGAAGATATCCGGATGGATTTGATCGAGAAAAAAGTTTTTCGCGGCGAGAATTATATCCATTTGGGGCCAACGGAATTTCGTCTGCTGAAAACGCTTCTGGAAAAACCGGGAAAAGTTTTTTCTCGTGAATTTTTGCTGAAAACCGTTTGGGGAGACAATATTTATGTAGAATCACGTACGGTTGACGTTCATATCCGTCGGTTGCGCAAGTCTTTAAATGATTTTGGGCCGGATTATATCCGAACCGTGAGGGCGACCGGATATGCTATAGATTTGCATACCGGAGATGACGATGAAGAAGATATTGAAGATTAAAAAACAGGGAGATGTAACATCTCCCTGTTTTTTGTTTAAGTAACAAAGTTTTGTCAGTTCAGCATTTTTTGAAGTTGTTCATATCCGGTGTAGCCGGATACGTTTCCGTGAACAATGTAAGTCAGCTTTGAACTGAAAATTCCCTCTGCCGCTTCTTGAATCTGTTCCGGAGTAACGTTGCTTATTTTGGCGATGAGCTCGTCCGTTGGTCTTAGCTTACCTATTTTGATAAATTGTTCGGCATTGCTTTCACAGACAAATTCGCCTTGTTCCATGTTTCGGATAAGGGCAACCAGCATTTGTTTTTTTGTACGGTTAAGCTCTTCTTCTTTGACGGGAACGTTTCTTAACTTATTTATTTCATCAACAATAAGTTTAAGAATTTTGTTCACATTGGTGGCATTGCACTCGGCAAAAATATCCAATATTCCGACTTTTGCACAGGTTTGCAGATTGGCGGAAATCTCATACACCAGTCCTTTTTTCTCCCGAATTTTGGTGTAAAGTCTGGATGTATCTCCGGTTCCCAATATCTGAGACATCAAAATAACGGCGTTTTCCAGTTCTTTTCGGTAGGGAATGTTGAATCCCAATCCGAGCATAACGCGATTGCAGTCTTTGTTGATGTGTTTAAAGCCGCCGACATAATGACTGGGAGCGGTTTCTTGGCATTGTCCCTTTTGAACGGAACCGAAATAGCGTTGAGCTAGAGAAACGATTTTTTCATGTTCAATATTTCCTACCGCCGACAAAATCAAGTTAGAGCCGACATAAAAACTTTTATGAAAATCCATAAGTTTCTTGCGGGTAACGTTTTGAATGTTGCGACGGGAACCGAGAATGTTTCGGCTCATTGCTTGTCCGGGATAAATAAGGGTGTGGAAACTTTCCGAGAGCATAAGTTCCGGATCATGCGATTCGTCTTCCTGTTCCTGAAGAATAACTTTCCGTTCCAGATTTATTTCCGAAGAGTCAAACTGCGGATTGGCAATCATGTCAGAAAGAATATCCATGGCAAATTCACAGTCTTCAACCAGAACCTCCAGAGAATATCCCGTATGGTCGAGAGATGTCCAGGCATCAGTTGTTCCGCCCCGATCGGCAATTTGCTGAGAAATCTGACGAGCGTTACGTCGTTTTGTTCCCTTAAACAGCATGTGTTCCGTAAAATGGGAAAGCCCGCTGGTAACAGGTGTCTCATATAAGGAACCGGCTTTAACCCAAATGCCGATATTCAGCATTCTGGTCTGTGGTTTACACTCGGTAATAACCGTTAAACCATTGTCCAAGACAGATACTTTTGCATTCATATACAGAGATATTTAATATATTAGTAATAGCAAATTAATACATAGAAAAAGTACTTAACTATTCATCATTTTGTCTAAATTGTCAATCAATAAAATCTCCTTGCTAAAACGGAGCAAATAGTGCATTATCGTGAAAAAATAAGCAAAAATTGAGGTAAAAATGGCACTTAAATTTGAGGTCTTGAAAAAGCAGGGAAAATCCAGACTGGGAAAACTTCACACCAAACACGGAACGATTGATACGCCGGCGTTTATGCCGGTCGGTACTTGCGGAACGGTAAAAGCGATGATGCCGGAATCCGTAGCGGCAACCGGAGCCCAGATATTATTGGGTAACACCTACCATCTGATGTTGCGTCCGGGAGCTGATTTGGTTGAAAAAATGGGCGGTTTGCATAAATTTATGAATTGGGATAAGCCGATTTTAACCGATTCCGGCGGGTTTCAGGTAATGAGCCTAACTGGACTGAGAAAACTGACCGAAGAGGGTGTAACTTTCAGTTCCCATGTCGACGGAAAGAAGTTCTTTTTAAGTCCGGAAGAGTCCATGAAAATTCAACACAAATTGGATTCGAATATTACCATGTGTTTGGACGAGTGTGTCAAACTTCCGGCTCCGTACGAAACGGTAAAAAAATCTATGGAGATGTCCATGCGGTGGGCCAAACGCAGCAAAGAAGCTTTTGTTGACAGGGAAGGTTACGGAATTTTCGGTATTCAGCAAGGCGGAGACTATCAGGATCTGCGTCAGATTTCTGCAGACAAATTAAAGGAAATAGGCTTTGACGGATATGCCATCGGCGGCTTGGCCGTCGGTGAAGGACAGGAAGTCATGTTTAAGGTCTTGGACTATGCTCCGGGAATGCTTCCTGAAGACAAACCTCGTTACCTGATGGGTGTTGGCCGTCCGGATGATATTGTCGGTGCGGTTTTACGCGGGGTAGATATGTTTGACTGCGTTATGCCAACCCGCTCGGGACGGACGGCACAGGCGTTCACCCAATATGGTCCGGTCAATATCCGCAATGCCCGCCATCGGGAGGATAACAGACCGTTGGAAGCCGGATGTGATTGTCCGCTATGCCGGAATTATACCAGAGCGTATATTCATCACCTGCAAAAGTGCAATGAAGTGCTTGCGGTTATGCTTCTGACTTGGCATAATATCCGTTATTATCAACGCCTGATGCAGGGATTGCGTAATGCGATTGCCGAAGGAAGATTAGAAGAATTTGCGGCACGTTTTTATGAAGATCAGGCTAAAGGCGATATAGAACCTTTATAGAAAGAAAATTTAAATGGCTGAAGATAACAACAATTCACGATGCTTGATTGAAACTCCCCAGCACCTGAGAGTATGTGTTTCAGGCGGTTCCCGTCCGGGAAATGACCCTCTGTATCAGGAAGAAGTTTACAAAATGGGCGTTAAAATCGCCAAAATGGGTTTCCGTTTGGATTATGGCTTTTCCAACAGCGGCATTATGGGAGCCGTTGCCCGCGGAGTGATTGAGACCTGGGAAAGTAAAAAAGAGAAGTATTACGGAGATGTCAGCCCGATTGTCGGTGTAACGACACAAGAATATTTTGAACTCTACGAAAAAGACGAACTTCTGCAGAAAATCAGCGACATTGTTTTGACTGACACTTTGGAAAATCGCAAGAACAAATTGTTTGAGGCGGATATTATCGTATTTGCACCGGGCGGGGTCGGAACGTTGGATGAACTGGCTTATGACTGTGTTGCCATGCAGGATGGTTTTATTCAGATTAAACCGTTTATCATTTATAACATCAACGGCTTTTTTTATCACATTTTGGAATATTTGAAAGAGCTTTCCGCCCGCAAATTTGCCGATCCGATACCGTTTATTGTTGTGGATGACAGTGAGGAGTTGGAGATTGCTTTCCGTTTGCTGAAATTACGGTATAATCGCTGTAACACAACCAAAGAAGCGTATGCCTATGCCCGCCAGCTGGCTTATGAGCTGCCGTATTTTATTAAAAAGAAAGTCGACAGTTCCGTGCATGTGGAGGACATCATTGCTGAAATGCAGCACATTTGTAATCATGGTAGCAAAGAAGAGCAGGACGAACTCGCTAATGAGATTGAGAAGGCTTATCTGGAAAAAGAGATTGAACGAATGTACGAGCGTTTGGCTAAAACCGGACGGGATACGTCTGTCGTCAGTGATAAGCTGACCAAACTGAAAAATCGTAAAAAAGGCACGAAATAAAGCGAGAGCATTGTTATGGAACCCTCAGTTACAAAATTTTTATGGAAATATGCCCGCAAGTTGAAACGCTTTGTCTTTGGACTGTTGATTCTGATTATATTGAGCACGTTTCTGTTTAGTTTTCGTAATTATTTGTTTTCGCAGATTGTCGGCTTTTTCTCGGACGAAGGGAGAAGTGCTGAAATATATTATAAAGCAATTCTTTATACCTTTATCATTTTTGCGGTTTTAATTACCCAAAGTACGCTGGAATCTTGCAAAAGTTTGCTTGATGCCCGTTTTATGCCTTATTACATGAGCAAAATCTCCAAAGATTTGTTTGAGATAGCTCATCGTCACTCTTCGTCTTTTTTTGCTGAGGAAATGGCCGGTAATGTTTCCGGAAAAATCAAAACCATCCTGAATAATACCGAACGGGCGTATATGCACTTGACTTACGGATTGCTGTATCCGGTCATTAACATGAGTATGATTTTAGGGTTTATTTTTTCCATAAATATTTCTTTGGCCGGGTGTTTTTTGAGCCTTAATCTGCTAACTCTCTTTATTATGATAAAGCTCAAACGCAAGGTTGTTTCTTATGCGGAGCGGCGTTCCAAACTGAATTCGGAATCAACAGGTGTTATGATTGACAGTATTACCAATTCTGATTTGGTTAAAAATTTCGGCAATCTTCATTACGAAAAGCAGCATTATTATCGTTCGGTTAAAAATGCGGCCCGTGCTTTTAGAGCAGAAACTTTTAAGATCGCGGTTTTGGACTTTTTTAATAAATTGTCTTTTGACATAATGAACCTTTTGTTTTATCTGTTGGTCTCTTTGTATTGGTATAAGTTTGACTTGAGCATTGCCGATGTGGTTTTGGCGGTATCTTTGATCGGAATGTTGGTTAACGCGGTGCGAAACATCGGCTTTTTTGCCACGGAGTTTTCGCAGTTGGTCGGCGGAATCAGAGACGGGCTGAAATTGTTGTCTAAACCATATGAGATAGAGGATTCTCCGGAAGCCGTAAAATTAGACATAAAAGAAGGTGGTGTTGCTTTTAAGAAAATAACTTATCACTATAAATCTTCTCAACCGTTATTTCAAAACTTTAGTCTGAATATTAAACCGGGGGAAAAAATCGGCTTGGTCGGCCGCTCAGGTTCCGGAAAATCGACTTTGATAAAACTTCTGTCCCGTTATTATGACGTTCAAAAAGGGGAAATCCTGATTGACGGACAGAACGTGAAAACCGTTGCACAAGACAGCCTGCATAAAAATATTGCAATGATACCTCAGGACCCGAGCCTTTTTAACCGGACGATTATGGAAAACATCCGCTATGGCAATACCAAAGCGACAGATGAAGAGGTTTACGAGGCTGCTAAAAAGGCTTATATTCATGAGACGATTATGCAGCTTCCAAAAGGCTATCAAAGTAAAGTGGGGGAGAGAGGTGTTATGCTCTCCGGAGGAGAACGGCAGAGAATAGCTATTGCCAGAGCGATTTTAAAAAATGCTCCGATTTTGATTTTAGATGAAGCAACTTCGGCCCTAGACAGCGAAAGTGAAAAATATATTCAAAACTCAATGAAAGAACTGATGAAAGGAAAGACCGTTATTGCCATTGCCCACCGATTGTCTACCTTAAAAGAGATGAACAAACTGGTAGTAATGGATAAAGGGAAAATTGTCGAAAAAGGTACTCATAACGCCCTGATTCGGAAGAAAGGAATGTATTATAATTTTTACAATATGCAGTCTTCCGGCTTTTTACAAATTGAAAAGTAAAAAGGAAGCCCTCTCGGAAGAGAGGGCTTATTTGTTAAAGCTAAAAAGCCAGAACCGGGCGGACGTATTCACTGCCATACTTAGTACTCATGCCGTCAACACCCGCAACTGTGTCCAATATCCAAGAATATTTACCACCGCCCTCGGTAGACGACCAATACGTTCCTTCCGAGAGTGATGACTTATCAAGCATATTCAAAGCTGCATTTATCTCACTTTTTGCATTATAGATGCTTTTCAGCTCGGCATAGCTCGGCAGGTGCCAGTCTCCGGCATTTGTACCCGTGGTCGTATATTTATTACAATACTCTGCTGCCGGATAAGAGATGTTATTTGCCTTTCCGTAAGCGATAATCGCTGCTGTATTAGCTTTACCATCCGTATCACAGGATTCGGTTGAACAATTCTTCAGTGTCGAAATGTCTGTCCCGTATCCACCCCATGTCAATTTACTTGACGATTGTGCCAAAGCCACCGCAAGCTGCTTATTGGTATCAAAGATCACGGCAATCGGTGTCTTAGAGGTCTTGGAGTAACATTTCTTGTCCTCATAAAGAACAGAACCGAATTTACAAACAATCCTAATCTCATCGTCAGCACATCCTTGGTAGCAGTTTCTTCCGTAATAGGCAACCGCCGTACCGCTTTGTCCGCTCGGGCAGGCGTCTACATAACCACCGGCAGTACACTGCGGCTGGTAACAGTCTTTTTGGCAGGTTCTGCCATAGTAAGAAACAGATGTACATAAGTTATTTGTTGGGACAGAAGATTTGTATCCACCGTTTTCGCAGGTTGGCTGATAACAATTTTTTTGACAGATTCTACCGTAATAAGCAACCGCTGTACCGATTTGGTTGGTTGGACAAGCATCAACATAACCACCGGCGGCACACTGCGGCTGGTAACAGTTTTGATAACAGGTACGTCCGTAGTAAGAAACGGAGCTGCACACCTGATTGGTAGGAATACCGGATTTGTAGCCACCATCTTCGCAGGTAGGCTGTCCGCCATCATTATAACAAGTTCTGCCGTAAGTTCCCGAAGTTACGGTTGTACAAGTATGGTTAGTCGGACAAGAGGATAAGTATCCGCTTTC
>DBFWPL010000006.1:0-23491 GCA_048463395.1 Alphaproteobacteria bacterium | reverse complement strand
CGGATGTGCTGTCGGATACACCGATGTCGATAATTGTTCTTGGAAATGCATGTTCTCTAAAATCATGCCGAAATAACTAAAACAAACTAAATCTAGGAGAAAGATTATGACTGATAATTTTAGAAATATATGGGGAGTTAGCCTTTCAATACTCGCTTTCTCCTTCGCCGCCTCAACAGCTTCCGCCCAAACCTGCTCATCTCAACCAACTTGCGAAGAACTGGGGTATACTCAAACAGAACAATATTGCCAAAGTGTTTCTGCTGCAAACAACATCCTCAAATGTCCTTTCGATATGAATAAAGTATTCTGTATTGCCAATGGTGAAAATAATTGCGAAATCGGTTCAATTTTATACGAAGACAAACAATGCCACGCCAGCTCAAACCTAACCCCGATCGGCATTGTTTTCGATACATCAAAAAAACTGGCCATAGCATTAGACAGATCAAAACTCCAATATGCAACAGAATACCTTGATTTTAACACCGGCTTTCATGATGCGGAGCACGAATGTGATGGAGCTTATCTGAATACAAATGATAATCTGGATATAGATAGTGCTTCAGGAAAAGAGATAACACCGGCATTTATTTCCGTAGCAAAATGCATGGGGATTTCGGTTCCTGCTCTGGAATATTGCAATTCTTATTCAACACCTGGAACAACGGCCGGAGAGTGGTTTCTGGGGAACAGGCGAGAATTAAGGACTCTCAACACCAATCGAAACAAGGTCGACACAACACTGACAAAACTCGGATATCCCAAACTCAGCAACACCATGCTTTGGACATCATCTCAACAGGAGGGCGATTCCAAGGAATATGCTTGGTATTATCTTATGAATGAAGATTACGATGATACCAACGATAAACAAAATTCGCTCATAACCGTTCCTATTCTTTTCTACTAACTGTCAAGCTCCCCTATCCGGGGGATATACTGATACAAAAAATCCCCTCAATTAGAGGGGATTTTTCAATTCTCGGAGTTTCAAACTAGAAACCTTCAGTATCTAAGCGTTTACGTAGTTGCTTACGAGCACGTCTGACGGCTTCAGCCTGACGGCGTGCTTTTTTCTCTGAGTTCTTTTCATGATGACGTCTTAACTTCATCTCACGGAAAATACCTTCTCTTTGCATTTTCTTTTTCAGAACTTTCAAAGATTGTCCTACATCATTACCGATAACAGTAACTTGAACCACTTAAATCACCTCTTTTCAATTTTATAAAAACGTTAAAAACATTAATTGGCACACTTTTAACACAGGCATTTTTAAAATGCAACCCAAAATGTGAATATCAATCGGCAAACCTTTAAGCAATAATATTCGGCATAATCCGGGCTTCGACCGTTTTAATCTTAGTTTTAAGACCGGTACGCATAGAGTTTAGTTGCTTAGCCTGAAAGAAGTCAATTGTTTGGTTTCTGCGGACAAGATGTTTAATATCTGAACAAACGCGACGCTCCTCGAGTTTCAACTCGCATAATTGATGTTGCAACTTGCTCAAATTATCGTTATTCAACATATAATCTTACCCTTTCTATAAAAAAACTGTATGAAAAAAAATTTTTTACTGGAAACTATTCCTTAAAATTTGTATTAGTATACAGCAGAAATAAGAAAAAATCAACATAATTAAAAAAAACTAGGAGTTTTTTAAATGACGAAAAAGAGAATTGGCATTTTGACCAGCGGCGGAGACTGTGCGGGTTTAAACGCGGCAATCCGTGCCGTTGTAAATGCTGCCTCCTTAAAAGGCTGGGAAGTATACGGAATCAAAAACGGAACCGACGGCCTAACCGAAAAGCCTTATGCTTATGAAGTATTAACCGTTCAAAACTTCTCAGACACACCTTGGCCGAGATTAAGCGGTTCTTATCTGGGCTCATTAAATAAAGGCGTAAAAATGGAATCCTTAGACGAAATGTCAAAACGTTTCGGCGAAGGCGTGAAAGCTCTTGGTTTGGATGCTGTTATTGTTGTCGGCGGAGACGGCAGCATGAACATCTGCAGCAATTACTGCAAAGGTGCCGGAATCAAAATGGTCGGTATTCCGAAAACCATTGACGGCGACACCCCGATTACCGAATTTTCAATTGGATTTAACTCAGCCGTACAGGTTTGCACAACCGCTGCCGATGACTTGAACTACACCGCCCGTTCTCACGGACGTGCTTTGATTATGGAAGTTATGGGACGCGATGCCGGCCATCTGGCCATGCATTCCGCTATCGCCGGAAACGCTGACGTTTGTCTGGTTCCTGAAATTCCTTATACCATTGACGGCGTTATCAATAAATTAAAAGCAGTCAAAGCCAGCGGCCGCAATCATGCCGTCATTGTCGTTTCTGAAGGAATCAAAACCGAAGACGGCTCCCACTTAAGCAATAAGAAAAATTTGGTCGGAGAAGCCGTATACGGTGGTATAGGACAATATTTATGTGCCGAAATCAGCAATCGTTATAAAGATTTCCAGGTTCGCGTTACCACTCTGGGACACATTCAGCGTTCCGGTACCCCAACTGCATTTGACCGCTTGATTGCCACCCTGTTCGGAGCCAAAGCAATTGAATTGTTGGATAAAGGCGAAACCAACCGTATGGTTGCTTGGAAAAACGGAAAAGTTGAAACCTTCCCGATTGACGAAGTCGTTGCCGACGGAACCATGCTGTTAAACACAAACAGCGATTTCGTAAAAGCTGCCGCAGCCGTCGGTATGTATGTTGGTGAAATTGAAAAATAAAACCTGATAAAACACAAAAAACCCCTTGTTTTTTTACAAGGGGTTTTTATTTTGCCGAAAAAACAAAACTGTCTTAAACAAACATTGTATCCAACAATTCTTTGCAGTAAACCCTCAACTCCGGATCTTCCATCAAAGACAATTTCAGATTGGCTTTCTCCAAATCCTTATTGGTACCACAGTCAAAACGCATAACGTCACAGAGAACGCCGGTCAGCTTCATTCCCCTTTCTGCGGCAAGCCCCATGGCATCGGCCAGATTGATTTCGCCGTTAGTGCCTTTTTTTACTTCCGGCAGAATATCCATAATCTCATTAGGAAGAATATACGGTCCCATACTGGCATAATTGGAAGGCACATCTTCCAGAGCCGGCTTTTCGATTTTGCCTTTGGCACGAACAATACGACCATCGCGAACAGCTCCGATTAAAGCCCCGTAACGCACCATTTGTTCACGAGGAAACTCCATAATATTCTCAACCATACCGCCTTCTTTTTCATAGACGTTTAACAACTGTTTGAGAATACCCTCTCCTTTCAGGTTGACATAGACATCATCCGGCCACATAACAATAAAGTCACGCTTACCGACAATATCCTTCGCCATCAAAATCGCATGACCGTTGCCTTTTGGCTCAGTCTGTTCGGCAAAAGAGAACTTCATGCCTTCCGGAATAACTTCCCGAACAGCTTTCAGTAAATCAAACTTGTTTTTCTCTTTAAGATGGTTTTCCAACCACGGATACGGAGAAAAATAAGTTTCAAACAAATGTTTGCAGGATTGATCGCTGTAAATAAAAACAATTTCTTTAATCCCGATTTCCTTGCAAGCGTTAACCGCATACTGAATAATCGGAAGACTGTGAAGGGTTAAAAAACCTTTGTGAAGAGCCTTGGTAGCAGGCAGATTTCTGGTAGACAAACCAGCAACTGGAAGTATACATACTTCTGGTCTAGTACTCATTTAGAACTCCTAATAATTTGTGTTAAATACTATGCTGAAAATATAACACAAAAAAAAGATTCGACAAGGGCTATCCAACTTTTAACAGCTGAATTTTTACAACCGAAGAATGTATAATTACTGTTTTTTAATTGTGCCGGAAGCTTTGGAGATTGTGCCTGTGGTCCTTCTGATAACTCCGCTGCTTTTGTTCTCTTTTTCAGGAGCAGGCTCTTCCTTTATTTCAACAGCGGCAGCTGTATTTTTAATGACATTCACAGGCTTTGCTTCTCCCGAAAAATCCAATACTTTAACTTTTTCTTTTTCCAAAGCTTCTTCAGATTTTTCAATTTCCTCAATATCCCGAACCACTGTTTTGGTCTGTCCTTTCGCTCCGGAAATTTTACCGACATTTTCTTCCAGCTTACGTTTGATTTCTTCAGCCTTCAACTTATCCTGATAAATTTTTTCTTCGGCGGCTACCCTTTCTTCCACATAAGCAAAAAGATTTTCAATACTGCCGTCCAAATCCTTAATGTCTACCTCTGCCTTAGCCAACAACTCTTTAGTCCTGCCGGCATATTCTTCCAAACGAGCCCTGTCCTGAGTATTTTGAATAAAGATATAATCTTTTACAACTTCATTATTAATCGTATCAATAGAGAGGAGTTTCTCTTCAATACTCTCTTTCAGTTTATTAATCTGCTCATCCTCATCCAGAACATATTCCGTTTTAATATTGGTTATCCGCTTCGGAAACTCCACAAAACGATCCCTGTAAGCGATAGACTTGTCTTTGGACTTGTTATAAACATCAACAATCTGATTATATGTCCCGTTAATTCGCAACTTGATGTCATCAGCATAAGCCGTCGCAATATCAGCTTTCATCCGCTCAATGTTCTTGGCATAAATTTCTCTTTTTTTATCCATGGATTCCGGAAGTTTCTCATCAAAATCCTTGGTCAATCCGAGCGTAAACAATTCTCCCAGTCCGACATCCGTCTTTTCAATCTCAGCCTTAATCGCGTCATATTGCTTAAGAATACCCTCATCGGTTGCCAATGCCCGCATTTCTTCATAAGCCGGAAGCACATCCTCATCCAACTGCTGTTTTACCATTCTGGCTTTGTTCAACTGCTCATCCATCAGTCCCTTTAAGAAGGCGGCCCGAGCCTCTTCTGCGGCTTTTTTATCAGCCGCAACTTTCGCCCACTTGCTGTCATAAATATTGGCTATCGGAGCAACATCGGCAGTCAGTTGCGGAGAAATCATCGCTCCGGTCATCGCAAAAGTAAACGGCGGAATATTTTTCAAATCAGCCATTCTAACCGTAAATTTGGCATTCATATCCCAAGTATCCAAATTACCGGTATCTTCCATCTCAACAAGTAAATTCTTACCCGCAAAAACTGTCTGTTCAAACGAATAATTCGCTTTCTGAGTCTTTAAAGTGCCCTTGACAACGTCAAAAGCTGTCTCGCCTTTCTCCAAATCGGCAGCAACTTCGGCAGCCAAACCCTCGGAATACTCCCTCTTTTCCAAATCGTTACGAATTGCAGCCATATCCCAACCTTTGACAATCGGAGAATTAATCACAAATTCCGTCGTTGAATTTAGCCCCAGAAACATATCTTCAAAAGAAGAAGCTTTTGTGTCAAAACTTGTTTTCAAATCAATTTTTCCGGAACGTATCCCATACTTTTTACCATTAAGCACACCATCGCTTAAAACTTGGTTCTTCACTTCCAGATTTCCCCTGAGGTATGGATTTTTGCTCATTCCCCACTCCCAGTCGGCCGACACCGGCTCTCCTCTGTAAGTTCCGGTCAGTTTGTCCATATTCAGCACGCCGTCTTTTAATGACAAACTCATCAATGCGTTTTGCAGCTCATTATTTTTATACGTCAAACGTCCGAAATCGAATTTTCCCTGAAAATCAAAAGAGTTATAAAAGCTGAAATCAAACTTTGTTTTATCAAAATACGGCTTGGCAATAAAGTCCTCATCCTCGACGGCATTCGGACGAAAACTGGAAAGCTGGGCGGACTGGGAAGCTCCGTTATAAAAATAACGCTCTAATTCCAAAGTGTTGACTTTCATATCCGCAACAATATTCGGCCGTCCGTTGCTGCGGTCAAACACCGCCGACCCTTTAAAATTATTGGAACCGACAAATGCATCAACATCCGCAAGCTTAAATTTATCAGTATCTCCGTTTACTTGAGATTTAAATGTAAATATTCCCAAAGAATAGGCTTTTGGAGCATAATTGAAACCCAAATCATTAACAAATTTCACAAAATCGGGAACTTTCAAATCTAATAAGCCTTTATATAAAACCTTATCATTTTTCCGAGCCAGCTCACCCGTATAAATACTGTCAATATAGCCATATTTAGAAACAGCCTTTATCGCAATCCGATCCATAAATCCGCTGAAAATCCCTTTGGAGGACAATTTTCGCAAATCCTTACTGTTCAACGGCGGCTGCGGAAAATCAAACTTATTCAGCAAATTGGTTAAATCCGGCGTATCCAAGTCATATTTTATATTATCAAACTGCAGCTTCTCGCCAAAACCTTTAATCTTACCTTCCGTTTTCAGAGTAGAGTTTGCCAAACTGCCGATATTCAGAGCCTGAATATTCATAACACCGTTACTCAGTTCCATATCGAATTGAACATTTTCAAACGGAATATTTTCATAAATTCCCAACCCTAATTTAGAATTGAGATGCAAATCAAAATCCTTCAAAAAATCAAGTTTGCTAAAACGATAAGCCATCCGTCCCGCAAAATCTTTTGCCTTTTCCTCATTTGGTAAAGCGGAAATATAATTGTCAAAATTAACACTGTCGGCATTAAGCACCAAATAAGCACCGTTACGTTCTCCCCTGACGATTCCCAAGTCGCCCTTCATTGCCGTTTTATCCAAAGTAACATCAAACGGAGAAATTTTGATTGTTTTCATATTTCCCGACAAATTTGCCGTAACCACGGCTTTTTTATACGTCGCCGTAACAATCGGTTTAATCTCGGCTCCTAACCAATTTGCCGTTTTTTCAAAATCATTGGTAGCCAAAGAAACGTCCAGATTATAAGACAAAGCCTCATCTGCGGAAAAAATATCTCCTTTAACGCTGGAAGTTGTCTCTCCCGGTAATGTTGCCGTCAGATTTTTAATCGTCAAATTATTGTCGATGAAGTCCAAACTCAGGTTAAAATCCCTGATGGTTTGATCCCGATAATAAGACTTAACAGCCTTCACATCCGCCAAAATATCAAACCCGTATTGCGGCGTGTATTCCGTTTCCGGAACGGCATATTTATCCAAAATCTGGGACAAAGTGTGAACAACCGGCTCCAACTCCAAATCCGTCATATCAAAAGCCAGTTCTATCCGGCGTTTTTCCGGAATATCATCATCCGTATCAGCCTTAAACTCATTTTTCAAAAGCGGAATAAGCATATTTCCGGCTCCGGCGGTTGTCCCGTATTTAACCACAATATTAGAGAGATCAATTTGAGTTTTATTTGTGTTTAACTCAAAAGAGACCGCTAACGGATGGTCATAAACTTTATCCAGGGTAATCCCCCACAAACTGTCATTCACAAACTTGGTCAAATCATTGGATTCGAAAATCACGCTACCGTTAACGGCATCATTCTGCAGCAAAACACTTCCGTCAAACCGCAGATAAGTTTTTGCCGCCGGCTGATTTAAGACCAAATTGACCGAAGTTGCAAAACTCTCGGAAAACTGCCCTAAAGAAATAGCAAATCCCTCCGGATTTTTTCCTCTGACATAACTCCCCTCAATGCGATACGGTCCGTAAACACTATAAGCAATCACTTCGGCATTAAGATTATCCAAAGAACTCTCAATATTATGCTTGGCATCCACAATATTAACCTTGGCTTTTTCCAAAAGCACGCTGTCCAAAGACAGGTTTACGTTTTCCATATTGTCTCTTTGCGTTTCCGTCAACGGAGAATACCAGTTGACACTGCCGTCAGGCTGAATTTCAAAGAAAATTTCCGGTTCAACCAAAGACATCATCTTAACTTCAAAATCTCCGTTCAACAACGGGATAAGAGATAAATTGGCAATCAGACTTTTAATCGTTGCCAAAGGTTTCGGAGACGAAGCTCCCATATTATAAACCTTAATATTAGAAGCGGTCAGATACGGAGACGGAAACAGCGAAAACGTAACCGGGCCTTCAAAAACAACACGTTTTCCGGTAACTTCGGTAAACTGTGCTGCAATTTTGTCTTTATGCTGATTCCAGTCAATTGTGGAGACATAAACCGACAACCCGACAATTGCGGTTATCAAAATCAGACTAAGAGCTATCCAGATTTTTTTTGCCATTTGCTTCTGCTCTCCTGTAGAAGAATAAAAATAATCTTTGCCAAATAGACATTATATCTTATAGTATAAACCATAAATAATTAATAAAACTTTTAAGGAACAATTGCAAGACATGAACAATCACAACACCTTGGAAGAACTACGCGGAAAACTTCTTGAAGCCGCCCGCACAGCAAGGGAAAACGCCTATGCTCCATACTCGTCATTCAGGGTCGGAGCAGCAATTTTAGCAGATAACAACAAAATTTTTTCCGGCTGTAACGTTGAAAACATATCCTACCCCTGCGGCACCTGTGCCGAAGCCGGAGCTATCGCCGCAATGGTTGCAGACGGAGGTAAAAAAATCCGAGAAATATTAATCATAGCAGACGGACAATCACTCATCACGCCTTGCGGAGCCTGCCTGCAAAGAATTAAAGAGTTTTCTGACGAAAACACCTTGATTCATTTATCCGACAAAAACGGAATTCAACAAACACTGACAATTAAAGACCTATTGCCGCTGGCCTTTGATGATAAGGAACTGCATAAATGATAGAACAAATCGCCCAACAAATAAAATCAAAACTCGGCTCTTTCAAACCTGAAATTGCCATTATTCTCGGCTCCGGATTAGGTAGTCTGGGAGAGGTCATTGAAGACAAAATCATCATCCCTTACAGTGACATCACAGGTTTTCCTCAAATTCACATCCAAGGACACAAAGGACAGTTAATCGTAGGAAAACTTAACGGGAAAGACGTTTTGTGCATGCAGGGACGCATTCACCTTTACGAAGGTCACGCCCCGCAAACCATAAACACCGTCATTAAAGCTTTCCGCCTCATCGGCATAAAGGATTTGATTGTAACCAACGCCGCCGGTTCTTTGCGAACAAACCTTACTCCGGGAAGTATTATGCTGATTAAGGATCACATAAACTTCAGCGGTCAAAATCCGCTTATCGGTCCAAACGATGATAAATACGGACCGCGTTTTCCGGATATGAGCGACGCCTATAATCACGAGTTACGAGAACTGACCCGTAAAACCGCCGCACACTTGAACATTCCGCTTCAGGAAGGAACATATTTCATGGTCAGCGGCCCGAATTTCGAAACTGCCGCCGAAATTAAGGCTTTCGCAATTCTCGGAGCAGACGCAGTCGGAATGTCCACCGTTCCCGAAGTTATTTGTGCCGTCCATTCCGGAATAAAAGTTTTAGGCTTTTCCGTCATTACCAATTTCGGAACCGGATTGAAAAGCGGAACTCAAAGTCATGAAGAAACGCTTAGAGAAGGAGAAAAAGCGGCCCAAAATTTAACAAAACTGGTAACTTCTGTCATCGGAGAATTGTAACATGGACGATATTTCTGCCGCCAAAAAACTGCTTCGCTCTCTTGACCTGACTTCTTTGGGAAAAGATGATAATGAATTCAAAATTGAGGCCCTTTGTAAAAAAGCTTCCACAAAATATGGTAACGTTGCCGCTGTCTGCATCTACCCGAAATTTGTCCCTCTGGTTAAAAGACTGCTGAACGGAACAGATATAAAAACCGCCACAGTCGTTAATTTCCCGGACGGCAGCTGGGATATTGAAAAACTTCGACTTGAAATTCAGGACGCAATAAAACTGGGAGCTGATGAAATTGACGCAGTTTTCCCTTACAAAAAATTCATGGAAGGAGATGAAGAAACTTGCAACCTATTTCTTAAAACCGTCAAAGAAGAATGCGGCAAAAAACATACCGTCAAAATCATTCTTGAAACCGGAGAACTTCAAAAAACATCACTGATTGCCAAAGCATCTCAAATGTGCATTGCCCACGGGGCAAATTTCATAAAAACCTCCACAGGGAAAAGTAAAATTTCCGCCACTCCGGAAGCGGCAAACATTATTTTGGAAACCATTGCCAATTCACAAAAGAACGTCGGATTTAAAGCCAGCGGCGGCATTCGCACCTTTGAAGAAGCCCGTAAATATCTGGTTTTGGCAAACAGTATCCTGGGCGAAAAATGGCCGACAACAAATCATTTTCGTATCGGAGCCAGTTCTTTAATTGACGATTTATTAGCGGTCTTAAACAGGGGGTAATTATGTTTCCACAGGAAATTATTCGCAAAAAACGCAATCATCAGGCTTTGACTTCTGAAGAAATATCTTTTTTCATCAACGGTGTAACGACAGGAACAATCGCCGACGCTCAAACCGCCGCCCTGACCATGGCGATTTTCTTAAACGGTTTCAATAAAGAAGAAACCGTTTCTCTCACTCTTTCCATGAGAGATTCCGGCCATGTCTTGCAATGGAAAAGCCTTAACGGACCCGTAGTTGACAAACATTCCTCCGGCGGCGTAGGCGATAAAGTAAGCCTTATGCTGGCTCCGATGATTGCTGCCTGCGGAGGCTATGTTCCGATGATTTCCGGACGAGGTCTGGGACACACCGGCGGCACCTTGGACAAGTTCGATTCCATTCCCGGCTATACCACCTCACCGTCCAATGAGCTCTTTGCCAAAACCGTCAAAGAAGTGGGTTGTGCCATTATCGGACAAACCGGAAATTTAGCTCCTGCCGACAAAAAAATCTATGCCATCAGAGATGTTTGCGGAACTGTTGAATCCGTTCCGTTGATAACGGCCTCCATCCTGTCTAAGAAACTGGCAGCCGGACTTGACTGTCTGGTAATGGATTTAAAATGCGGCAACGGGGCATTTATGGACAACATTGAAAACGCCCGCACTTTGGCAAAATCAATCGTCAGTGTTGCCAACGGAGCCGGAACAAAGACCAATGCCGTTTTAACCGACATGAATCAAGTACTCGGAAGAAACGTTGGTAATGCCGTTGAAGTTGCCGAAGCAGTGGAATACCTCAAAGGTGAAAACGCTGACCCGAGATTACACACCGTAACCATGCGTCTTTGTGCGGAATTGCTCGTTTCGTCCGGTTTAGCCTCAACCTTGAATGAAGCGGAAAACAAATTGCAAAAAGCTCTCAATTCCGGAAAAGCTTTGGAAATTTTTGCCAGAATGGTAACCATGCTCGGCGGTCCGACAGACTTTTGCGACCATCCGGAAAAATACCTGCCGAAAGCTCAAATCATCCGTCCGGTTTATGCGGATAAAACCGGCTGCGTAACCGCCATGCAAACCAGAGAAATCGGCATGAGCGTTATCGGATTGAAAGGCGGACGAACCCATCCGGATCAACACTTAAACTACGCAACCGGATTTACAAATTTCTGCCAAATCGGCGATTATATGGATGAAAACACACCGCTTGCCTTTGTCCATGCCACAACAGAAGACGAGTTTGAAAAAGCCTCCGCTGAACTTCAGAAGTACATCACCATTTCCGAACAAAAACCTAAACTGTCAAACCCAATTATCGAAACCATCGGAGAATAACCATGAGCAGAGCAATCATTTTATTAATGGATTCGTTTGGTATCGGCGGAGCTCCGGATGCTGCAGCATTCGGAGATGAAGGAGCCAA
Source organism: Alphaproteobacteria bacterium (assembly GCA_048463395.1). GTDB lineage: Bacteria > Pseudomonadota > Alphaproteobacteria > RF32 > CAG-239 > JAGAJR01. The sequence goes on along the minus strand of DBFWPL010000006.1, from coordinate 11,945 downwards.
CACACTGGGACACATTGCCGCCGCCTATCAAGGCTTAAACATTCCCAATCTGACTCGTCTGGGATTAAAAGAGGCTGCTTTCGGAGCCTCCGGCGTTTACCCGAACATCAACGATACCGGAGCAAAAATCACTCTGCCGTCCAAATTCGGACACATGAGAGAAATCAGCAAAGATAAAGACACCGTTTCCGGCCACTGGGAAATGGCCGGTCTGCCAAACATCAAAGGCTGGGGACATTTTCCGCCTGCTTATCCGTCATTTCCGGATTCGTTAATTGAAAACATCTGTACGGAAGGAAACATTGACGGCATTCTCGGCAACAAAGCCGCTTCCGGAACCGTCATTATCCAGGAACTCGGAGAAGAACACATTAAAAGCGGAAAACCGATATTTTACACCTCCGCAGACAGCAATATGCAAATTGCCGCCCATCAGGAACATTTCGGATTGGAACGGCTGTATAAATTATGCGAAGTCGCTTACAAACATGTCCGTCCGTATAACATCGGCAGAATTATCGCTCGTCCGTTCATCGGAGAAAAAGCCGGAGAATTTACACGGACAAAGAACCGAAGAGATTTTGCTGCTCTTCCTTTCGGAGAAACCCTGCTTGATAAATTGAAAAATGCCGGAAAAAACGTTATTGCCATCGGAGCCATTAATGACATTTACGCTCATCGAGGAATTACCAAAGGCGTACACGGAGCCGGACTTCAGGAGTTATGGGATTTAACGTTGGAAGAAGTGAAAAACGCTCCGGACAACAGCCTGATTTTTACGAATTTTGAAGACTTTGACATGCTTTGGGGACACCGCCGCGACATCAACGGCTATGCTCAAGGATTGGAATACTTCGATTCCCGCCTGCCTGAATTAGCTAAGCTTTTAAAAGAAGATGACTTGGTTTTCATTACTGCCGACCATGGCTGCGATCCTTCATATAAAGGAACCGACCACACCAGAGAGCAAGTTCCGGCACTTATGTTCGGACATAAAGTAAAACCGGAAAACATCGGGGCCAGACAAACCTATGCCGACTTGGGACAAACGATTGCCGCTTATCTGGGTATTGCTCCGCTTGATTACGGGACCAGTTTTCTATGACCTATCAGGCTCCTAATCTTCCAACCGACAAACACTGCTTTTTTGGATGCAAAGGCGGTGTGTCAACCGGACGTTTCGAGAGTTTGAACTGCAACATCCGCGGTTCGGACAGCATGGAGAACATCCGCCAAAACTTGCAAATCATCGCTCAAAAATTTCACTCAACCATTGAACAGATGTGCCTTATCAATCAAGGTGTTACCAATCATGTTGTTTATGTCGAAACGCCAAGCCTGTATGAAATTACCGCCGATGGATTGGTTACCGACAAACAGGGACTGATTTTGGGCATTAAAACGGCAGATTGCTGTCCCGTCTTATTGGCTGATTATCAAAACGGCGTTATCGGAGCGGCTCATGCCGGATGGCGGGGAGCCTTGCGGGGTGTTGTTGAAAACACCGTTAAAATAATGGTGGAAAAAGGAGCTGAAATCTCAAACATTTCCGCGGCTCTCGGCCCCTGTCTGCAACAACCGTCTTTCGAAGCCGGAGAAGACATGCTTGAAGAATTTGTCTGTTGCAATTCTCAATACAAATCTTTCTTTATCTCCGGACATCGAGGAAACCACTATCAGTTTGATTTGGAAGGATTTGTCATCGACCGGATTCGCAAATGCGGCATAACAAATATTTCTGCCTCAGGGATAGACACATACACCGATGAGGAAAACTATTTCAGCTTTCGCCGCGAAACGCACAAAGGCCTGGCTTTCAAAAAAGGGGATTTCCCTAACCACTTATCAACCATAACATTATAATCGCTTTATTTCTGACGGATTATACGGTAGGATATGTGAGAATTAACAACGGACTTCTTCAATGAAACCATTTGGTAAATTAACACTGGCCGTCATCGGGCTAAAATTTTTCGGAGCGACGGGCTTTTTTTTCGGAATGTTGCTCGGCCACATTTTCATAGACCGAACCATTATCAGCAAATACATCGCTTCCCGCTTAAGCGAATTGGATGACAACATCCGACTGATGCTCCCTTACCGCTATTACAGATACTACAATCATCTGGACGACAACCTGTTCGGAAAGCTCTGGGGAGCTTTGCTCGGAAGCCTGACGTTTGGCTGGGAAGGTTTCATTGTTTTATTTTTGGTCGGACATTTCATTTTCGATTGCAAAAACCGCTATTCCAAAGATTTCAAACTTTGGTTTGATGACTTCTGGAACAAAAATCTGGCAAAAATCTTCGGCGGCATCATCGGATTTGCCTGCAAAAGCGACATTTTAATATTTGTCGGCATCTTTATCGGCTTTTTTGTGGACAACTTCCGTCTCGGCGGCGGCTTAAGAAACAAACTTAAGCTTGGCTCCGTTCTGCGTTTTTGGACACACATCAACCCGATTAAAATGGCCATGTTTTCCAAAGAAGCCAAAGACGTAACCCTTTTGCAATCCATGGCCGGACTGGCAGCGAAAATTTCCAAAGCTGACGGACAGGTTACCGACAATGAAATCAGGCTGTTCAAAAAACTTTTCCATATCACCTCGGAACAAGACAGCAAAATCGGCAAAATATTCAATGATGCCAAGAATACCGTTGACGGCTACCAAAGATACGCCTCACAAATCAAAGTCATTGCCAAAGACAATCTTGAACTTCAGGAAAGTATTATTGACAATTTGTTCAAAATTGCCACGGCAGACGGTTTTGTTTTGGATGACGAAATGCAAATCCTCCGAGATATCGGGGATATTATCGGACTTCCGGTCGGCAACTTTGAAATTATTCGCAAACGCTTTGAACTCCGACAGCCACCATCAGACACGCAAGATTTTTATGAGATTCTCGGTGTGTTTTACAATGCCAGTGATAATGAAATCAAACGCCGCTGGAAAGAACTGATTAACGAATATCATCCTGACAAAATTCAAGCCGCCGGCGGATCAAAAGAAGATATTGAAATATGTACCGCTAAAATGGCAGAAATCAATAATGCCTATCAAAATATTATGAAGAGCAGAAAAGGCATCCGATGAAAAAAATATTCTGTCCTCACTTTAATGAAAGAAAAAACACTGTCGATATGTTGGTTCTGCACTCAACGGCTCATGATGCCGCCGGTGCAATACAAAGTCTCTTAAAAAACGAGGTCAGTGCCCACTATGTCATTGATTTAGACGGGAAGATTTATTCTCTGGTCGATGAAAATAAAAGAGCCTGGCACGCAGGCGTTGCCTCCTGGCGGGGGATTAATACGGATTTAAACTCCCGCTCTGTCGGTATTGAGGTCTGCAACCTTTCTTTAGGGCAAACTCCGTATAATGAAGCTCAAATTTCCAAACTGACCCGTCTCTGCCGAAAAATAATCCGCACTTACAATATTCGACCGGAAATGATTGTCGCCCATTCAGACATCGCCCCAACCCGTAAACCGGATCCGGGCATTGCTTTTCCGTGGCAATATCTGGCAGAAAAAGGGATTGGCTTGTGGTATAAAACCAATAACGCAAAAAAAATCTCAGAAACTTCCGCTTCCGAACTGTTAAAAACAATCGGCTATAACACCGACACTTTGGAAACGACCATCGCTTCGGCTTATGCCTTCAGACGGCATTTTCTGCCGGAGGAAGTAGAGATAATCGAAGATATCAAACAATTGGTGGACAATGTTTACCCTCAGAGCAACAGCCAATTGCTGCAAGGGGAAAAATTTATCAATACGCTGAAAGCCGTTGCCTATGCATATCTTAACGCGTCTAAAAAGCCCTGAAGAATATAAGCGGCGGCAGAAGCATCCAAAACCTTTTTACGCCTGGCTCTGGACATATCCACTTCCTTAATCAAAAAACTTTCCATTGCCGATGAAGATAATCGTTCATCCCAAAAAGCAATCGGAAGGTTAATTTCTTTTGCCAGTTTTTCGGCAAAATTCCGAACCTCTTTGGCAATCTCTCCTTCTTCCCCGTTCATCTGCAAAGGCAGACCAAAAACTATTCCGCCAACTTCTTTTTCTTGGATGATTCGTTTTATTTCAGCCAAATCAATCATCCAATCCGAGCGATAAATAATTTTATAAGATGTTGCCGCCGTCAAAAGCAAATCAGACACCGCCACACCAAGCCGCTTGGCTCCATAATCAAACCCTAAAACGGAACGATAAGGCTTTAGCTGCGATTTGAATTCTTTTATATCCAAAATTTTTATTTTCCCATAATTGACATTTTATAAAAAATAGATTATCAACACTGCGGTTTAAATACAAATTCTTTTTATAATTTAATTTTATAATTTAATAAGTCAGTTTATGGAAATTACTGCTATTATTGCGTCATGCGTGCTGTTGTTAATTCTCACGGTAAAAATCAGTGTTGAACATGAGACGATGAAAAAACGTTTCATACACGAAGTCAGAAAACAGGGAAAAATCAGCAACGCGAAAGGATTCCGCGAATGGGTAGACACTTTGTCGATCGTCCAGTTGAAAGATGAGATGAAAAAGATGCGGGAACATCATTTCTCATCCGATTTGCGGAAATTCTTATTAACACAATCATGCAACATCTGAGCAGATGTTTTTTTGTGTTAAAACCGCAGCCGTATAACTCATGTTATACGGTTTTCCCGTATTTAAAAGCATGTTGCTAATTGATTATTAATAATATTTGCATAAGATAATCTCAATTGAAAACTCTTTTAATAAACGGAGACAACATGAAAATAAAATACTGGTTAGCAGTTGTTCTGTGCTTGTTTGCCAACACCGCCAGAGCCGAATTGCAAATTGACGTCAACGGAGCAATGAGAGACCCTCTCCCGCTGGCTTTCCCTGAAATGATTCACGAAGGATTCTGGGTCGGACAATACGCCAAAAAAATTCGCAGCGTCGTTATTGCAGATTTGGAACGTTCCGGCCTGTTCCGCATTATTCCCGAAAACAGTTATATTCAGGAACTCACTTCCATGGATGAACAACCGGCGTTCATTGACTGGAAAGCCATTAATGCTCACGCATTGGTTCAAAGTTCCGTAACCGAGATTGACGAAAAAAATCTTCGGGTTGAATTCAGATTGTGGGATATTTTTGCAGAAAATCAATTAAAAGGCCAATCTTTTACCACCACCAAAGACAACTGGCGTCGCGTAGCCCACGTCATTGCCGATGCGATTTATGAACGCTTAACCGGGGAAAAAGGCTATTTTGATACCCGTGTTGTTTACGTTTCAGAATCAGGACCTGCCACCCACAGAGTTAAACGTCTGGCCATCATGGATCAGGACGGAGAAAACCATAAGTTTTTAACTTCCGGTGCTGCCATGGTTTTAACCCCTCGCTTCTCCCCTAACCTGCAAAAAGTAACTTATATGTCTTACTCCGGTTCCATACCGAAAGTTTATATTTTGGATATTGAGAGCGGACATCAGGAATTGTTAGGGCAATTCCCGGGGATGACCTTTGCTCCGCGTTTTTCTCCGGACAGCAGCAAAGTCCTGTTAAGCTACGCCACCAACGGACACACCAACATTTATGAAATGGATTTAAACCGTCGTACCAGCAAACGCCTGACTTACGGCACATCTATTGACACCTCGCCGAGCTATTCTCCTGACGGTTCCAAGATTGTGTTCAACTCCGACCGTGGCGGCAACCAGCAATTATATGTCATGAACGCTGACGGCAGTGATGTCCAACGTATCAGCTTCGGAGCCGGACGTTACGCCACTCCGGTATGGTCTCCTCGCGGCGACTATATCGCCTTTACCAAAATGGCAAACGGACAATTCTACATCGGCGTCATGTACCCTGACGGCAGCGGCGAACGCTTGCTCGCCAGCGGCTATCTGGTTGAAGCTCCGACTTGGTCGCCGAACGGACGTGTTTTAATGTACTTCCGTCAAGACAGAGGATCATCCCGCAGCAATGCTCCGGTCAAACTCTACACCATCGACCTGACCGGATATAATGAACGGATGATTGTAACACCTGCCGACGCCTCCGACCCGGCATGGTCGCCGTTATTGCCTTAAAACATTAAGCCCTCTCATTTGAGAGGGCTTTTTTGAGGAACAATTTGCCTCCACAAAATTTAGACAAAAAACATCTTGCAGAGGCCGTAAAAATATGATATATTTTAACCATACAACACGATTATTAATTAATTAACACCATATTTATTATGAAAAAGTTCATCAGCAAACTGTTCAACAACATGTTCAACCGCAAAAGCAACGTCAATACCGTTCAGATCAACGAAGAAGAGATAGAGAAGAGCAGCGAACGCAACAAACTTCTGGCTAAAATCTTCTGGGCTGCAAAAGCAGAGAATCTCCCAGACTTGGAGAAACATGTCAGAGAGTATTTATCCCAATACGGAGAAATGACCGGTAAAGAAACCGTATGGCTCCAATTCGACCAGGGTGATATTTACGATCCCTATTGGGTATGGTCTAAAAAAGGAATTCTTGCATGGACAAATACCTTCACCAAGGAATTCTTCTTTGCAATTCTCAACGGAAACAAAGCCAAAGCGGAAGAATATCGGCACAAAGCTGAACTTCAGGCAGATCTCAAAAAGGCCTTTGATGATAGGGACGTTGTTGCTTTTGACAAGGCTCTTTCTGCAGGAGCTGATATCAACTACCGTTACTTCAGTTCCGAAGGATACACCCCGAAACTATGGGATAATATCTGGCATGATCGCGGTTCAAGAATGTACAAGTACTTCATGACCCGTGAAGACTGTCCCGAAGCTATGAAAATACGAGCAGAAAATGAACTCATCGCATTCCGTCAGAAAACAGCCTGACGCCGCGATACCAAACCAAGCAAAACACCTCAGATATCCAAAATCTGCGGTGTTTTCTTTTTTAAACCTTACTTTCCCAACGCTTTTATCATCTGTATAAAAGACTGACGGACATCTTCATCGGAAATACGCTCTAAAGCATTAAGCAGCAAAAGCGTCTCTTCCCTATACATCGGATCATCACAATAACAAAAACACTTCTGTTTGCTGCCGCTGTTATTCTCTAACATCCGTGGACTGCCGGACATGGTTTCATCACTCATTTCCGCATAAAAAAAGGAAATCGGCACCCGAAGAACTTTGGAAAAATCCCATAACCGACTGGCACTGATACGATTTGTCCCTCTCTCATATTTTTGAATCTGTTGAAATGTAATCCCGACCAACATTCCCAATTGCTCTTGAGAGAACCCGAGCATCATCCGGCGAAGTCTCAACCGATTGCCGACATGTACGTCTATCTTATTGGGAGAACCGTCATCGTTCCGTCCTCGGTTACCAATCCTCATTTCCTTACTTCCTCCGATTGATGATATAAAAAAACCACCTTCAGAGACTAAAGGTGGCCGGGGATTGGAACGACTATTACCAGGAATAGTGCCCTTTGGGATACACCCTCAGGGTCCCCGGCCGTAATAGGTAATCTACAACCGGGGAATATAGTCCTGACTATGAAAAATTCCATAATCAAGTTACAGTGCTACATTCCAAACACTGCCTGGTAACGAAGGTGCGTTCCACCACACCCGGACTATCTCTAGCCCTAAGATAACCGCTGTGAACGGCTATTGTTTCTATATGTTTACAATACAAAAGCTTAGATTCTTAGTCAAGGCGTTTTATGATTAATTTATGAACATTACGGTTCTCAAAAATATAATTTGATTTTCTCATCTGCTTTTGTTAACTTTTTAGAAGAGAAAAAACATGGCTAAAATCAAATATTGCATTTGGGACGTCGGCAACGTTATTTACAATTACAGTTTAGCACCCTTGCATAAATGGTGCGAAGACCATACCACCGACAAAAACACATTTCAGGAACGAAAAGGCCGCTTTAGTTATAACGACTATATGAAAGGCCTTGTACGTTATGATGAATTATGCCGGAAATTATGCGATTTTTATAAAATACCTTATCAGGAAAAATACAAACCGGAAATAAACCGAGCCTTTCATCAGGGAATTGGAACCTATATTCCAGAAACCCGACAAATACAGGAAGAGCTCCCGACCAAAGGGATAGAGAATTGCATTCTTTCCAATGCCTTACCCATATTGGCAAACTCTAATAAAAACGCCCATCTTTTCCGCCCCGAACATATTTTTTGTTCCTTTGACTTGGGATTATTAAAACCTGACCCGCAAATTTATACGAAAGTCAAAAACAAATTAGGTTGTAAATTTGAAGAATTAATTTTCATTGATGACAAACCTAAAAACACCGCCGCGGCCGCTCAACTCGGCATTCACGCCATAACATTTAATCCTCAAACAATCAAAAAAGAAATAAATAAAATCCTGACCACCCCGCCACTCAACCGACCAAAAGAACGGGAATAACGATTTAGCAGAAAAAATTCTGCAATTTCTGTATTAGTTACCAGCTAGACAACCTTTAGATGACCATTATATAAGGTTAAAAAAACTTCGGAGAATGAATCATATAATAAGATTGAAGAGTGAAAATACCGCAACGTACATAGACGTACGTGAGGAAACTTTCAACTCGAACAATCTGTATTAGATGACCATTATACGAAGTTTTCTACTCGTCGCCAATACGCAACGCCTCAATAAATGCCGATTGTGGAACTTCGACCTTACCGAATTGCCGCATACGGAGTTTGCCTTTTTTCTGCTTATCTAAGAGCTTGCGTTTGCGGGTTACATCACCGCCATAACATTTTGCAGTTACATCTTTACGCATGGCTGAAATGGTTTCGCGGGCAACAACCCTGCCTCCGATAGCCGCCTGAATCGGAATTTTGAACAAATGTCTCGGAATTAAATCTTTCAACCGCTCACAAATCTGCCGCCCTCTGGATTCCGCCTCCATCCGGTGGCAAAGAAAAGCCAACGCGTCCACCGGCTCCTCATTAATCAGGATTTGAACTTTCACCAAATCAGACGCCGCATAACCGATAATCTCATAGTCAAAACTCGCATAACCGCTGGTAATAGACTTTAGACGATCATAAAAATCAAACACGATTTCGTTCAACGGAATTTTATAAACCACCATTGCCCGATTACCGACATAGGTCAAATCCTCCTGCTCGCCGCGGCGTTCGTTGCAAAGTTTCAAAACCGCACCCAAATAAGTGTCCGGAACTAAAATGGTAGCTTTAACCATCGGCTCTTCAATAGAAGAAATTGTCGTAACATCCGGCATATCGGCCGGATTGTGCAAGGTTAGCTGCGTCCCGTTGGTCAGGTTGATTTTGTAGGCCACGGACGGAGCAGTTGTAATAATGTCCAAATCAAACTCACGCCCTAAACGCTCCTGAATAATTTCCATATGCAAAAGCCCGAGAAAACCGCAACGGAACCCCAATCCCAAAGCCGCGGAATTCTCATTTTGATAGTCTATGCTAGCGTCATTCAACTTCAATTTTGCCAAAGCGTCTTTTAAGGCATCGTACTGACTGCTGTCTACTGGAAAAATCGAACAAAACACCACCGGCACCGAAGGTTTAAACCCTTGCAACGGTTCATCACAAGGACATTTGTTGTCAGTAATCGTATCACCGATACTACAGTCGCTCACGCTCTTAATACTGGCGGTAATGAAACCGACTTCTCCCGGATACAGAGCTTCAACATCCTGCATTTTCGGCGTAAAAATACCGACTTTGTCAACCTGATACGTCGCATTGTTTGACATCATGCGAATTTGCGTTTTTTTCCGCAAAACACCGTCTTTAATCCGCACCAAAATAATCACGCCCAGATATGAATCATACCAACTGTCAATCAGCAAGGCTTTCAACGGAGCGTTTTCATCCCCTTTAGGAGCCGGAAGCCGATGAACAATCGCTTCCAAAAGATCTTCCACGCCCAAACCTGTTTTACCGGAAGTTTCAACGGCATCGGAAGTATCCAACCCGATAACGTCTTCAATCTGCTGTTTTACCCTTTCCGGTTCTGCGGAAGGTAAATCAATCTTATTTAAGACGGGAACGATTTCGTGATTATTGTCAATCGCCAAATACACATTGGCCAATGTCTGAGCTTCCACACCCTGCGTTGCGTCAACCACCAAAACGGAACCTTCGCAAGAAGCCAGCGAACGAGACACCTCATAAGAGAAATCCACGTGCCCCGGCGTATCCATCAGGTTAAGCTGATACGTCTGTCCATCCTTGGCTTTATAGTTCAGCCGCACGGTCTGGGCCTTAATTGTAATACCGCGTTCTTTTTCAATATCCATCGTATCCAGAACCTGTTCCGTCATTTCCCGATGTTCCAAACCACCGCAGAACTCAATGATTCTGTCTGCGAGAGTCGACTTTCCGTGGTCGATATGAGCAATAATGGCAAAGTTTCTGATTCTATCTAAATTCGCGGTCATTTTATCCTTACCCGTTGAAAAAAATACATTTGACCTATAGATAAAGGAAAAAATAAGATTCGGCAATATATATTTATTCACCCGATTTTATCGGATTACACTTGTACTAATAAACAAAATATGTATATACTTAATATCAGGACACACTGCGGGAGATGTACCATGAAAAAAATGATTGATATTGATTTTGGTTCTTCCAGATACGACGAGCTGGTCGAACTACGTTACAAAATTCTTCTGGAACCTCTCGGATTAAAATTTCTGGATATGCACCGTACCCGCGAAGCGAATTACCTGCATATCGGTTGCGTGGAAAGCTTGGACGACCGGCTGGTCGGCGGCTTGATTCTCGCCCCTGTCAACGATGAAGAAATCCGCATGATGCAAGTTGCCGTAGATACCAAATACCAAGGCGAAGGCGTCGGACGCGATTTGGTTCATTATGCCGAAAAAAGAGCCAAAGAAGCAGGTTTCAGCCGCCTCGTCATGCACGCCATGCTCTCCGTGGTCAATTTTTACGAACGTCTCGGCTATCGTCAGGAAGGCGAAATTTTTGAAGATAAAGGCATAACCTTTGCCCGCATGGTTAAAGATTTATAAAATTTTCTTTCTCCTATAAAGCATAAATTAACCCCGTCAATAACAACGGGGTTAATTTATGATACGTATTTGAGTTTTTATCCGCCTGTATAGTTACCAGCTGGGCAAACTACATAAAACTCGGATAGTGTGCGTAAATAATAAGAAATAAAGAAAAATGTGAGGGAGTGTACAAATTAGTACATGACCGAACATTTTATCTGCAATTTCTGTATTAGTTACCAGCTAGACGAGTTTTATGTTTCCAGCAGCCTGACGCCCCCTGTCATCATAAATTTCATAGCTCAGCGGCTGTCCCTCACGGATACTCCTGATACCGGCTTTTTCCAAAGCAGTAATATGAATAAACACATCTTTTTCTCCGGTTTCCGGACAAATAAAACCATAACCTTTTTTGGCATTAAACCATTTAAGTGTACCTTTTGTCATTCCAAATTTCCCTATTGTTAAACTGTTTATTTTCGGCAGAAAACTGCCGTAACCAATGAGTCATATAATAATTCTTCCCAAGGTTTAAACAGCGGAAATTATAGAAATTAGTTTATAAATTCCCCTCTTCCGGAATGTAACAAAAATGTGAAATCTCCTTTTAAAAGTGCGGGCGGATGCACTTTTTTGTTGCAAAAAAAAAAAAAGACTTAGTATGGATAGTATATAGGCTTTAGTTCTTAATTACTATGAGGTGATACCATGACTAATACTAAGTTCTTTTTACTGGCCTCTGCCTGCGTCTTGCTCTCCGGCAACCCTCAGGTCTCCGAGGCTAAATATCTGACTTTGGCTTACTCTGGTGCCCCTCTGGTAAACACACACACCACACACATACACACACCCATGGAGCTGAAGCCTATATCCTCTTTTAACTCGGATAATGCCGTCAAACTCGCCGCTGTCAGATCTATCGTC
>DBFWPL010000005.1:0-9316 GCA_048463395.1 Alphaproteobacteria bacterium | reverse complement strand
TGAAGGCGGAACAGATCTTCCGAGTTCTATCCGGTCAAGCACTTTTTGGGGAATCTCCGCCCGTTTCTCCAGAGAACTGAGACGAAGTCCCTTTTTTCGTCTTTCTTGCCAAAGGGCAACACCCAAAGGCTGGGTAAATATTTTATTAATATTGTTAGGCATTTTCAAACTCCTTAATTTTGTTTTAGTTAAACAAAACTCACCTTATTAAGAAAATAAGGTGAGGGAGTTAGCAACTGCTTACGACAGTCTGCATTCTTCGACATATAAATATGCTTATACCTGCAGCTCCCCCAGTAGAGGAGTTGTTTATCCGTAAGAGGAGCTGCTACACTCCGCAGTCCACCTCTGAACTGCAAGAGTGATAATAAAGGATAAAGATTAATTTGCAATTAAAATTCTAGGGCACAATCTCATAAGCGGCAGGGAGAAGCCAACGAGCGTTTCAGGGTACTTACTCAACACAGCTAACTTTTGCCTCACCCGCTGGGTGTCGCCGACCACCGGATTTGTTCAACGGCAACAGCCAAGCCGGTTTTGTCATCGGTTTCAATGAATATGCCATAAACCGTTCCTTGTCCTTTAGCGGGAACAAGACGTCCGCCGGTGTATTTTCTCATCAAACGGTTGACCGGTTCGTCGGGTTCAAAACCCAGAACGGAATCATAATCTCCGCACATTCCCGTATCTGTTTGATAAGCCGTACCTTTATTGAGGATTCTGAAATCGGAAGTCGGAACGTGAGTATGGGTGCCGACAACAGCTGAAACCCGTCCGTTGAGATAATACCCCAAAGCCAGTTTTTCCGAGGTGGCTTCGGCATGAATATCAACAAAAATGGCGTCAATATTTTTGCCGAGGGTATAATTTTTTAAGAGAGCGTCAAGGGTCTGTACCGGACAATCGACAGCTTCCATAAACAACCGTCCGAGAACCTGCGTGATGAGGATTCTTTTTCCGTTAGGGAGTTCCAATTCGCAAAAACCACGTCCCGGAAGATTGGACGGATAGTTAAGCGGACGAATGATTTTTTTGCAGTCGTTAAGAAAAGGAATAATATCCCGCTGATTCCAAACATGGTTTCCGGTAACAAGGGCGTCAACACCTTTGTCGAGAAAATCACGGCAGATACCGGGGCTGACCCCAAACCCGTGAGCTGCGTTTTCGACATTAACGATAATCACGTCAGGTTTGTATTGTGATTTTAAACTGTCCAAACTGTTCAAAACAGCGTCTCTTCCGGCTCTTCCGACAACATCGCCGCAATATACAATTCTCAATGAACTCTCCACGGATATAAAAAAACTTCGTCAAGAAAACCAGACGAAGTCATAGTTAAAATTACCGAGGGAGCCGGCTGGCCGTATTAGTTTACATTCTTATCGAACCGCGTCTAACAAAGTGGGTGCCATTTGAACGAACCAGGATCCGCACAGGGACAGCTCCCTAAAAAATAATGTTGGCTCGGAAGATCTGCGGAAATACGAACCAGACAGCACTTCCCTCTATGCTCATGAGCTTACAATGATTCCAAATTTTTTGCAATAGAATTTATCCGGTTACTAAGAACTTTTATTTGTTCGGCGAGAGCTGTGTCCAAAGTAAGAATTTTTTGTGAATCAACGGCCGGAGTTGTCGCTGCTGTTGGAGTATGTCCGCCGTTTTTTTTGAGTTCGGAAAGCTCATCGGCCAAAAGCAGACCGACCATGGCCAACAACATACTTTCGTTAATTTGTCCCACGCCTTGCGTCAACAGCTTTGCTTTTTCATCCAAAATTCTTGCCAACTGATAAATACGGACTTCTTGTCCGTCTTCACAGGCAACGGCATATTCTCTGGAGTTAATCGTTATTGTTACTTGAGCCATCTTTTTCCAAAACTTTATCTAATTTGTTAATTACCAAGTCAATGTTTCCGATAATGCTTTCTGACGAAGCTTTCAACAGCTCCAAGCGGGATTCTCTGTCTTTAAGGAGTTCTTCTTTTTGTTTTTCTCGATTTTTGACATCATTCTTTTTTGCGAGAATAAGATCGTTAAGCTGAAGAAGAGCCTCGTTTAAGTCTGCCAGAGCATTGTTGGTCTGGGTTAGGCAGATGTTTTTTTCTTCGGTCATAAATTTTTTCTTCCTATTAAGGGATTCTTTATTTATATTGAACGCATGATACTTATTCAACAAAATATATTCAAGTGTTAAGAAAGATTATGCAAAAGTTTATCATAAAAATTGAAGAGGAAAATTTTTCTCTGATTCAAGATGCTAATATCGGATGTTATATTTTAAGTTCAACTCTGCCGGAAGCGTTTGTTCAGAAGTTTGCGGCGGAAGCGGCACAAAAAGACAAAATAGTTCTTGTTGAGGGGGAAAATGCTCCTCTGTTGTGTAAAAAACTGGATTTGGACGGGGTTGTGGCTGATGTCAGCCGGAGTGAAAAAATCAAAAACGAACTGAAGGCTGTCCGCGGTGTTATCGGCAAGAACAAATTTTTGGGCGTCGTGTGTCGGGGGCGTCGTCATGAAGCAATGATAGCCAGTGAGGAAGAACCGGACTTTTTGGCGTTTAAGGCTTGGAAAGACGGGATTGAGAATATTCGGGAACTTGTGGCGTGGTATAATGAACTGTTTTTAATCCAGTCAGCGGTTTATTGTGTTGACGAAGGAATGGATTTTAAAGACTTTGAATGCGACATCGTGATTTTAAATGAAAAAGATTATACGATTTTAGTTGCTAAAAATAAAAGTTTAGATTAATTTCAATTAAAATTTCAAAATTAAAATTGTAAATACGGAGATAAAATAATGAAACAACTCGCAGGATCAATCAGAATTGGCTGGGTAATCGAATACAAAAACAAACCTTGGACCATTACTAAAGCTCAACACATCAAGCCGGGTAAAGGCGGTGCCTTTATGCAGGTTGAAATGAAGTCCGTTGAAGAAGGAACAAAAACCAACGAACGTTTCAGAACGGAAGATACCGTTGAAAAATTAATGGTTGAAGAAAAAGATTGCCAGTTCTTGTTTGAAGATTCTACGGGATTGACGTTTATGGAAAGTGAAACTTTTGAACAATTCACCATGCCGACCGATATTCTCGGTGACAGCCGTCCGTTCTTGACCGATGGTATGGAAGTTTTGGTTGACTATATTGATGGTCGTCCGATTTCTGTCGAATTGCCGTTGCAGGTTACTTGCAAAGTTGTTGAGACCGAACCTGTGGTTAAAGGTCAGACCGTTTCTTCATCTTACAAACCGGCTATTTTGGACAACGGGGTTCGCATTATGGTTCCTCCGTTCATCGGTGTTGATGATAAAATCGTCGTCAGTACATCTGAAGCAACTTATGTTGAAAGAGCCAAATAAATGTCTTATATTTCGCCAAATTTAACTCTTTTGATTTCAGCGGTCAAAAAAGCGGCCAATGCCTTAAACCGTGATTTCTCGGAAATTGAAAGACTGCAGTCTTCCGTTAAGAGCCATAAGGAATTTGTCGTTTCCGCCTATGGAAAAACCGAACGGGCTTTGCGTACCGAACTGGGAAAAATTCGTCCGGATTATGCCGTGATAACTGACGGATCGTCTCCGAAGGGTTCTTGCTTCTTGGTCGCCCCGATTGACGGGTTGTCCAACTTTGCTCACGGAATGCCGCACTTTGCCGTTTCTGTCGCAGTTTATGAAAATGAGACGATTACCTCGGCTGTTGTTTATAATCCGGCAAATGACGAGTTGTTTTTTGCCGAAAAAGGCAAAGGGGCTTATAAGGAAGGTTTCCGCAATCATGAACGGCTGCGTGTTTCTTCCCGTAAAGATTTGGCTGAGTCTCTGGTGGCAACACAGGTAAATTATAAAAAAGAACTCGGTGATTATCTGGCTCTTCACAACAAAATTGTTGCCGCAGCCGATAATGTCAGAGTTCTGGGAGCCGTATCTTTGGATTTGGCTTATGTTGCTTCCGGCAAATTTGATGCCTCAATCAGCCTGGCTAATCCGTTGAACAGCTTTGCTGCCGGTATTTTACTGGTTAAAGAAGCCGGCGGATATATCTTTGATGTTAACCAAAAAGATATTCGCAGTGAGAATTTATCCGAAGTTATGGATTCCGGAAATTTGGTTGCCGTAAATTCGGAATTGAGTAAGAGAGTTTTTGAGATACTGAAATAACAATTTATGTTAAGGAAACAGAAAATGGGTGGAAGATGTGTTGTGATTGCCGCTGCTCTGGCAATAAGTCTGGCGGTTGCCGAGGTAAGAGCCGAAGACGGAGTATATGTCGATTTGTCGGTTTTAAACAGTTTGCCGACAGCAGATTTCTCCGGACCGCAATTTTCCTCCCAGCCTCTTTTTCCTGAAGTAAAAAAAGTTGCTCGCCCTCAAGTCCCTTCGGCAAAACCTAAAAAAGCCCGCAAAGCCGCAAAGAAAAAATCAAAGACTGTGGTAAACAAGGTTGAAGTCGTTGAAAAGGTAGCTGTTCCTGCTAAGCCGGAAATAATTGTTCCGACAGCGGAAGAAAGAACGGAAGCCCCTCAGACGGCACAAATTGCTGATACTTCTGCAAACCGTGAGGTTATTGCCGAAGTACATAATGTTCCTGAAAAAACGCCGGAAGTTTCTGCTTCCGTTTCTGCCGATGAAATGCCGTTCCAGACCGAGCAAGTTCAAACCATTGCAGAACATCCGCTCCCGGCTGTGGTTGCTGAGGTTAAAAATGAGGAACTCCCGCCGTTAAACACTGAACCGGAAAAAGTTTTAGAAAATCCTGTTGTGGAAAGCGTTCGGGAAAATACGTTAAGTGTTGCTCCGCAAGAAGTTGAAGCTCCGTTTGAGGTCAAAGAAACCGCTGCGGAACCAATCTCTTCTTCTGTTGAAGAGGCTCCGATACAGCCGCTGATTTCAGAACATGTGGAACCGCAGTTGCCGGTCTCGGAAAATAACGTGTCGTTTGAAGAAGGTATTGATGAACTGAACGATATACAAAAGCAACGAATTGATGAGATTGTTCAAAATTTTGAAAATCCTGCCAAAAATAAGATTATGATTCTCTCTTATAACTATGAAGACGGCAAAGACAGCTTCAAAAAAAAGAGAATAAGCTTAAATCGGGCAATTGAGGTCAGATCTTATTTGCTGGGTAAGGGATATAAAAACTTCAGCATTAAAGTAATCAATATTTCCGGAGATGCTGAAAAGCGGAATTTGGTCGAAATCGAAGAACTGAAGTAGATTTTAGGAAATTTTTCGCAAAAAAATTAAAAAATTGTAAAATTGTGCTTGCGTTAATTAAGAGTCTAATGTATAAGAGCACTAAATTTATGTGTCATTGAAATTTTAAGTTTTGGAGAAAATAAGATGAAAAACGGAATTCATCCTGATTATCATGAAATTACATACGTCATGACTGACGGTACTGAAGTTAAAACAAGGTCTACTTGGGGCAAAGCAGGCGATAAAATGAATCTGGAAATCGACCCTAAATCTCATCCGGCTTGGACAGGCGTTCACCGTATGGTTGATACAGGCGGACAAGTTTCCAAATTTAACAACAAATTTGCTGCTTTTGGTCTTAAAACAGACACCAGCGTTAACTAAAAGTAAAAAAGGTTTAGTCTTTTTTAACCAGCATTATGTCATAATAATGCTGGTTTTTTATATGAAAGAACAAAATGGTAAAAATAATACATTATGAAGTTTATACCGATTACGGAGACGGTTGGAAACTGGAAGACAGATTTTCCAGCGAACAGCGGTATGAAGCCATCAATTTGGCAAAGGAAAAAGAACAGGATAGAATTCCGGTAAAAATTATTCGGGAAGTTTTCGATGTTCAGGATAACTCATATGTTGAAAATGTGGAATACATCAGCGTCCAAAACGGAAAAGCCGAAAAAAACAAACCTTTGGTAGGAAATACGGTTTCTTCTTTGGGGGGCGGGACTCCTCTGCCGGAAAAGAATGAAGTTTTCAGCGGAAATCGTAATTTAGGTTTAGCCATTTTAAAGTTGGTTACCATCGTTGTTCTGAGTTTGTTGTTTGCCAATATTTTGGTATCTCTTCTTGTTCCGGTTATTGAAATTTTTGCCGAAGGGGAGACCGCCAAGAACATAATGTTCATTGGCTTTTTGGGTATCTTTTTGTTATTGGCGGTGCCGTTAGTCTTAAAAAAAGTGCCGTTGGATGCCTTTGTCAGCAATAAAACCGTCCGGGTTCCGGTTCTGAACGACAAAAAGTTTTTGGACAAGGCGGATGTTTTAATCCGTCGTTATAATCTAAATGATGACGGCAAAGAGGCTGTGGCTCCGGCATATCCTGAAGCACCATTGGAATATAAACGTCATATCGTTGATTTTTTAAGCCAGATTATCAGCAATTTGGACTCTCATATTTCAATGAAAGATGATTTTACCAAGCTGGGCATAAAACTTGTTATCTATGGCGGATGTTTGGAGCTTGCCCGTTACAGCGGTCTAAAACTCTCTGAAGCCAATTCTCTTTTAAATGAAGCCTTTGAACTCATTGAAGGAAAAGATACTGATTTGGTTGAATTTTATGAGGCCAAAAGAACTTATAAAGACAATAAAATCGCCGTTTTTTTGACGGGGGTCGGGGCGTATTTGATGGCTCGTCTGATAAAGGGAGCCCCTTTGGATGATAATATTTTAAAAGTTACTTTTGAACGTTGGGAAGACCTAAACCGGATGAGACAGGATAAAGAAGAGGAAGAACGGCAGGATGTTGATATCGCCTTTACCTGTGTCGGCAGTGTCAAAACCACAATTCGTCTGGATGAGGAGGAAATGCCCGAAGCTCGGAAAATGTTGGATCAGGCGGCTTCGGATGTCAGAAATATCATTTCTAATTTGGTAAGTAAATTTAGGGGCAAAAACGTATTGGAGCAAAATGAGATTACTTCTGTTGAATTCAATAAATTGAATGATGCCATTAAGTTTACCATAGAAGTTCTTCAAGATATCGACGTTTATCAGGAAGAAAACGGTATGTCGGGGATAGAAATTGAGGCCAAAGGAAATATTTTGGAGATTCAAAATACCGAGGAACTGAATTTGTCTCCTTATATTGAAGATATTTTCTGGCATACTTACGATAATGAGATTATTGTTGATGATAGCATAAAAAAGGAACTGGCCGTCGGAAAATACAGCGTGGATTTTCTGGGTGATAAAAGATTGAACAAAAGCAATAAAATGGTGGCTTTATATAAATTAATTTATTAAATATGATGTATATGACTTGTTTTGGTCGGGATTTTATGGTACTATATATACTGGTAAAACAGGAGAGACAACATGGTAAGCAGTATTCCAAAAACGACGAATAAAGATGAAAACGGCGTTTATGGCTGGGAAAAAACGGTAAAGGATGTCAATAATATTGACGAGACTTTTGCCAATGCCCGTGATTTAGGATACACCCGCTTGAACCATGCCCGTGTAACCGCTGTCGGAAAACTGGGAAAATATGACTCCAAAGATATTTATTCTATTCAAGTTCAGTCTAACGGAAAATTGAGCATTGCCCTTCGCAACACCAATGCGGAAGAGGAAAAGGTTTTGGACTTGTCCAAATATGAAGAAAAATTGGATGAGATTAAAAAAATGCTGGATCCCGAAGGTTGGAAGGCCGAGCAGGATAAAAAACAAAAAGAATTGGAAGAAACCGACCTGTTGGATACCACGGCTAAAGGCATGACCCTGAAAGTTTATACCGTTAAAAACGGCAGACAGGTTCTTCTGGCTGACAGTACTGCGGAAAAGGGCAGTAAAGAACGAGAAGTTCTGGAAGAAATTCTCAAAGGAGACTATCGTGCTAAGGCGGGGAATTACTATATTGAGGTGGGAACGCAGGACGGTTATGAGTTTGACGAAGATCCGGCTTATGCCATGCAGATTATGCAGGGAACCACTTTTAAACATGATTACGTTTTGACGGAAACCGTCAGCGATGATACTAAAAACAAAAAGATTTCAACCGTTCCGTCAGAAACAAGTACAAGCGGAAGATTATCCGCCGGCAACGCAATGTTAATTCAGGCACAACGTTATCAAAGTACGGCTCAAATGCTGGCGATTGGTTATCTGAATATGGCTGATATTAACAATAAGCAGGATTCAGCCTCCAAGTTATTTTCCGCATTGTTGTAGAGTGGTAGATTAGTTAAAAAAATCACTTGTAAAATGTTAAAAGAAAAACTATTGTATGTACAATAGTTTTTTTTATGAATGGAAAGGATTTTAATAATGACATCACCTTTAATGCCAAAAGCCACGGCGGTATGGCTGGTTGAAAATACTACTCTTACTTTCAGACAAATTGCTGATTTTTGCGAATTGCATGAGCTGGAAATTCAGGCAATTGCCGACGGTGATGTTGCTTTTAATATCATTGGCATCAGTCCGGTCGAAACCAATCAGCTGACGATTGAAGAAATTAAAAGATGTGAGGCTGATCGCAAAGCTTCTTTACAGGCTAGTCCTCTGGAGCGAAATGTTAAGGCTAAAAACGCCAAAGCCAAAAAGATTCTGTCTCCGTCTCAAAGAAGCGATAAGCCAAACGCTATTGCTTGGATCTTGAAAAATTGCCCGGAAATTATGGATTCACAGATTTGCAAATTAATCGGAACCACTAAGCCGACAATTGAAGCTATTCGCAACGGAACGCATAAAGATATGGCTAATATCCGTGCTAAAAATCCGGTAGCAATTGGCTTATGTTCTGAAAAGGATTTGGATGCGTCTATTTCGTTCTCCAAATCCCGCAAAGAAAAGGCGGAATCTAAAAAAGCGGCTCCTAAAGCTAAAAAGACTGCTCCGAAAGCTAAAAAAGAGAGCAAAAGCAAGAAAGCTCCTAAAGCAAAGAAAGAAACAAAGAAAAAAGAAAAATAATAATCTTA
The DNA here is from genome assembly GCA_048463395.1 of Alphaproteobacteria bacterium. Taxonomy (GTDB): domain Bacteria; phylum Pseudomonadota; class Alphaproteobacteria; order RF32; family CAG-239; genus JAGAJR01. Next base: position 413 of record DBFWPL010000005.1, on the reverse strand, counting down.
AAAAGCTCGCATCCCAGCGGGCTTTTTTAATTGCAAATTAATCTATTTGCTTTATCATCCTTTTTGCAGTTTAGAGGTAAACTGCGGAGTGTGGAAACTCCTTGAAAACAATAGACTACTCCTCTTTGGGGAGCTGGGGAGATAAGGCTATGCTCGAATAACCCAGACTGCGTTTTCACAGTTTCCAACTCCCCGCCTTAAAAAATTTAAGGCGGTTTTGTTTAACTAAAACAAAATTAAGGAGTTTGAAAATGCCTAACAATATTAATAAAATATTTACCCAGCCTTTGGGGTTTGCCCTTTGGCAAGAAAGACGAAAAAAGGGACTTCGTCTCAGTTCTCTGGAGAAACGGGCGGAGATTCCCCAAAAAGTGCTTGACCGGATAGAACTCGGAAGATCTGTTCCGCCTTCA
>DBFWPL010000004.1:0-84814 GCA_048463395.1 Alphaproteobacteria bacterium | reverse complement strand
TTCGGGATTGCGTTCGGCAAAGTTCGTGTTAAACGGACGGTTTTTTCTTTTACTCATTTTCAAACTCCTTATTTGTTCTTAAAACAAAACCGCCCTAGGAAATCTAAGGCGGTGGAGCTCAAAAACTGTACACTAACAGTCCTGCTTCTTCGACCAAAGGCTTATACCGCAGACTCCACCGGAGGTGGATAATTTAGTGTAGGATGTTTTTGAGACACCACAGCTCATCTCTGAACTGCAAGAGGGATGATAAAGGAAATAAATTAATTATTCAAGCCGCATCTTCTCAGTACGTACATTGATACCAACGGGGAGTTACGGCACATTATTACCACAGCTAACGGATGTCCGTGTCGGCTCGGCACAAAAAAGCCTCTCAATTGAGAGGCTTGATTTTTAGAAGTTATTTTTTGCCCATTTGTTTGGTTTTGTTTTGTAAATCTTTAATCAGGTCGTTAACACCACCGGGAGCGGATTTGATATAAGCCGTATATTCATTACGAGCCGTAATTGCCAAACTGACATTTTCGATGATGATGTCGACAATTTTAAAGTTATCTCCGGTTTGTTTTACTCTCCAAACAACCTTTGCCGGTTCGCCCTGATCCATAGGAACCAGTGTGTTTACAAATATCTGGTTGGCGGAGTTGGAAGGGGTTGTGCCTTTGAAAATAAATTCTTTGCCTTTGAATTCGTCAAAACGCTGAGACCAGGTTTTGATGTTTAAGTCTCTGTATGCGTCGATAAATTGTTGCTTTTGCTCATTGGAAGCTGTTTTCCAGTAGCGTCCGAGAACGAATTGACCGATAAATTTCAAATCTAAGGCATTATTAAATAATTTTTCAAAACGGGTATCTTTTTCTGTTTGAGAGATGTCGGCGTTAATGATTTGGGTAATGCCTTCATCGGTTACTTGTTTTACAAAAGCTTCCGCTTTGGCTCCGTCAACAGCGGCATTGGCATTGCCGGCGAACAGCAAAGTGGCGACGAGGATTGTAAAGAAATTTTTTTTCATTTATTTCGCTCCAGATAATTATTGGTTTTCCATTTCATCAAAAATTTCGTCTTCTTCTTCGTATCCGAAGTCGAAGTCGTAGTTTGCAGTTTCGCCTTTCTCTTTGTCAGTGCAGGACATTCCGCGGCGGTTCTGCATATAAGCGGAACGCATGGTGGTGTAGTAGTCAACGGAATTGCGTTCCAAATCATTGGTCAGGTCAAGAGTTGCCTCACGATAAGCCATGCCGTTGATGGTTGTGTAAGAGTAATAAATTTTGTCTTTAACATCTGCCGGAGCATTCAAGGTTCCCAAGTAAACCGGGTTTAAGGCCGAATCGGCAAGCAGTCCGGTAGCGGCACGAGGTGTTGACGGACCTAAAATCGGCAAAACAAGATATGGTCCGTCCGGAACGCACCATTTTGCCAAAGTTTCATCGAATCCGGTTTTTTGTTTTTTCAAGCCCCAACCTTCAGCGACATCAAACATACCGCCTAAACCAAGCGTGGCGTTGATAACCGTGCGTCCGAGGCTGTTTGCCATTTGTAGCGGATTGCCTTGCAGCAGGTGATTGACGGCGGAAACAGGTTCCTTGATGGTCGATAAAACATTGCTGACCCGGTTGCGGGTAAATTCGTTGGTTACGGCCCGGTAGCCTTCGGCAACAGGCTTGATGACATATTTGTCGGCCTGATAGTTGAATTTGAACATCGCCCGGTTATATGTTTCAAAAGTATCGGCCTGATCATGCCGGTCTAAAGGGGCTTTGGTTGCACAGGACGTGTTAACGGCCAAAATTACCGGAAGCACCATAAGTAAAGCATGTGTTCTGTTCACGATGAATCCCTTTCCGAGTGGGGTTGATTATTAATAATTTGTCTACAAATATAACAGTAATTTTTACTAAATCAATCCTTTTGTTATATGATTTTTAATATTTTGTAAGTATTTTGGACAAAATAATGTTTTGCGGAGAAAAAGATGTTTATTGCTCATATTTCTGATTTGCACATAGGAGATGCCGACAAGCCGGGAATCGCCAATCTTAATAAAATTGTCCGTTGTATCAACGGTATGGATATTTTGCCCGAAGCGGTGTTGGTAACCGGTGATTTAATACATTTACGGCAAAAGAAGCATTATGAGGCCTGTTTTGCGGAATTAAACAAGCTGAAAATGCCTTATTTCGTTATTGTCGGAAACCATGACGAGCCAAATCAATTGAAAGAAGCTTTGGCGACGTATTATCCCGAGCATCCGAAGTCAGACATGGAAAATTATCTGCAATATGTGGTCGATGATTATCCGGTGCGAATCATTGCTTTGGATACATATGCCGAAAAACATCCCAACGGAATCCTGAATGAGGAGAAGTTGGAATGGCTGAAGGAAAAATTGGAAAATAATCCGGATAAAAAACCGGTTTTGCTGATGATTCATCAATTTACGCAAAAAACAAAGCTGTCCTTTTTTGATTCTTATGCTGAAGAGTGGTTCGGAAAATTTAATGAATTGGTTGCCAAGCATGAGGATACGGTTAAACTTATTGCCTGCGGACATTTGCACAATTCCCTCATCGGAACAGTCGGTAAAATTCCGATGATTTCGACTTTTTCCACAAACTGGCAAGCTTATTTTGATTTTAAACCGAGAGAGTATCTGACCGCCAACAAACTGCCCGTAGGCTTTTATCTGCACCGTTTTGACGGCGATAAATTTATGTCTTATGTGGTGGCTGTTCCAAGGGAATGTGCTTAGTTTCTTTTGTTACAAAGCAGTAATTTTTTGTGTTTTGCAATTGGGGGATTTTTTGCATAGTATCACTTGCAGTTGAAACTACTTTAAGAGGAATTGATATTATGACTGATAAACCTTCTAAACCGATTATGCTTTTTGATTGCAAAACTTCTCAGAGTATTATCGGGCAGGAAAATTTTTTAAATGCATTCAAAACTATTTTGAATCACGGCGGTTATGCTCAGGGACCGGAAACTCGTGAATTGGATGAAAAACTTGCCGCTTATTCCGGTACAAAATTCAGTGCTACTTGCGGTTCCGGTACAGACGCTTTGACTTTGGCCCTGATGGCCTGGGATGTTAAACAGGGTGATGCTGTGTTTGTATCTTCTTTCACTTTCGTTGCTTCTGCCGAAGCTCCGGTTTTGCTCGGTGCTACTCCGATTTTCGTAGACTCTGATCCTGACACTTTCAATATGGATCCGAAAGATTTGGAAAGAGCTATCAACGAAGTTAAAAAAGAAGGAAAGTTGAATTTGAAGGCTGTTGTTGCCGTAGATATTTTTGGTTCTCCTTGTGATTATGACGCCATTATTGAAATTGCTCATAAAAACGGTATGAAGGTTTTGTCTGACTCTTGTCAGTCTTACGGTTCTGTTTACAAAGGCAAAAAAGCCGGTTCCATTGCCGATATGTCTGCAACTTCCTTCTATCCGACAAAGCCTTTGGCTTGTTATGGCGACGGTGGTGCCGTATTTACAAATTCAGCTGAAGAAAATGAGTTGGTTAAATCCTGCCGTGTTCACGGTATGAGTCCGGAAGACCACTACGACAACGTTCGCTTGGGTATGACCGGTCGTATGAATACTTTCCAGGCTGCCGTTGTTTTGCAGAAAATGAAAGTATTTGATCAGGAATTGAAAGATCGTTTCCGCGTTGCCAGCCGTTATGACAATGAACTGAGCAATTATTTCCATAAACAAAAGATTTTGAATAACTGCAAATCAGCCTATGCTTTGTATACAATCGATTGTGAAGACAGAGACGAATTAATGGCTTGGTTGAAGGAAAACGGTATTCCTTGCGGTGCTTATTATCCTCGTCCGGTTCATACACAGACGGCTTATGCTAAATGGAATACTCGTTCTTTGCCTGTTTGTGAAAAATTGTCCAAGACTGTTCTTTCTATCCCGATGACTCCTTATCTGGATAATGAAGATTTGGATTATATTATCAGTAAAATGAATGAATTTGCTGCAAAGAAAACCTCTAAAGCTGCTTAACCTCTAAGCAGTTCAACGGAAAAACACCGCTTGGCAACAGGCGGTGTTTTTTTATGTGTTGCTTGACAGGGATAAAAAAACAGCCCTTGGAATCAAGGGCTGTCAGAGAGATTACTTGCTTTCAAGCTGTTTTTTCTTTTCCATATATTTTTCGAGCCAGTGAATGTTATACTGCCCGTCAATATATTCTGCCTGAGAAATGATTTCCTGTTGCAGAGGGATGGTGGTTTTAACACCGTCGATAACAAATTCCTCCAAGGCACGACGTAGACGCATCAAAGCTGAATTGCGGGTTTTGCCGTGGACAATCAGTTTGGCAATCATGCTGTCGTAATAAGGAGGGATGGAATAACCGGAGTAAATTTCGGAATCAACACGTACTCCCAGACCTCCCGGTGCGTGCCATTCGTCGATTTTACCCGGGCAAGGGGCAAAAGTTTCAGGATCTTCAGCGTTAATGCGGCACTCAATGGCATGACCGTTAAAGGTAATGTCATCTTGGGTATAACCCAGAGCGGCACCGCTGGCGATGCGAATCTGCTCGCGGACGATGTCAATGCCGGTAACAGCTTCGGTAATCGGATGTTCCACCTGCAGACGAGTGTTCATTTCAAGGAAGTAAAATCTGCCGTCTTCGTACAAGAATTCCAAAGTTCCGGCATTGGTGTAACCAATCTTTTCGATAGCATTACGAACAATATCGCCGATTTCTTTACGCTGTTGGGCGTTCAAAGCCGGAGAAGGACATTCCTCAATAACCTTTTGGTTGTTTCTTTGAATTGAACAGTCGCGTTCGCCGAGATGAACAACGCGGCCGTATTTATCAGCTAAAATCTGCATCTCAATATGACGAGGCTTTTGGAGGTATTTCTCCATATAAACGATATCACTGGTAAATGCGGCTTTGGCTTCGGCTTTGGCCATCGTAAAAGCCTCTTTCATTTCATCGTCGTTAAAGGCTATTTTCATACCTTTTCCGCCGCCGCCGGCCGTGGCTTTGACAATAACCGGATAGCCGATTTCGTTGGCACATTTGATGGCGTGTTCAACGCTTTCAAGAGCCGGAGATCCCGGAGTTACCGGCAGACCGGCCTCAACAGCGGCTTTGCGGGCAGTAATTTTGTCGCCCATCAGACGCATTTGTTCGGCACTCGGCCCGATGAAGGTAATGCCGTGAGCTTCAACCATTTCGGCAAAGTCGGCGTTTTCGGACAAGAATCCGAATCCCGGGTGAATGGCATCGGCTCCGGTAATCAGAGCTGCGGAAATAATAGCCGATTTATTCAGATAAGAATCGGATGAGCGAGCCGGTCCGATGCAAACAGCTTCGTCGGCGAGACGAACATGCATGGCATTGGCATCGGCTTCTGAGTGTACGGCAACGGTTCTGATGCCCATTTCACGGCAAGCACGGTGAATTCTCAGAGCGACTTCACCTCTATTGGCGATTAAAACTTTTTCAAACATGAAGCAAATATCCTAAAATTGTTGCTAAAAATTTATTCAATAACGACCAGTGGTTCGCCGTATTCAACAGGGTCTCCGCTTTCGACCAGAATTTTGGTGACTTTTCCTGATTTATGAGCTTTAACAGGGTTAAAGGTTTTCATTGCTTCAATAAGACATACGATATCGCCTTCGGAAACGGTGTCTCCGGCTTTAACGTAGTTAGGAGTATTCGGGTCGGCAGAAAGATATACAACGCCAACCATCGGGGATTTAACGCAGCCTGGGTTTTTTGAATAATCGGTTTCGGCAGCGGTTTCAACAACGGTTTGTACCGGAGCGGCAGCAACAGCCGGTGCAGCGGGAGCGGCAATCGGAGCGGCAGCAACCGGAGCATAAGCAGCAGGAGCCGTGCGGGCAGAAAAGTCTCTGGTCAGACAGATACGACAGCCTTCATCCTCATATTCCAATTCCGTGAGGTTGGTTTTATCAAGAATTTCAGCTAATTTGCTGATGATTTTAGTATCCACAGGATTTGACATCTTTGTAATCTCTCTTTCTTATAAAATTAAAAAATCAGATTGATTATTAACTCTGATTTGAAGAAAAAACAATAAAAATATTGAAAAACGCATAAATATGAGCATAAATTTGCTTAAAAACGCAAAAAAAACGAGTTTTTTTATTCGGGTGATTTTTATGACCAAACTTGGTTGTTTTTTTTGTTTTTAACATCTAAAAGATGTTTTAAGGGAGAAGGAGAAAAATGGCGGAATATTTATGGTTGATTTATGCAATATTAGCAGCAGTTGCTGCGGCGTTGGTAAGTGTTTTCGGAAAAATCGGGCTTCAGGGGATTGATGCCAATACGGCGACGGTTATCCGTTCGGTAATTATGTCTTTATTTTTAATTATGGTAATGGTTTTTTCAAAAAATTACAATCATATTGCCGGAATTATAACCAACAAGAAGACGATATTGTTTATTGTTCTGAGCGGAGTGTCCGGGGCATTGTCTTGGCTGTTTTATTTCGCGGCGTTAAAATACGGAAAAGTTTCTCAAGTGGCTTCGGTTGATAAATTAAGTGTGGTTTTGGCGGCAATTCTTGCCGTTGTTTTTCTTAACGAGCATTTGTCTTTGCCGGCTATGGGAGGAATTGTCCTGATTACGGTCGGTGTGCTTTGTGTGGTATTGGGATAAAATGGCATGAAATTTGCATATTAAACGGTGAAGAAATAACTTTTAGGATAAAAAAATGGCTTTAAGTATTTTTACACCTTCGGTTACCGGTATGGATGCTCAGTCTCAGGCAATGACTACGGTCAGTACGAATATGGCAAATATGCGTACTGTCGGTTATAAGTCCAATGAGACTTTATTTTATTCCTTACTGGGTTCTAATCCGATTGTAAAAGGAAATTCGGCTTGGGGATTGTCGTCAACGAGAGTGGATATTGACGGTGTAGGGACTTATGACCGGACAAATATCGGGCGTCCGGGGGTGATTGCCACCACGGGAAATTATTTTGATGTAGCCCTTAATCAGTCCAATGCGTTTTTCACGCTTAAAGATTCCGGCGGGGACTTGTATTATACCCGTGCCGGAAGTTTTTCTACCGTTACGCAAAACGGACAAACGTTTTTAATCGGCAATAATGGTTTCAAAGTGCAGGGATTTCCGGCTGTGGACGGCGGCGGTTTTTCCGCAAGTTTGTCGGATATTGAATTAAAATATATTGAAAAAATTCCGTCAAAACCAACCAGCGTGGCTGAAGTTATTGCCAATGTTCCTGCTGATGGTGTTGATTCCAGTTCATACGGAATCACGATTTACGGACCCAACAATGACGGCCGCCCGATGACGATGACTTTTCACAAAGTGGAAGGAAAAGCCAATACCTGGGATGTTTCATTTGCTTTGGAAGACGGTACGGTTACCGGCGGCGGTGAAGTCCTTTTCAGTCCGAACGGCGAGGTCGTTTCACCTAAAAATATGAACCTTTCGGTTGTTTGGGATGACGGAAGCACCAACTCGATTGATTTGGATATTTCAAACATGACGCAATATGCCGGAAGTACGGGAATTACCAAAGTGTCTCAGGATGGTCGGGAAAGCGGGAATTTTGTTAAAGCCGTGATTGATGATTATGGTGTGGTTAAGGCTCACTACAGTAATGGTGAGACACTTAATTATGCCAAACTTGCTATTGTCGGTTTTACTTCTCCGGAAAATCTTACTCCGGTTAACGGGACATTGTTTGAAGCAAATTCGGAAACGGGACCTTCTCATTATGTTATCGGAGCCGATACGGTAAACAGTTCGGTTGTGGTACCTGAGTCCGTTGAAAGTTCTAACGTGAATGTGGAGGAAGAATTTTCTAATCTGATTGTTATCCAACGGGCATATTCTCTGAATTCCAGTGCTTTTACCACGGCAAACGAGATGACAAGTGTGGCGATTGATTTAAAATCATAAAAACCTGCATCATTTGTTGACAAAAAACGCCGATTTTGTTTATATATTAGACATAAAACAGAATTGGTGGTTTTGCTATGGAAAATAAAAAAATAATCAGCAATGAACATTATTTGAAGATGTTGTCCGGAGTTTCCGGGCAGTTGTTGAAGGTCTATAACTGTCATGACGGGGCATCCGCTAAATATTGTCAAGGATATAAAACTCTGGCTATGGTTTATCCCGTAATGGTAAATTTGGCAGAAGAACTTAATTTGGCTTATGGGGCGGAAATTCGTTTTGATGACCGTCATGATTTGGAACTTACTGAAAAATCAGAGGCTTTTTATGAGCTTAGTTCACAAATTAATCAATTTTTGGACAGAAAACAAGAGTTTCGAAATATTCCGGAATTGTATGATGTTTTATCGGAGAATGCCGAGGAGCAAATCAGTCTGGCGGCGGAAGCTTTGCAAAATCCGAAAAACGGATTAAACGAAGCAAAATGTCGGTATTGGTTCAGGAATTCCTTGATATTATCTTTGTCTCTGTTGAAAGCAAAGCGGACATCCCGAGTTGAAAAACTGTTTGATGATATTGATATGCAGAATATCGGGGATAAAATTGCCGAATCCTTAAAAAATGCAGGTGTCGAAGTACAAGAAAGCCAAATTGATGATATTTTTGGCGTTTTGTATGATATCGGAGAAGATCTTTCCAATTCCCGTAAACAGGTTGATAAACACAGAGTTATCCAAGATGTGGTGGTGAAAATTAAAAATGAATGCCGCTTAGGGGAAAATGAAGAGGGGTTGGTTGATTCCGTGGTTCAGAATATTGACGGTTTTGTTGCTCTTGTGAGAAAGGCTCAGACTTCTGTTCAAAAGATAAGTTCCCCGTTCAGAGCTATTAATTTAACAATACAATCTCTTCCTAAAGGACCTGATAACAAAACAGTCCGGCGGACTATCTATTGGGAAGGGATAGCGGCAAACGGTATGAGCGTTCCTCCTGCTCCGTCGGCAGAAATGTTGTCTTGGGATAAGGCTGAAGTATTGCCTGAATATTTAGAACCATACAGAACGGATGCTCGGTTCCAAAAAGTCAACAGAGAGCTTTCGGTTTGGAAAAAATATGAAGAGGCAGGTAAGGAAGCAAAAGTTCCGTTATTGGAAGATTATATGGAGAGTGTCGTTAAGCAATGGGTTGAAATGGTTTCGGAAGATTTTTATAAGTTTAAGGAAAATCTGGACATTCTCGGAGATACGTTGTTTGAACAAAATTCGGAAGATGAGGATGAATTGCATTTGCCAAAGCAAAATATTGTGGTTGAGGAAATACAAAAAGATACGCTGGCTTTTGCTGAGAAATTATTGCTTCTCAGTAGGGCTGCCAAAAAATATGTTAATGTACTTTTGAATACTTCAGGTGTTTCAGAGAAAGATTTGGAGCGAATTTCGGAGAGCGGGCAGTGGACATCCAATGATCTTAAAGCAATTGAGCTGGTGATTAATTCCGTCAGCGATAATTTTGAAGATAAAGGGTATTTCTTTGACAGAAACGAGAGTGTTTGTGAGCAAGATATGTTGGATGAAATTATTGCCTTACCGCATAGCCCTGAGAAGAGGGATATGTTATCCGTTATCAAAGAATCCTTTGAAAAAGTTTCTGACGATGCTTTTGAAGAGCAGGAAGCCCTTCGTCTGGTTGCCGCCGGATATGTGGAAATAGAGCATGAAGATATCCGCGAAAATTTAAATGACTTTCTTGTCAGCGGAGCTGAAGGATATCCTGATTTGAAAAATGTTGATTTGAATAATCTGGCAGAGGAAATAGATGAAGGGGTTACTTCAAACTATATTTTGCCGTTGTATCATCGTGAAGATAAAAGCGATCAGGCTTTGAAACTTACTTTAATGCAGCTTCCGGGGTATGAGTTTTATGCTCTGGAGACAAAGAGGTTTATTTCTTCTTTAGTCAGATACCATGCCAAAGAGTTGACTTTGCGTCATCGGCACTTGATTGCGGAAGATGACTATTCTCCGTCGATTACCAGAAAAACGGCAGCATATTATGACAGTTTGGATAGGTTCGGTGTTGTTGAGCGAAAATTGGATAAAGTTAATGATGCGTTGGAAGTTGAAAACGGTATTTATGAAAAGTATCAAGCTTTTTGTAAAGAAAAGGAAATTTTTAATGTTTCCGATGACTTAGTGTTAAAGATGCTGGCTCACACAAAATTCTGCAATAATTAACTGCGGACTATCTTAAAAGACATTAAAAAAACCGCCATGCAGGCGGTTTTTTGTTGAGTAAGTATATATATTATGCGAGCTTATATTGACTTTTAGTATCTTGCAGGATACACTTATGTTTATAAGGAGAAAAGAAGATGCCTGTAATTGCTAGATTTTACGGTTTGATTATTAAAATGTTTTTGTTAGGATCTGAGCATAACCCTCCGCATATTTATGTTGTATATGGTGAATACAGTGCTTTATTTGATATTCAAATACTTCAAATGCTTGAGGGTGATCTTCCGGCCAGAGCAGAAGCCATGGTTAAAGAGTGGCTTGTTTGTATAAGGATGATCTGCTTGAAATGTGGAAAACGCAAGAATTTAGGATGTTGCCACCGCTTAAATAAGGAGTAATAATAATGTTTAATAAGATAAAGAGTATTGAACTATTGCCTGACTTTATCATAAAAGCTGAGTTTGTTTGCAATGTTCGCAAACTTTATGATGTTAAACCGTTGTTTGGTAAGTATAAGGCCTTTATTCCCCTGAAAGAAGTTAAAGGCTTATTTATGCAAGCTTATGTTGATTCCGGTGGTTATGGTGTTTCTTGGAATGATGATATAGATATTGCGGCGGATGAAATTTGGTATAATGGTAAAACTATCCTGAATGATGAAGACGATATCCTACAATATTTAAAGGTTGTTGCTGAAGAAACCAGTCCTGAAATCATAATAAAGGCAATTAACGAAGTTGCCAAGATTAAAGGTTTTAATGATTTGGCTCAAAAAATGGGGGTTGGTCGTGAAAGTTTGTATAAATCTTTAAATGGTGAAACTAAACCTCGTTTTGAGACTATTTATAAGGTTTTACAGGCATTAGGTTTGTGTTTAAGTGTAAAGGTGCCAAAGTTTTAAATTAATTTGCTTAGCCTAGCTCAATGGTGTGAAAAGCGGTTATTTTTCAGAAATGAAATTTAGCAGTAGTGGGGATTAGTTTCTGTTTTTTACAAATTAGCACAAGAATAAAGCAAATAAGCCAAAATTGCAATAATAGCTAATTTTACAATGTTTCTGTTAAACTTTAAAATCCCGCGGCAGCTAACACTCAAGCCACCGACACGTCGTATCGTCGTTGCAATCTTCTTGGAGAACCATTAAAAAAACCGCCATGTAGGCGGTTCTTTTAATGGTGCTCGGGGACGGGATCGAACCGCCGACACGAGGATTTTCAGTCCTCTGCTCTACCAACTGAGCTACCCGAGCATTGATTTTCAATCAATCAACGAAAAGGTTTATATAGTATATTTTTTTGCTTGTCCAGCATAAAATTTAATTATTCTGATTTTTTTTAATTTACATTTCCTTAATGCGGGTTAAGGAATAACAATGTGTAAAATAATATTCCCCGGGACAATACTTTGCTGATTTTGTGAAATATGAGACTTTTACAAATCAGAAGTGTTTTTGATAATCTTTTTTTAATAACTTTCTTGTATAAGTATCAACGATTTAATTAGAAAATTTTTTACTGGAGACGATCAATGAATAATTTTAATGAAAATGCTATTCGTGAAGCTGCTTACTATATTTGGAAGAATAATGGCTGTCCTGCAAATACCAGTACTCAGGATTGGAATGCGGCTATTAATCAGCTGAATGCGATGGCTGCGGCTAAAACAAATACTAAGAAAGCAACTTGCAAATCTGCGGCTTCTTCTTTGGCTAAGTTGTCTGCCGGTGCTGCTTCTTTGAAGAATAAAGCGGCTTCCACTTTGAAAAAAGCATCTTCAAAAAAAGCTAAATAGTTAGCCGTTTTATGGGGAGGAGAGGTCGTTTATCGGCCTCTTTTTTTTACAAAATCAGAGTTGTTTGTTAAGGTTTTAATAAATATTTATGAGCTATAAAAAAGCATATTTGTTTTAAAGGAGTTTGAATATGACAAAGTTTAGTGAAGATGCTATCCGTGAGACGGCATATTACATTTGGAAGAACAATGGCTGTCCTGCAAATACCAGTGCTCAGGATTGGAATGCGGCTATTGAACAGTTGGAAAGAAAAGACGCTTTGGCTACGGCTAAAAGAATTTCATCTTTGTACAGAGCAGCTTCTCTGATACCGCGTTTGAAGTTTGATGTTAATAAAGCTGCCGCTCATGCCGCACCATATATTTTAGCCAAAGCTTCATCCAAAACGGTTATTTCTGCTGCCGGAATGAAAAGAATCTCTAAAAAAGCAAAATAAGTTTGTTTTGTTAATTAAAGCCCTCTCATTTGAGAGGGCTTTTTTGCAGTTATTTTTTTGCAGACATAATTTTTAAGGCGTCTTCCAAAGTCAGTTCTTTATTTTTCATTTCTTTAGGAATGGCATAATTGTTTTTTCCGCATTTGATATATGGTCCGTAACGTCCGCTTAGCAGGGTGATGTCGTTTTTATCTTTAGGGTTCTTGCCTAAAACGATACCTTGAGGGCGTTCGGCAACGTTTTTCAAAATCTCTTCCGCACGTTCCAAAGTAATATTGAATATATTGTCATTACCGGTCAGGGATTTTGATTTACCGCCTTGTTTGAGATATGGACCGAATTTTCCGATATTCACTTCAATTCCGTTGCCAAGCTGTTTTGGCAGACTGAGCAGAACGGAAGCCTGTTCCGGAGTAACTTCTTCCGGATTAATATTTTTCGGCAGAGCAGAGCGTTTCGGTTTCTCGGTTGTGGCGGTGGCGTCTTCTCCGAGTTGGAGATAATAGCCGTACGGGCCTTTTTTGAGGTACATTTTCAAGCCGTTGAGTTCGCCCAACTCTTTGTCTTCCGGATTGGCCGGTTTCGGGGTGTCGTTATTGATTTCATCGACAACGTCGGTCAAAGGTTTGGTGTATTTACATTCCGGATAGTTTGAGCAGCCAAGAAAAGCTCCGAATTTTCCGAGTTTAATGCTTAAGCGTCCTTTGCCGCATTCCGGGCATACCCGCGGATCAGAACCGTCTTCACGAGGCGGGAAAAGGTGGTAGGATAATACTTCATCTATCTTGTCAATTACCTCGCTGATTTGCAGAGGTTTGACGGCATCAATGTTTTTGATGAATTTTACCCAGAATCCGCCTAAGAGTTTTTTCCATTCCATTTCACCATTGGAGACGTTATCGAGATATTCTTCCAATTGGGCGGTAAAGTCATATTCAACGTATTTTTTGAAGAAGTTTTCCAGAAAAACGGTTACAATTCGACCGCGGTCTTCCGGAATAAAACGCATTTTTTCGATGCGGACATATTTTCTTTCTTGTAAAACAGCCATAATCGAAGCATAAGTCGACGGACGTCCGATACCAAGTTCTTCCAAGCGTTTTACCAGACTGGCTTCGGTAAATCTCGGAGGAGGGGTGGTAAAGTGTTGTTCCGGTTTAATCTCGCCTTTGTCGACGTTTTCGCCCTGTTCAACATTCGGAAGAATACGGTTTTCATCATCTTCGTCGTTATCGTCTTTGCTTTCGACATAGAGTTTTAAGAAACCGTCAAAGTCGATAACCTGCCCGTTGGCACGCAGCAGAATTTGTTTGTCAGCGGAAAGGGAGTCAACCACAACCTTGTCCATAACGGCAGGGTTCATCTGGCAGGCCACGGTTCTTTTCCAGATGAGTTCATATAATTTATGTCCGTCAGCATCGAGTTTTGTTTCCAGTTTTTTCGGCGTGTTGGTTAAGTCGGACGGACGAATGGCTTCGTGAGCTTCCTGAGCGTTTTTGGTTTTATTTTTATATTCTTTTGCTGTTTTCGGAAGGTAAGCTTCTCCGAAGTATTTGAGAATAACATCTCGACAAGCGGCAATAGCCTCTTTGGAGAGGTTGACCGCGTCAGTACGCATGTAGGTAATCAAACCGTCTTCGTAGAGTTTTTGGGCAACCTGCATCGTCTTTTTGGCACTGAAACGAAGTTTGCGGGCGGCTTCCTGTTGCAAGGTTGAAGTGGTAAACGGAGGAGACGGGTAACGGTTGGTCTTTTTGCGTTCGACATCGGATATTGCAAAAGTCTGAGCTTCAATCTTTGCTTTAGCTTCGAGTGCTTTTACTTCTGAATTTAAATCAAATTTTTCGAGTTTTTTGCCGTCGAGATTAATCAGGCGGGATTTAATCAGGGCCTGTGTTTTGGTAATGAGATCAACGTCAACGGTCCAATATTCTTCTGATTTGAACTTTTCAATTTCGGTTTCGCGTTCGCAGATTAATCTTAAAGCAACGGATTGAACACGTCCTGCGGATTTTGAACCCGGAAGCTTTCTCCACAAAACAGGGGACAACGTAAAGCCGACGAGGTAGTCCAAGGCCCGTCTTGCCATATAGGCGGAAACCAGATTATCGTCAATTTGACGCGGGTTTTTAATCGCTTCGGTAACGGCTGATTTGGTAATTTCGTGGAAAACCACGCGTTCGATTTTTTTATCTTTGATTTTTTTTCGGGCAGTCAGTTCTTCAAGAATATGCCAAGCGATGGCTTCTCCTTCTCTATCCGGGTCGGATGCGAGGACAATCGTATCGCAGTCTTTGAGGGCGGTAATGATGTCGTTAAGACGTTTTTTGCCGCCGGAACTTAACTCCCAAGTCATGGCGAAGCTGTCATCAGGATTAACGGAACCGTCTTTGCTCGGGAGATCTCGTATATGTCCGAAGCTGGCCAGAACTTTGTAGTCTTTTCCCAGATATTTGTTAATGGTTTTGGCTTTTGCCGGAGATTCCACGATAACTAATTTCATAGCGTTTTCCATTTACTTCTTAATCAATGCCACTTTGTTGCCGATTTGGCGTTCGATAATTCCGTTCATTTCCAGTTCTAATAATTCCATGGAAACTGTTGCCGAATCAAGACCGGAGTTTCTGATAATCTCGTCGACGTAAGTTCCTGAGGTGCTCAGATATTCTCTGACGGATTTTGTTTCGGCAATATTTTCCGTAACGGGAATATTGTCGGTTTTAAGCGGTTTGTCAATAGTCTTGCTGAATAAATTTTGTTCAGAGCTCTTCTTATACTTATTAGTATAAGATTTTATCTGACGGTGGTTGTTTAAACTTAAAACGTGTAAAATGTCTTCAGCAGATTCAATCAATGCCGCTCCGTCTTTAATGAGTTTGTTCGGTCCTTGAGAACGGGCGTCATTCGGGGAACCCGGAATTGCAAAAATGTCTTTGCCCTGTTCAAGAGCCAGTCGGGCAGTGATTAAAGAGCCGGAGTGCAGGGTGGCCTCAACAACCAATGTACCCAATGATAACCCGGCAACGAGGCGGTTTCTCCTCGGAAAGTTGTTGGCTTGAGGTTCCGTTCCGAGCGGAAATTCCGAAATAATCACGCCTTGTTCGACAATTTGCTGATATAATCCTTTGTTTTCGGCGGGATAAGGAACATCGACCCCGGTACCGAGGACGGCGATTGTCGGTCCTTGTTGATGAAGAGCGTACATGGCTCCTTTATGGGCGGCAGAATCAATTCCTCTTGCCATGCCCGAAATGATGACCACTTCATTTTCTGTCAGTTCATAAGCTATTCGGGAAGCCAGTTTTCTTCCGTTAATGGAGGCGTTTCTTGCTCCGACAACGGAAAGAGACAACGGGTGCTGAAGGATGTCCGGATTTCCCAAAGCGTATAGAACAGGAGGGGCGTCCTCCAAATTTTTAAGCTGTTCGGGATAAAACGAATCGTTGAATGTCAAGAGATGAATGCCTTTGGAACGACATAAATCAAACTCTTTAACGGCTTTGCTTCTGGAACATAGCTTGCATTTGGAAGGTAAATTGTTGAGAGCCTCTTTGGCACTTTTGTATTGGGCTAAGAGTTTATGAAACGTAACCGGCCCGACATTGTCAGAATTTATGAGTTGGAGCCAGTCGATGATTTCCTCGTCGGCAATTTTCACGTCTTATTTCTTCTTAAATGATATTTTGCTTTCCTGATGAGTAAGAAGTCGTTTAATGTTGGCGTGGTGGCGAACCAAAACCAGTAAGGCGATGGCGGAATAAAAAGCGGCGTATACCGGTTCGGTCAGGAAAAATGCAAAAACAGGGACTGAGGCTGCGGCGGTAATTGCTGCCAGAGAAGAATACTTAAACAGGAAGGCCATAACCAGCCAAACGCCCAAGGCGATTAAGCCGAGCTGCCAGTTTGTGGCGACAATAAAACCGAATGCGGAAGCAACGCCTTTTCCGCCTTTGAATTTAAGCCAGACAGGAAAGTTATGCCCGAGGACACCAAAGGTTCCGGCAACCAAGCCGGCGACAACGTTGGCGGATGTGTACAATCCGAAGAGGACAAATCCGGTGTCGGGAACAAGTTTTTCGGCAACATAAGCGGCGATACCGGCTTTGGAGGCATCTAAGATGACGGTAAGCAGAGCCAAATCTTTACGTCCGGTACGGAGAACATTTGTTGCCCCGATGTTTCCGGAACCGATTTTTCTGATGTCTCCCAATCCGGCCAGTCTGGTCAGTACCAGTCCGAAAGGAACTGAGCCAAGCAGATATCCGCCAATGGCACATAATGTAAGAATTGTGTAAATGCCCATAATTTTGCCTTCCCAAATTAGTTTGAAACTGATGTCAGTTTTAAACATTTACCTCTTAAAGTGCAATTATTTTTTTAGAGCTGTTGATTAAGAGAGGGTTTTAAAAGTAAGAAATTATGGAGAAAAGTTAAAAATCTTGATGACAATACGATTAATTTCGTTAATATAAAGAAAATTTTTGAATCAAGGCAAAGAGATGAAACCGATATACAAAAGAATATTGCTTAAGCTTTCCGGCGAAGGGCTGATGGGCAGCAAAGAGTTCGGCATGGATGCCGCCGTGATTAATTCTTTGGCGGAGCAGATTAAAAACATCAGGGATGCCGGTGTGGAGGTATGTGTTGTTGTCGGAGGCGGAAATATTTTCCGCGGTGCCAAGGATGCAGCAAAAGATATGGATATGACCACGGCTCATTATGTGGGAATGATGGCGACAGTTATGAATGCTTTGTTTGTTCAAAACGCCTTGGAGAATCTCGGAGCCGAAGCCAGAGTAATGTCCGGTCTGCATATTCCGGCCGTGTGTGAAAATTATATTTATCGCCGGGCAAGACGTCATTTGGAAAAAGGACGTATCGTTATTTTTGCCGGAGGAACCGGAAATCCTTATTTTACGACAGATACGGGAGCCGCTTTGCGGGCTTCGGAAATGCAGTGCGATGTTTTGTTGAAAGCGACACAGGTTGACGGCGTGTATGACAGTGATCCGAAAAAAAACGCCGCGGCAAAACGTTATGAAACCATCAGTTATGATGAAGTTATATCCAAACAATTGAAGGTTATGGATGCGGCAGCAGTTACTCTGGCAAGGGAAAACAGAATCCCGATTGTGGTGTTTGCCCAAAAGGGAAAAAATGCTTTGGCCGATGCTGTTTCGGGAAAAGGCGAGTTTACGATAATTAAAGAAGAGGTATAAAAATATGGCTGATTTTAGTGCAATTAAAGAAGACAGCAAAAACAGAATGGAGAAAACGCTTGATGCTTTGCGTTCGGATTTTGGCGGTTTGCGGGCGGGAAGAGCCCATGCCAGCCTGCTGGACGGTATTATGGTTGAAGCTTACGGCAGTATGTCTCCGATTTCTCAGGTAGGAACGGTCAGTGTTCCCGATGCCAGAACTTTGTCCGTCAGTGTTTGGGACAGAGGTTTGGCCAAAGCTGTCGAAAAAGCCTTAAGAGAATCTGATTTGGGATTAAATCCGGTTTCAGACGGGCAACTTATTCGTATTCCTATCCCGCCTTTGAGTGAAGAGAGAAGAAAAGAGCTGGTTAAGGTTGCCGGAAAATACGCAGAGCAAGGCAAGGTTGCTATTCGTAATATTCGTCGTGATGCTTTGGATGAAGTGAAAAAACTCAAAAAAGACAATGCAATTTCGGAAGATGATGAAAAACGGTATGAAAACGAAATCCAAAAGCTGACAGATGACTCTATTAAGAAAATAGACGAGCAGTTGTCCGGTAAAGAAAAGGATATTATGCAAGTGTAATATGTGAATGCAGGCAGGAACATGTGTTTCTGTCTGTGTTTTTGCGGTTGTGATGAATTAAGGTACTGATTTTGACTGAAAACAATAATAATCTACAGCATATCGCCATTATTATGGACGGGAACGGACGTTGGGCAAAACGTAAAGGATTGCCGAGGGCTGCCGGTCATAAAAAAGGAGCCGAAACCGTTAAAGAAATTACACGGGCTGCCGGTGATCTCGGTATTAAATACCTGACTCTATATGCTTTTTCTACGGAAAACTGGCAGAGAAGCAAAGAAGAAGTGGATACTCTGATGGGGCTTCTCCGCGAGTATTTGAAAAGCAATTTGACCGAACTGAAAGAAAATAATGTCAAAATCCGCTTTATCGGCGAGCGGGATATGCTGGATAAAGATATTGTCGACAGTATGGAAAAGCTGGAAGCAGAAACCGCCGCAAATGACGCCATGACGCTTTGCATTGCTCTAAGCTACGGTTCAAGACAGGAAATCATCGGGGCGGTACGGAAAGTGGCGGCTTTGGCGAAAAGAGGTGATATCTCGGTTAATGATATTGATATTAGAATGTTTTCTGATATGCTTTACACCAAAGATATGCCGGATCCGGATCTGTTAATCAGAACCAGCGGGGAGCAGAGAGTAAGTAATTATCTTTTGTGGCAGTTGGCTTATACCGAATTTTATTTTACGGATACTTTCTGGCCTGATTTTAGCAAAAAGGAACTGGAAAATATTATTCAAAACTTTAATTCCAGGGAGAGAAGATATGGGAAAGTCTAAGAAAAGCTCTTTAGTCAAGAGGACATTAACCGCTCTTGTATTGGCTCCTCTGACAATTGGGATTCTTTATCTCGGGCATCCTTATCTGAATGTTTTAGCCTTGGTTGCCGGAGCTATGCTTTGTTGGGAATGGGACAATATGGTTCCTCATCGGGGGGCTTCGGTTTATGTGATTTGTTATGTTACCGCATTGGCTGCCGCCGTTTTGATGATTTGTCCGTATATGATAGCATTGGTTGTTGTCGGAGCTTCCGTTTTAGTTTGGATTAAGGCTAAAGGAGAGGGCCGCAGAAATCTGCTTACTCTCGGGGTGTCTTATATTTCGGTTGGAATAGGTTCTTTGGTTTGGTTGTATAATACAGTCGGTTTCACAACAACAATTTGGTATGTGTTGATGGTTTGGGGAATGGATATCGGGGGGTATGTCGTGGGTTCCACGCTGAAAGGTCCGAAACTGGCTCCTAAAATCAGCCCGAACAAGACTTGGTCGGGGTTGATTGGCGGAATGATGTTTGCGGTTATTATCAGCCTTATTTTTTCAAATGTTTTCGGGGCATACGGAAATCATTTCATTTATGCTGTTTTGGGTGCGGTTATTGCCGTTATCGCCCAAATCGGAGATTTGTTTGAATCTCATATCAAAAGAAGTTTGGGAATTAAAGATTCCAGCAATTTGATACCGGGGCACGGCGGTGTTTTTGATCGTGTTGACGGTTTGATTTTTGCGGCTCCTTTTGTCGTTTTATTGTTTAAGTATGGTATGATGTTTTTAGGTTAAGGTAAGAAAATGGATTGGTTAATTAATGCTGTTTATTATATTGTGCCTTTTGTCGTTCTTTTGGGCATATTGGTTTTTGTTCATGAATTCGGGCATTTTCTGGTTGCGAGAATGACCGGTGTCCGCGTGGAGGCTTTTTCGATTGGTTTCGGTAAGGTTTTGTGGAGCAAGACAGACAAGTACGGAACTAATTGGCGTATTTCCGCAGTGCCTTTGGGCGGGTATTGCCAGTTTCTCGGTGATGGTGATGCTTCTTCTTCCACGGCTGACGAAAAGGCTGCCGAATTGACGGAAGAAGAAAAAAAACATGCTTTTAATTTTCAAAATCCTTATAAAAAGCTGGCAATTGCTTTGGCCGGTCCGGGGGCTAACTATATTTTTGCCATTTTGGTATTTACAGGTATTTTTTTCTTTTTGGGAAAAATAAGTTTTCCTCCCGTCGTCGGCGAAGTTTTTCCCGACAGTGCTGCCGCAGAAGCTGGTATTCAGGCTAATGACCGTATTTTGACGATTAACGGGCATAAAGTTGAACATTTTGACGATATTCGCCGTGAAGTGGATTTGGTTACCGATGGTAATGTTGAGGTCGAGCTTTTAAGAAACGAGCAGCCTTTGGTGTTGAACTTCAAATTAAAGGAGTTGGAAGTTTCCGGTGTGGACGGGACAATCAGCAAACGTCCGATGCTGGGGGTTAAGTCGGTTAACGTTATTGAGATAGAATATCAGAAGCTTTCTTTGTGGAACGCTTTCAAAAACGCTTCAATTGAAACTTGGGATATTACGGCGGCCACATTGCGTGGTGTCGGACAGATGATTACCGGAAAACGCAGCGGGGAAGAACTGGGCGGAATTATTCGTATCGCCGAGATGACCGGAGATATTTCCAAACAAAACGGTGTTTTGGATTTTATGGTGTTTATGGCATTGCTTTCCATTAATCTGGGATTGATTAACTTGTTCCCAATTCCGGTTTTGGATGGCGGGCATGTTGTTTTGTATGTGATTGAAATCGTTACCGGCAGAGAAATCAGCAATCAGATCAAAGATGTTTTGTTTAAACTCGGCTTTGCCTTGATTGTGGCTTTGATGGTTTTTGCCACATGGAATGATTTTGTTCGTTTATTTCACAGATGGTTTGCTTAGGCAGGCTTGTTTTTAAGGGATTGTACCTATGAAAAAATTATGTTTATGGACTATTCTTTGGGGAATCTTGACGACGTTTGATGTTCAAGCGTCTGCAGTTTATGTTCGGGATATTCAGGTAAACGGACTGCAAAGAGTGGAGCAGGAGACTGTTCTGTCTTATCTGGATGTTCAAAAAGGACGTGCCGTGTCTCAGGAAAAACTGGATGCTTCCTTAAAACAGCTTTATGCAACCGGATTGTTTGCCGACGTGGTGTTTGATGTCAGCAGCAATGGTTTGCTTATTATTAAAATTGTTGAGAATCCGATAGTCAATAAACGTGTTTTTGACGGTAATGACAAGATTGACGATAAAATTCTGGAATCCGAAGTTCAACTGGCTCCGCGTTCTATTTACAGTCGGGCGAAAGTTCAGGAAGATGTGAAACGAATTTTGGAAGTCTATAAACGTTCCGGTCGTTATGCCGTAGTGGTTGAGCCGAAGATTATTAACAGAGATCAAAACCGTGTGGATTTGATTTTTGAAATTGACGAAGGTCCTGCCGCCAGTATTGATAAAGTGAATTTTGTCGGCAACAGCCATTATTCCGATGAGGACTTGCAAGGCGAAATTATGAGTAAGGAAAGCCGCTGGTACAGGATTTTTTCCAGCTCTGAAAATTATGATCCCGAAAAGACAAACTATGACAAGGAATTGCTGCGTCGTTTTTATCTGAAGCACGGTTATGCCGATTTCCGCGTTGTTTCGGCTGTGGCTGAGCTGAGTCCGGATAAGAAGTCTTTTGTTTTGACTTATGTTTTGGATGAAGGCAAACGTTATAAAATTAAAGATATTACCATTAATTCTGAGATCAGCGAAGTGAATGTCGAACCGATGTACAAAGAAGTTCTGTTTGAAAAAGATGACTGGTATAACGCCGATTTGGTTGAAAAAAGCGTGTATGCCCTGACGGAAGAACTCGGTAAAGACGGTTTTGCTTTTGTCGATGTGGTTCCTGATTTGAACAAAAATTTGGAAACGGGCGAAATTGACGTTACTTTTGACATTAAAGAAGGAGATCGCGTGTTTATTAACCGGATTAACATTACCGGAAACGACAGAACACAGGATGATGTTATTCGCCGTGAGTTCAGAATAGACGAAGGCGATGCTTTCAATGCCGCGAAACTGAGAGCCAGTCGTCGCAATGTCGAAAACCTGAATTATTTCAGCAAGGTAGATATTGATACGGTTCCGACAGAAGACGGAAACAAGGCTGATTTGAATGTTAATGTTCAGGAAAAATCCACCGGTTACTTTAATGTCGGTGTGGGTTATTCTACGGTCAATGGTGCTTTAATCAGAACCGGCGTAACTGAGAACAATTTCCAAGGTAAAGGGCAGCAGTTGTCTTTGGATGCCGGAATTTCCCAACGTGCTTCCGAATATAATCTGAGCTTTACCGAACCGTACTTCCTCGGCAGACGTCTGAGTGCCGGCGTGGATGTGTTCCGTACCGAAGAAGACTATCAGGATGAAGGTTCTTATGACAGCGAAAGCACGGGCGGTCGCATTCGTTTGGGATGGAATTATACCGATGATCTGTCTCAGTATGCAAGATATACGCTGCGGAAGGATAAAATCAGCAATGTTGCCCATGATGCTTCCCAGTATATCAAGGACGAAGAAGGCTCTTATACCGGTTCCATCATCGGACAGACGACGATTTATGATAAGAGGGACAGTGCCGTTAATCCGAAAGAGGGGTATTATTTGTCCTTTGGCAATGATGTTGCCGGAGCCGGCGGGGATGAAAAGTTCCTGAAATTCGATGCCAAGGCTTATACCTACTATACTCTTGCCGATTACTATACTTTTAAGTTCTTTGTTAACGGCGGTTATATTACCGGTTACGGCGGCAAAGACGTCCGTTTGATGAACAGATATTATCTGGGCGGTTCGACACTGAGAGGTTTTGAGTTCGGCGGTATCGGTGCCCGTGATAAATATACGGATGACGCTTTAGGCGGTAACTGGATGGTTTATTCAGGAGCCGAGATGTCTTTCCCTATCGGTTTGGATGAATTAGGCATTAAGGGACGTACTTTTGTTGATATGGGTATGTTGGGTAAGCCTGACAATATCGACAGGGATCTTGTCGAATATTCGTCATCTCCTCGTGTGGCTGCCGGTTTTGGTTTCGGTTGGATGTCGCCGATGGGGCAAATCGATGTTGACATTGCTTTCCCGATTGTTAAAGAGAAGTATGACAAGACAGAGGCTTTTCGGTTGAATTTCGGTACCCGCCTCTAAAAATATGCTTTGTGGCCTGCTAGCGTCATTTTGTGCAGTCTCGAAAAATTCATGTACGTCTTTGTACACTAAAATTTTTCTCGCTTTCAAAATAACGTTATCAGGCTCACACATCATATTTTATCTAATTTTAAAGGAGCAAAAATATGGTTGATACAAATTTCTATAACAACAACGGTCCGTTTACTTTACAGAAGATTGCAGAGTCTTGTGAAGCGAAGTTGGCGGATGCCGGCAAGTCAATCGTGGAGATAAAGGATATTGCTTCCATGGAAAATGCCGGAGAGGGAGAAATTTGTTTTTTCTATGATAAAAAAGCCAAAGAAAAAGCTGCAAATATTAAAGCAACGGCTTGTATTACCACAGAAGATTTGGCTTCTTTTGTTCCTGCGAATGTTATTGTTTTAACGGCGGCAAATCCGAAATTGGCTTTTTTGAAATTGAACAGTCTTTTGTATTCGGAAAAACATCCTCAACCGAACACATCTTCTTCCGCTCGTATTCATCCTTCTGCCATTATCGGCGAAAATTGTTTTGTCGGTGAAAATGTTGTTATCGGGAAAGATGTTAAAATAGGCAAAAACTGTGTCATTGAGCATAATGCCGTTATTGATCAGGGATGCGTTATCGGCGATAATAACCGTATCGGGGTCGGAGCACATATTTCTTACTGCCGGATGGGAAGCAATTGTTACATTTTCAGCGGAGCAAGAATTGGTCAGGACGGGTTTGGTTTTATGATGGTTGCCGGTCAGCACAAGAGAATCCCTCAAGTCGGTTTGGTTATTATCGGCAATGATGTCGAAGTCGGAGCCAACACTTGTATTGACCGCGGAGCTTTGGACGATACGGTTATCGGCGACGGCTGCCGGATTGACAATCTGGTTCAGATTGCCCATAACGATAAGTTGGGTAAAGGCTGTGTCGTAGTTTCTCAGACAGGTATTGCCGGAAGCTGTACGTTTGGCGATTATGTTGTTTGCGGTGGGCAGACCGGTTTTGCCGACCATTTGAATATCGGCAGCGGAGCTCAAATCGGAGCTCAGTCCGGTATTATGCGGGATATTGAGCCGGGGAGCGTGGTTATGGGATATCCGGCCGTTCCGATTAAAGACTTTATGCGTCAGGTTTCTTTTATTCAAAAAAGCACAAAAAAATAATTTAGGTTTTACAAAAAAGGGATTTTTTGTAAAAAAGTTTATTTTAATTACAAAGGAAAAAACTAATGTCTGAAAATAAAATTTATCAAGTTGAAGAAATTATGGATATGCTTCCTCACAGATACCCGTTTTTGCTGGTGGACAGATTGGAAGTTGAAGTTCCGGGCGAAAAAGGCGTCGGCTTGAAAAATGTTACAATGAATGAAGAGTTCTTTCAGGGGCATTTCCCCGGTAATCCGGTCATGCCGGGGGTATTGCAAATCGAGGCTATGGCTCAGACGGCAGGTGCATTGGTTATTGCGGGAGCCGAAAACTATAAAGAAAATAAAAAAGGTGTTTTCTTTATGTCTATTGACGGCGTTAAATTCCGTAAGCCGGTGAAGCCGGGTGATCAGCTGAAAATGCACGTTGAAAAGATTAAAGCCCGTCGTAATGTATTTGTTTTCAGGGGAGAAACGAGAGTTGACGGACAGGTTGTCAGCGAAGCTGAATTTACGGCAATGATTGTTGAATAGTTCTTTATTTTAAGAATGAAAAAGCCCCGTTTTTACGGGGCTTTTTTGTAATAACTTGTAGGTTTTTGTGTTTTTACATTGCAATTAAATTTGGTTATTTTATTATCATTAACAATAAATCAACTTTATAGAAAGGGAAAATTTTTATGACTAATATTCATCCTACAGCAGTCGTTGAAGACGGTGCTCAAATTGCCGCAAGTGCGAAAATCGGGCCTTTGTGCTGGGTCAGTTCTCGGGCAAAAATCGGCGAGAATGTTCAGCTTTTGGGCAGAGTTACCGTTATGGGTGATACGACTGTCGGAGAAGGAACAATTGTTTTTCCGGGAGCTGTATTGGGAGCCGGTCCGCAGGATCACGGCAATGAATTTAAGTCTGAAGCCAAGTTGATTATCGGCAAAAACAATATTATCCGTGAAAATGTTACCATGCATGCCGGCACGCCGAAAGAACATTTTACAACAACGGTCGGCAATGATTGTATGTTTATGATTAACTCTCACGTTGCTCACGATTGCGTCGTCGGCAATAATGTGATTATGACCAACAATGCGGTTATCGGTGGTCATGTTCGTGTCGGAGACGGGGCTATCTTGGGTGGTAACTGTGCCGTTCACCAGTTTTGTCGTATCGGCCGTAAAGCCATGATTGGCGGTTTGTCAGGTGTCGACCGCGATGTTATTCCTTTCGGTATTGTTGTCGGTGAACGCGGAAAATTACGCGGCTTAAATGTTATCGGTCTGAAACGCAGCGGTTTTGAAGAATCCGTGATTAAATCCATTACTCGTGCTTATATGTATATTTTCAAAGGCAAGGAAGATAATTTTGTTACCCGTTTGGAAAAAGCTCATGAAAAATACAAAGACAATGAGATGATTATGGAACAAATCAAGTTCATTGACGAGGCTTTGGCTGGGCGTCGCAATATCATGACCGCAGAATAAATCATTTAATAGAGTATCTAGAGCGATTTTTTCCAGTCTCAAAAAATTCATGTGCGTCTTTGTACACTAAAATTTTTTTCGCTGTTAAAATCGCTCTGTCTATCTCTCTAAAATGATTTATTTAGTTTAAAGGGGTATTTATGAGTAGACAGAAAAAGTTAGGGATTATTGCCGGCGGCGGTTCTCTTCCCGGGATGCTGATTAAGCATTGTCAAGAAATGGGACGAGAATTTTTTGTTTTGGGAATCGAAGGAAATGCTGACAGGAAAATTGTCAGTGAAGGTGTTCCTCATCAATGGATAAGAATAGGGCAGGCGGGAACAGGTTTTAAATGTTTTAAGGAAGAGGCCGTTCAGGAAGTGGTTATGATCGGAACCATTAAGCGCCCCTCTTTTGCCGATTTGGTTCCGGATTTGCGGACAACGGCTTTTTTTGCCAAAATTGGGATGAAATCTTTGGGAGATGACGGTATTTTGCGTGCCGTTGTCAAAGAAGTCGAGGGTGAAGGTATTATTGTTCGAGGGATTCATGAGGTTATGCCGGATTTGTTGGTTAAAGAAGGTGTGCTCGGGAAAGTCAAGCCGGATAAACAGGCTAAGGCTGATATTAAACGCGGTGTGGAGGTTGCTTTGACGTTAGGGCGTCTGGATGTCGGGCAATCGGTTGTGGTACAGCAGGGGCTGGTTCTTGGTGTGGAAGGAATTGAGGGAACGGATGGTTTGCTTTGCCGTTGCGGAGATTATCGCCGCAAAGGAGACGGCGGGGTTTTGGTCAAACTTCGCAAGCCGCAGCAGGATATGCGGATTGATTTGCCGACAATCGGTGTACAAACTCTGTTGAGAGCCAAAGAAAGCGGTTTGAGAGGCATTGCCGTTCATGCCGGAAACGGGTTAATTGTGGATGAAAAAGAGGTTATTCGACAGGCGGATAAATTAGGATTGTTCGTTATAGGAGTGAATCCGGATGAATGTGAATAAAAAACTGAAGATATATCTGGTGGCCGGAGAGCCAAGCGGAGATGCTTTGGGTTCTCGTTTTATGAAAGCCATGCGAAAAAAAACCGATGACAATGTTGAATTTTTTGGTGTCGGCGGCGAGAGCATGGAAAAACAGGGGATGAAATCGCTGTTTGATATTTCTGATTTGGCAATAATGGGATTGGCCGAGGTTATTCCGAGTATTCCGAAAGTGTTACGGCATATTCGCGAAACCGTGGATGATATTGTTCGTGTTCGGCCTGATGTGGTGATTACGATTGACAGTTGGAGTTTTGCCTCCCGGGTACAAAAGGCGTTAAGAAAAAAACATTTGGGTATTCCGCAGGTGCATTATGTGGCTCCTCAAGTTTGGGCTTGGAAGAAAAAACGAGCCAGAACCATGTATAAATATGTAGATCATTTGTTAACGCTTTTGCCGCAAGAACCAAAGTATTTCACACCGTATGGTTTGGAAACAACGTTTGTCGGGCATCCGGTTATTGAAAGCAATGTTATTAAGGGCAAAGGTGAAGAATTTCGCAAGAAGTTCGGAATTGGCGAAGATAAGCGGATTATGGCTGTGCTTCCGGGGTCTCGGCATAATGAAGTTGCCAGACTGTTGCCGGTATTTTTGGAAGCGGCACAGAAAGTTTATAATGAAGATAATCGTTTTTGTTTTGTTATTCCGACGGTTAAAACGGTCGCTCAAAGGGTTAAAAGCATGGTATCTCAATCCAAGCTTCCGATTGTGGTGGTGGAAGAAGAGGCGGACAGACATAACGCTTTTAATGCTGCGGAAGTGGCTGTGGCCGCTTCGGGCACGGTAACTTTGGAATTGGCGATAGCCGATATTCCGCATGTGATTGCTTATAAGGTTTCTCCTTTTTCGGCAATGCTGGCTCGTCGTTTTTTGCATATTCAGTTCGTTAATTTGTCCAATATTCTTTTGGGGCGGGAAATTATTCCGGAATTGCTGCAAGAACGCTGTGTGAGCGGAAATATTAAAAACTATATGCTGGATTTGCTGGATAAAGGCGATTTGTACGAGAAACAAATGGATGGTTTTGATAAAGTTCGCAAGATTCTGGGAATGTCCGCTCAAACTCCGAGTGAGAACGCTTGTGATGTTATTTTGAGTATTGTGGCAGAAAAACAAAAATAAGTATTTGACTTCCGGACAAAAATATTACATTACTATATTCACTGTAATAGTGTTATGAGATTGTATTTTTTTGTTGAACTCAAAATATTATTTTATGCAAAACTGGAAAAAACTTAAAAACTTTTTGAGACTTCCTTTAACAACCGGGGAAGCTGTTTCACTGATAAAAGAGCATATGCTTGAGGTTTCGTGTTCAGCTTGTGAAAATATTGACCCAAAGGATTTGAAGTTAAAGGAAATTCACAGTCTTCCCAAAGGATATGATTTGGTTATCGTTTATTATTTCCGGAATCTGTTTTGGGAGGTTAGTATGGATAGGAGCGTTAGGGCCTTTTCCAATGAAACTGCCGAACGTAGATATGACGGGGAGAGTTTCGATTTTTCCGAATTATGTTATCCCGAAGAGGAGGATAGCTATTGTTATACTATTTTTCCTTTACGAGGGGATAACATTTTGAAAATCAAGGGTACTTCGCCGGAAAAGCTGCGTTTTCAAAAGTCAAAAAATTGGTAAACGGATTTTGCTCTCTTGTGAAAAGGTTGTCTGATATGATTGTTCAGGCAACTTTTTTTTTGCATTCTTTTTCAGATGAGATTAAATTATTTGTAGAAAATATTAAGGGGAAAGTTTTTGAACATATTTCTGCATCATTTGAAGGAATATTTTTTTGCGGAGCGTGATCGTTGGTTTGCTTGGATACCGGTGTTGTTTGGTTTGGGTATCGGGATGTATTTTTTATTGCCTTCCGAGCCTTCTAAATGGCTGACACTGGCAATTATTGAAACGATGATTGTTTCGGCTTATTTAGGACGGCACAAACCGGAGTTTTTGTTTGGTTTGACAATAACCGCGGTTATTGTTTTGGGTTTTGCCGATATTCAACTGAAGTCTATTTATCTCAGTAAAAACGAGTTTGTTTCCGAAGAGGAAAAATTGTATCTAAAAGGGCGGATAACCGATACGGATTACAATTATCGGGGTAATCCGCGTTTTATCCTCGAAGATATGGAAAATTATGATGGTGAAACGGTTTCCGGAAGATATAAATTGACCGGAATATCCCAAAAAGATGAAGTGATTTTGGGAAGTTGCGTGGAATTAATCGCTTCAATTTCTCCATTGCCGGTACCGGTTATGCCAGGCGGTTATCAGATGAACAGAAAGTTGTTTTTTGAAGGCATTAGAGCCGTGGGGTTTGTGCCAAGCCGAATTATTCCTATAGATTGTGTTACGGAAACGTCTTTATCTCTTCGTCTGAAAATGTTTGTTAAAAATCTCAGGGACAATATTGTACAGAAAATTAATGCCGTTCTTCCTGCAGATGAGGCAGGTATTGCTTCGGCGATTGTTGCCGGGGATAAAAGCGGTATCAGTCAACAAATCATCCAAAATTATCGGGATTCCGGATTGGCTCATTTCCTGTCTATCTCCGGTTTGCATATGAGTATGATTGCCGGAATAATGTTCTTTTTGGTACGGTTGATTATTTCCTTTATTCCGCCGCTGGTCAGAAAGTAT
This sequence comes from Alphaproteobacteria bacterium, assembly GCA_048463395.1. Taxonomy (GTDB): domain Bacteria; phylum Pseudomonadota; class Alphaproteobacteria; order RF32; family CAG-239; genus JAGAJR01. The sequence continues at coordinate 55,356 of DBFWPL010000004.1, read as the reverse complement.
AATTCTAAGAAAATTGCCGCGATTTTTGCCATTTTTATCAGTTTTATTTATTTGTTTATTTCCGGTGCGGGTATTCCTACCCAACGAGCGTTTATTATGACATTTATTGTTTTGTTGGGCGTGTTGTTTGACCGTCGGGCGATTTCAATGCGAATGATTGCCATGGCGGGGTTGGCGGTTTTGATATTTTCGCCTCAGGCTCTTATCAGTGCCAGTTTTCAGATGTCATTTGCCGCCGTTGTTGTCTTAATTGCTTTTTATGAAAAATATGCTTCTCCTTTGGCTCGTTTTATGAATGGGGGAGGACACAAAAATTTGTTTTTGCCGGTTCGGATTTTTCGGGTTTTGGTCGTCTATATTTTAGGGTTGATTATTTCCGATTTGGTGGCAAGTTTGGCGACGCTGCCTTTTGCCGTTTATCATTTTAACCGGATTGCGATTTATACGACTTTGGCTAACTCTTTGTCCGGTCCGGTTATCGGATTTGTGATTATGCCGTTTGTTTTGCTGGCATTAATTCTAATGCCGTTGGGGTTGGAATATCTTCCGCTGAAAATTGTAGGGTGGGGAATTGGTTATGTTAATGAGATTACAAGCTATACGGCATCTTTGCCTCATGCCGGATATCAGGTCGTTTCAATGCCGTTTTGGGGATTGCTGCTGATTACGCTTGGTGGGTTATGGCTGTGTCTTTGGGAGCGAAAATGGCGTTGCTGGGGGATCCCGTTTGTTATTATCGGCTCTTTGAGCGTCTTTACCGTTCGGGTGCCGGATGTGATGGTTGATGCAAATGCAGAGGTTTTCGCCGTTAAAAATAAAGCCGGAGAAATAAGTATTCTGCCTTCCCGAGGGAATAACTTTATTAAAAATGTGTGGTTGGAGAAAACGGCTAACGATAAACCGACATCGGAAGAAAAAGATCGAATAAAAGCTGTTTATGACGGTACGGAAACGGATAAGAGTCTGATAGATATGGTTTGTGATGAAGAGAGCTGCATATATAAAGATAAAATCAAAATTATTAAATCCGGAGGATTGGAAATTGAGGGAGCGGCATTGGATATTTCGGAAAGTTCCGGGGCTGTTTTATATCTTAATGAAGACGGTGTGCAAGTCAAAACGGTTCGAGAAGATATGGGCGAGCGTTATTGGAACAAATAAAAAAAGCTCTCAAAAGAGAGCTTTTTTTATTTTAGAAAACCTGTTCGCGGGTTTTGCTTAATACCAGTTTCGGAAAGTCTTCCTGTACTTTTCCCAAGTGCCAAGCGTTGCGAGCCAAAAAGACGGTTTCTCCGTCGTGGTCTTCGCCGATATTGGCTTGGTTGGTATCCATAAACTTTTTGAGAACGGCTTTGTCATCACAGCTGACCCAGCGAGCCGTATAATACTGTGTCGGTTCAAAAGCAACCGGCAGATTAAACTCGGAACGGATACGGTCAGCCATGACTTCAAATTGCAATGCTCCGACAACGCCGACAATCCATTCGGCACCGATAACCGGTTTGAAAATGCTTGCTCCGCCTTCTTCGGCAATTTGCTGCAAAGCACTGCCGAGGTGCTTTGATTTGAGCGGATCCAAAGCCCGAACGCTTTTTAAGAGTTCCGGAGCAAAGCTCGGAATACCGGTAAAGTGAAGTCTTTCGCCTTCGGTTAACGTATCGCCGATACGGAGTTGTCCGTGGTTCGGGATACCGATAATGTCGCCAGCGTAGGCGTCTTCGGCCAGTTCTCTTTCTTGAGCGAGGAACATGACTGGGGTCGGAACTTTGATGTTTTTGCCGGTGCGGATTTGAGCCAAGGTCATGCCGCGTTTAAAGTGTCCGGAACAAATTCGCATGAAAGCAATACGGTCGCGGTGTTTCGGATCCATATTGGCTTGAATTTTGAAGATAAATCCGGTTACTTTGTTTTCGTCAGGCGAAACCGTTCTCTCTGCCGCCGGCTGCGGGCGAGGGGTCGGTGCTAAATTGAGCAGGCCTTCCAGAACTTCTTTAACGCCGAAGTTGTTGATTGCACTTCCGAAGAACACAGGCGTCAAAGCTCCCGCCAAATACAAGTCCAAATCAAATGCCGGGCAGAGTTCGCGAACCATGGTTACGTCTTCGCGGAGCTTGGCAACGGCATGAGCCGGAAGCAAACGGTCAAGTTTTTCATCCTCTAAGCCTTGGCAGGTTTCAATGGTGGAATTGATTTGAGATTTGTCTCCGGTTTTTTTCATCAAAATTAACTGGTCGTTCAATAAGTCGTAACAGCCGAGAAAATCTTTTCCGGAACCAATCGGCCAGCTTGCAGGAGTTACGTCAAGAGCAAGCGTTTTCTCAATGTCGTCAAGAAGGCAGAACGGGTCTTGACCTTCGCGGTCGAGTTTGTTGATAAAGGTTAAAATCGGCACGTTACGGAGGCGGCAGACTTCAAATAACTTTTTGGTTTGGCTTTCAATACCTTTGGCTGAGTCAAGCACCATGACAGCCGAATCGACAGCGGTTAACACGCGGTAAGTATCTTCGGAGAAGTCTTCGTGTCCCGGAGTATCTAAGAGGTTAAACGTTGTGTCTTTGTATTCAAAATTCATGACGGAAGAGGCGACGGAAATACCGCGTTCCTGTTCGACCTTCATCCAGTCGGAGCGGGCATGACGGTTTTCGCCGCGGGCTTTGACAGCACCGGCTTGTTGTATGGCTCCTCCGAATAACAGAAGTTTTTCGGTCAGTGTCGTTTTACCGGCGTCCGGGTGCGAAATAATCGCAAAGGTTTTACGCTTATTTACAGTATTGTTCATTAATTGCTTTATCCAATTTAATCTATCTGTTGAAAATTAAGCTTCTTTTATACTATATCCGTCTGTTTGGCAAGAGAAAACTGGGCAAAAAGAAAGGGACGATTAAACCGTCCCTCAAGAATTTAGAATGGATTGGAAACATCCGGAAGAAGCGGTTGCGGCGTTGTTGTTTGTGCCGGAATAATTTCTTCTTTTACGGTTTGTTTTACTTCGGTTTGGGTTTCAACAATTTCCTTGGGTTTTGTTTGTTGTTTTGGCACGGCAGGTGTTTTGTTGATACCGAGGTGTTTTTCAATGGCTTTTTGTTCTTTGGCTTTTTCGTCCGAAGTAATCAGATTTAAGTCATAGATAACTTCCAGCTTGCGGATGTCTTTTGCGGCAGAAAGAATATCTTTTGCCGGAGCTTTCGGTTTTAATCTCTGGCGAGGAGACGGCGGTAGAACAGCCTCAATAATCAAATCTCTTTCGGCAGAAAATTCTCTCGGGGTGATGGCACGGGCTTCAACAGCTTCTTTCAAGGCTTTAATACGTTCCAGAATAACGTCCGGTGCCGGTACCGGCTGGATAACTCCGGAAGCCGGCGGGGTGTTTGTCAGCGGTAAAAGTCCGCCGATATTGGACATTCTGGCATTTAAGAATTCGTCTTTGGTAATCATGTCGCTTTCGGCCAGTTCTTTGAGAATCAGAAAGCGGGAAATGGTGTTTTTCTCTTCATCGCTAAACAAAACTTCCACGGCTTTAACATCGGCTTCGGAAACGGCTTTGTTATTGGCGGCACGTTTTTGCTCGCGGATGAACAGGGCTTCCTCCATAGCGGATTTTCCCTGTTGGGCGGCGGTCTCTTCACTGATGTTGAAGGTCTTAACGCCGTTACGGTCTTCGACTACCAATTTGCTTTGGTTGACATTTATCAGACGCAGGCGTTTTTGGGCGATGTCAGTCATTTTTTCCGGCAACATATTTTTGCTGCCTAAGACGGAAGTTTGGTCGCCGGCGTAAAGGATGATATCTTCATAAAAAGCACGGGCACGGTTCGGGCGGCCGATTTGTTCATAAGTCAGAGCTCCGACCATTAAGGCCTGTGCATTGTGAGGGTTTTCGTTAAGAGCATTGATAAAGTGCTTTTCCGCTAAGGCAAAATCCCCCTGTGAATAGGCAACCGTTGCCAAATCGGCTTCTTTTTTGCCCTCATCGTTAAAAGTCAGGGCGTTGTATGTTTCTTTACTGGTGTGTTTTTGAACAAAACTGCACGAGCTCAGCAGGGCAGCGGTTGTCAAAGCGAGCAGAAAACTTTTGGTTAATTTGCTTGAAAACACAAGGGTTCTCCTCAAAAAAAGACTATATGCGACAGCGGGTTTCCGCGTAATTAACGCTATATTATTCAATATTAACTTATATTACAATAATTTTGTTTGGTTTGTTAATTTTGTCTTGATTTAAATTTTTTTTTATGTAGTATGCAAACAACTATTAACCGTGCTTGCGGGCGTGGTGAAATTGGCAGACACGCTAGACTTAGGATCTAGTGTCGTGAGACGTGTGGGTTCAAGTCCCTCCGCCCGCACCATCTTCCCTATCATTGGCTCGTAAGATGGTTTTTTATAAACAATCAATAACTTAAGAGAAAATTTATGAATGTTACCGAGATAAAATCTGAAGGCTTGAAGAAGGAATTCAAAGTATCTGTTCCGGCAAGTGATTTTAATAAAAAAATTGATGAAAAAATTAATGAAATCTCCAAAAAAACAAAACTTCCGGGGTTCCGTCCGGGAAAAGCTCCGAAAGCAATGCTGAAACAGAAATACAGAGCTTCCGTTATGGGTGATGTATTGGATGAGTTGGTCAGAACATCTACCGATGAAGTTATCAAAAGTAAAAAATTAAATCCAGCCATGATGCCGGATGTTAAAATTACTTCTTTTGAAGACGGAAAAGACGTTGAATTTGAAATTTCCATGGAAGTTCTTCCGGAAATCAAATTCGGTGATTTTTCTAAAATCGAATTGGATAAGCTGACAGCCGAAGTTCCTGCCGAAGAAGTTGAAAAGGCTTTGAAATATTTGGCAGAATCCCGCAAAGAAACCGTTAAGGTTGAAGAAGACAGAGCCTCAAAAGAAGGCGACACGACAGTTATTGATTTTGTCGGTTCTATTGACGGTGTTGAGTTCCAAGGCGGCAAAGGCAACAATTATCCGTTGGTTTTGGGTTCAGGTTCTTTCATTCCGGGGTTTGAAAGCCAGTTGGTCGGCAAAAAAGCCGGTGAGAAAGTTGACGTTAATGTTAAGTTCCCTGAAAATTATCATGCCAAAGATTTGGCCGGCAAGGACGCTGTTTTCGCTGTTGAAATCAAAGAAATCCGCGTTGCCAAAGATGTTGAAATCAATGATGAATTTGCAAAATCCTTGGGCGAAGAAAGTCTGGATAAACTGAAAGGCGTTATTGCCGATCGCATTAAAGGCGATTATGACGTTGCTTCCCGTATGAAACTGAAAAGACAGCTTTTGGACAATCTGGATAAGGAATATTCTTTTGAAGTTCCTCAGTCTTTGGTTGATGCCGAATATAAAGGCATTGTTGCTCAGTATGAACAGGCTAAAAAGTATAATCAGCTGGATGAAAGCGAAAAAGCTAAATCTGAAGAAGATTTGCTGGCTGAATATAAAGATATTGCCGTTCGCCGTGTTAAACTCGGTTTGCTGCTTTCTGAAATCGGCAAAGATGCGAAACTGACAATTACGCCGGATGACATTAATAAAGCCATCATGAACGAGGCTAAAAAATATCCGGGGCAGGAAAAAGCTGTTTTTGATTACTATCTGAAAAACAAACAGGCTATCGAATCTTTGAAAGCTCCGGTTTTTGAAGAAAAGATTGTTGATCATATTATCGGTTTGGCAAAGGTGAACGACAAGGTTGTTTCTGTTGAGGAACTTTATAACTTTGACGAAGCCGTTGCTCCGGCAAAGAAGACAACAAAGAAAACTTCTAAAAAAGCTTCTTAGTTTTAAGTGAAGACAAATAAAAACCCTCTCATTTGAGAGGGTTTTTTGGTTGATAGGATAAAGTTATTTAAATTATTTTTGCTTGGAAAAGGTGATGTATTTGTGAATAAGGTATGTTACTGTTGTCGAGAAAATCAAATATATTGCCTGAGCGATGATTTCTTTGATTTTACAAATGTCAATTAAGAAATACAGACCGATGTAGTTTAATCCGAGCAGAAAAAGATAAACATTCCAGCCTTTGAAATATTCTTTCAATAAATCGGAAGCAGAGCGGAAGACGTAATATCTCATCGTCAGGATAGAGATATTTACGTTGATGACGAACATGCAAACCAAAGCATAAGTGTAGTGCAGGCGGATGAATTCAACAAAAAAGATAAATATTAAATAGGCAGAAAGCGTGTTAAATCCGCCGACAAGAAGAAAGCGTATTTTTTCCGGAAGCAAAAACCAGACGTTTTCTATTTTTTTGTATAGTACAATCATACCCATATATTTTGTCTATTTTCTTGTGTGTAAAATATTTTCGCGTTTGTTTAATGTATTGTATATGCTAAATTTATAACAAATGATTAATGTATGACGGGTATGTTATATGGACAAAAAAGTTATTATAGCAGGAGCGGGGCCGGCAGGTCTGGCGGCAGCAAGCGAATTTCTTGAGCGAACGGAATTTAAACCGATTTTGATTGAAGAGAATGATTTCGTCGGCGGTATTAGTGCGACGATGGATTATAAAAAAAATAAGCTTGATATGGGAGGTCATCGTTTTTTTACCAAGTCTGAGCGGGTAAAAGATTGGTGGCTTTCTTTTTTGCCATTGCAGGGAAAAGCTTCCAAAGATGATGTCCTTCTTGGTCGGAAGGCAGAGTTGTCAATGAAAGAGAATGCTCCGGATCCGGAAAAAACAGATTGTGTTATGTTAAAAAGAAACAGAGTTTCACGGATTTTTTATTTGAAAACTTTTTTTGATTATCCGGTATCATTGAATTTTAATACGATTAAAGGGTTGGGAATTTTCCGTATGGCTAAAATTTCACTGTCTTATTTTAAGGCTTTGTTACTGCCGGTGAAAAATGAAAAAAGTCTGGAGGATTTTTTGATTAATCGGTTCGGGAGGGAATTGTATCTCACTTTTTTTAAAGACTATACGGAAAAGTTATGGGGGATGGAATGTTCGGCAATTTCAGCAGAATGGGGAGCCCAACGAATTAAGGGAATATCAATCTTAAAAGTTCTTGCTCAGATATTTAAAACGATGTTTGGGTGTAAGAAAGGAAAAGTTGAGACCAGTTTTATCGACTCCTTTATGTATCCGAAATTTGGTCCGGGATATTTGTGGTCAGCTGTTGCCGAGAGTGTTCTTGACAAAGGAGGAGAAATCCGTTTGGGGCGAAAAGTGTCTGAATTGATCATGGATAACGGTAAGGTTAAGGCAGTCGTAATTGAGGATTGCCACGGATATCGGGAAATTGTGGAAGGTGATGTTTTTATTTCCACCATGCCGGTTAAAGATTTGATTAATGCCATGGGGGACAATGTTCCCGAAAATGTAAAGACAGCGGCGAACGGATTGATATACAGAGATTTCAGAGTTGCCGGTGTCCTACTGGATAAACTGCTCTTGAAAAACAATACAAAAATAAAAACGCTGAACGGTTTGATTCCTGACACATGGATTTATGTTCAAGAAAAAGGTGTTAAATTGGGACGGATTCAGATATTTAACAATTGGAGCCCGTATTTGGTTGCCGAATTTCCGGATAAAGTATGGATAGGTCTGGAATATTTTTGCAATGAAGAAGATGAGCTTTGGAAAATGTCTGATGAGGATTTTATTGCTCAGGCGTTGAAAGAAGGATGTAAAATCGGAATTTTTGCAGCGGAAGATGTGAAAGATTTTTGCTCATTTAAGGTAAAAAAAGCTTATCCGGCATATTTCGGAACTTATAACCGTTTTGATGAAATTCGGGAGTATACGGATAAAATAGATAATCTTTATCTTATCGGCCGCAACGGAATGCACCGTTATAACAATATGGATCATTCGGTGCTTACGGCCATGATTGCCGTGGATAATATTGTTAATCATGTTCGCAGCAGAGATAATATCTGGAATGTAAACACCGAGGCCGAATATCATGAAGAGAAGCAAAATGGCGGATAAAAAAATATACTTAACCGACGGTATGATTGAAAAAATATTGTTGGTTTATCTGGGCTTTTTGGCGTGTTTTATTTTGGGAATAACCGTTTATTCAGGCAGTCTTCTGTTGGATGACGTGGAGCATATCCACGCTTCTTGGCTGGTGTGGCAAGGTGAGGTTCCTTATCGGGATTTTTTTGAACATCATCATCCGCTGCTTTGGTATTTGTTTGCTCCGGCTGCGGCACTTTTTTATAATCAGGCGATAGTTGTTTATGTGGCAAAGTTTTTGACCTTGCTGTTTTCAGGTTTTACTTTTTATTACTTTTACAAGATAATGGCAAAATTTGTAACGGATAAGATGTCTGCCTTGTTTGCGATGGGAATTTATTTCAGCAATTGGGAAGCTTTGAGTATTTTTTCGCAATTTCGTCCCGACAATTATATGTTTTTTATGCAAGTTGTCGGTTTGTATTATTTTTTTGAATATTTAGCCGCACAAAGACGGCGGAATCTGGTGATTGCTTTTGGGGCTTTCTTTTTGGCTTTTATGTTTTTGCAAAAGATTTTGTATTTTTTTCTTCCTGTCGGATTGGTGAGTTTATTCTTGTTATATCACCGAAGAATGTTATGGAAGGATGTGTTGTGGGCTTGTGTTTTTCCTGTTACGGCAGCGGTGTGTTATATCGGATATTTGTATTATACCGACAGTCTTAAAGACTATTATGAGCTTAATTGGATTATCAATATGCTGCATCCGAAATTGTATTATGATAGAAAAATTATGTTTTTCAGTCGGTTTGTTTGGTTACAGATTGTTTTGGCTTTTCTTTCCGTCGGGATTTGGTTTTTTAAGGGCAATGTTTATTTTAAAATATTCAGTGTGCTTTTTATTACGGAGTTTGTTTTTAAGAAGTTTGTTTTTTGTCCGTATCCGCAGTATTTAATGCCTTTGTTGCTGACAGGAGCTGTTTTAAGCGGAAAGTTGCTGGCGGTTTTGGTGAAATATCGACGATATGTTATCGGTATTTTAGTTGTTTTTATGGAGATTTTACTATTTGAATTTTATTCAAAATATGAAGTTATGGCGAGTAATCGGAATTTGCTGAATTATGAATATCCTTTGTTGAAATATGTTTTGAAAAACACAAAAGAAGACGGATATCTTTTAAACGGTTACGGAAAAATATTCAATTTATATCGCAAAAATATTTACTATTATTGGTTTTCCTTGGAAAGAGTAGGTGTTTTGGATGAAGAACTGTTTAACCGAACAAATATTTCGGATTTAAACGAAACAATAAAGAAATATCGTCCGCAATTTGTCTTTGTGAAGGATTATTTTGATGACTTTTATTTGATGAAACATAAAAAAATTAAAGTTGCTCACAAATTTGATGAGACGATGATTGATAAAATGTATAAACCGACAGAGTTTGAATTTTTGTATGAGTTAAAGGAAGGATATTGATGATGGCAGAGTTTTTAATTACCGGCGGGGCGGGGTTCTTTGGTTCTATCTTAAAAAAATATTTAGTGCAGCAGGGGCATAGGTGTGTCAGTATTGATTTGATGCCGGATGATTATGTGCATGAAAATTTTAGTCCCGTACAAGGTGATATCAGGGATAGAAAGTTATTGGAAAAAATTTTTTCGGAACATCAATTTAAGGCTGTGTTTCATTGTGCGGCGATGTTGGCTCATGTAAAAAAGAATATGAAAGATTTGTGGTCTTCTAATGTCTGCGGAACGGAAAATATTGCCGATATGGCAGAAAAATACGGTGTCGGCAAGGTTGTGTTTATATCGTCAAATTGTTTGTGGGCAAAGAGTTTTGACTATCCCGTTACCGAAAACGAGCCTCCTTCTCCGGTGGAAATATACGGAAAATCCAAGTTAGAAGCTGAGAAAATTCTGATGAGTCGAAAAGGTAAATTTGATTCCGTTATTTTTCGTTCACCGACAATTATGGACGAGGGGCGTTTGGGGCTGCTAGGTATTCTTTTTGAATTTATTGATGAGAATAGAAAGTTGTGGATGGTTGGCGACGGAAACAATGTGTATCAGTTTATTTATGCCGGAGATTTGACTCGGGCATGTCTTTTGGCGGTCGGCTATTCCGGCGGCGAGATTTTTAACATAGGCTCGGATGACGTTAAGACGTTTAACGAGGTTTATTCTTATGTTATTAAGCATTCCGGATCATCATCCCGATTGGCTCATTTTCCGAAATGGTTTGCCATTCCGGTGATGAGGCTTGCTTATGCTTTGGGGATGTCTCCTTTAGGGCCGTATCAATATAAGATGATTGCGTCATCGTTTGTGTTTGATACATCAAAAATAAAAGAAAAGCTGGGTTTTGTTCCGACGCTTAAAAATGAAGAGATGCTTTTGAAGGCATATAATTTTTATCATTGCAACAAGAGTGAAATTAAACGTCGGAAAAACATGTCGGCTCATAATGTTTCAGCCAAAATGGGAATCATTCGTCTGTTAAAGTGGCTTTCTTAAAAAAGTTTTTATTCCATTAATAATTTGTTGAATAAATTGTTTTATCATTATAAAAGACTGTAAATTTGTAATGATGCAAGGAAAAATGAAATGTATAACAGAAGTCCGTTAGAAGTCTATAACAGCACGCTGGTACCTATGGTTATTGAACAAACCTCAAAGGGTGAGCGTTCTTTTGATATTTATTCCAGATTATTGAAAGAGAGAATTATTTTTCTGACCGGAGAAGTTAATGATGACGTATCGTCTCTGGTTTGTGCTCAGTTGTTGTTTTTGGAATCTGAAAATCCGAAAAAAGATATTTTCCTTTATATCAATTCTCCGGGAGGTGTTGTAACTTCAGGTATGGCGATGTATGATACCATGCAATATATCAGCTGTGATGTTAACACCATGTGTATCGGTCAGGCTTGTTCCATGGGGTCTTTGCTTTTGGCCGGCGGTGCCAAGGATAAGAGATTTTCTCTGCCGAACTCCAGAATTATGATTCACCAGCCGAGCGGCGGTTTCAGAGGACAGGCTACGGATATTGAAATTCATGCCAAAGAAATTTTGGATTTGAAAAAACGTTTGAACGGAATTTATGCTCATCATACCGGTAAAAAACTTAAAACAATTGAAGAAGCCATGGAACGGGATAACTTTATGAGTCCGGAAGAGGCTTTGAAGTTTGGTTTGATTGACCATATTGTTGCAAACCGCGATGAGATTTTGAAATAAGGAAAAGAATATGAGTGATAATACAGATAACAACGGCGAAATGCTTCATTGCTCGTTCTGCGGAAAAAGTCAGGCCGAAGTAAAGAAGTTGGTGGCCGGCCGCGGCGTGTATATTTGCGACGAATGTATTGAAGTCTGCATTAATATCGTCGCCGATGAAATGGCAGAAGAAGCCAGAGCCGAAGGACGTATTTGCAGTGAAAATCTGCCGACACCGTCTAAAATCAAAGAATTTTTGGATCAATATGTCATTGGGCAGGATCAGGCGAAGAAAGTTTTGTCTGTTGCCGTTTATAACCACTATAAACGTCTGAATTCTCAGAAAAACAACAAAGATGTTGAGGTTTCTAAATCCAACGTTATTCTTATCGGTTCTACCGGAAGCGGCAAGACGTTGTTGGCTCAGACATTGGCCAAGATCTTGGATGTGCCGTTTGCGATTTCCGATGCCACAACTTTAACGGAAGCCGGTTATGTCGGTGAAGATGTCGAAAACATCATTTTGAAGCTGGTGCAGGCGGCCAATTATGATATTGAAAAGGCTCAACGCGGGATTGTTTATATTGACGAGATTGATAAAATTACCCGCAAGACTGACGGTCCGTCCATTACCCGAGACGTGTCCGGCGAAGGGGTGCAACAGGCTTTGTTGAAAATTATTGAGGGGACGGTTGCCAATGTTCCGCCGCAAGGGGGACGTAAGCATCCGCAGCAGGAGTTTTTACACGTTGACACGACCAATATTTTGTTTATTTGCGGCGGAGCTTTTGCCGGTTTGGAGAAAATTGTTTCCCGCCGCGGAAACGAAACGTCTATCGGTTTTGGTGCGAAAGTTGCAGCTAAAGAAGAAAAGGGAATTGGCGAAATCATTCAGGATGCTCAGCCGGAAGATTTATTGAAGTATGGTCTTATTCCGGAATTTATCGGACGTTTGCCGATTATTGCAACTTTGGAAGATTTGGATGAAAAAGCGTTGGTTAGGGTTTTGACCGAACCTAAAAATGCGTTGGTTAAGCAGTATGTTACTTTGTTTGATATGGAAAATGTCAAACTTACAATTACCGACGAGGCTTTGATTGCCATTGCCAAGAAAGCAATCGAACGCAAAACCGGAGCTCGCGGCTTGCGAGCCATTATGGAAGAGAATCTTTTGGATATTATGTATTCGCTTCCGGATAAGAAGGAGATTGCCGAAGTTATCATTAATGAAGATGTGATTAATGATAAAAAAGAACCGGTTTATGTTCTCAGAGAAAAAAGCAAAAACGCAGTTTGAAAAAAATCCCTCCTTTTACGGAGGGATTTTTTTAGTCTATTAATTCGATTTTGATTTTCTTTTTGAAAAACTTGGCAAAACGGGTCAGGTAGGCAAGGGCAAAAGTTATGCCGTTTTCAATTTCAATCCAGCGTTCAGGCTGAAAGTCAAGAATGTCGCACAACTCGGCAACGGAATAATTGTTGTGTGTGCGGATTTGGGTGATTTGTTTTCCAAGGGAAATTGTTGTTTCCGGATTGCGTTCGGCAAAGTTTGTGTTGAACGGGCGGTTTTTTCTTTTACTCATTTTCAAACTCCTTATTTGTTATTATAACAAAGCCACCTTAGTAAAATTAAGGTGGCGGAGCTGAAAAACTGCACAAAAACAGTCCTGCTTCTTCGACCCAAAGGGGCTTATACCGCAGACTCCACCAGAGTGGAAATTTTTTTGTGAGATGTTTTTCAGACACCGCAGTTTATCTCTAAACTGCAAGAAAGATGATAAAGCATAAAGATTAATTTGCAATTAAAAATTAAGCCCCTTGATAAAAGGGGCTTGGGTCATGCAACCAAATCATCCAAAAAAGGAGGTTTATAGTTAGGGCCTTTGAGGAATTTTCCGTCTTCTCTTTTTAATACTTTGCCGTTCACCAATTTGGACATATTGCTTTGGTGCACTCTTTTGAAAACCTCTTCCATCGGAATCCCCAAGGCGACAACCATTCCGCTCAAAACATATTGCAAATCGGCCAGTTCTTTATACATTCTGGCTTTGGTTTCCGGTTTTGTTTTCCCGGTTGTTTGCAATTCTTCAATCAGGGTATGAATCTCAACGTTAAGTTCGTTGAGTTCTTCTGTCAGGAGTTTTTCCCTTAACTGCAGCAGCGAAACGGAGTAAGGGGAAGCAATGTCCAGTTCCATAGCCTGATGACATTCTAAAACTTGTTTTTCGTAATTGTCCATGTTTTTTCCTTTCTTTGTTGCTGATTATAAAATCCGAAAATAAAAATTCAAAGGTTATCTTTAAGGCTGTGATTAAGCGATTATATAAAAAGGTGAAATTTTACAGGGAGGAAAATCCGATGAAATTATGGAAACTCAATGACGACTATCAAATGCCTATGGTAGGGCTTGGAACGTGGAAATCTGCTCCGGGGGAGGTTTATCAGGCCGTTCGCTGGGCGATTAAGCTTGGTTACAAGCATATTGACTGTGCTCCGGTTTACGGTAATGAAAAAGAAATCGGACAGGCTTTGTCCGATGCGATAAAAGAAGGAGACATTAAGCGAGAGGAGCTTTTTGTTACCTCTAAGCTTTGGAATGACAGTCATAAACCGGAAGATGTGGAACCGGCTTTGCAGAAGACTTTGAACGATTTGCAACTGGAGTATTTGGATTTGTACTTGATTCATTGGCCGGTTGCTCAGAAAAAAGGCGTGGAAATGCCAAAAAGCGATAATGATGTTTTATCTTTAAGCGAGGTGCCGATTGAGGAAACTTGGGCAGCTATGGAAGAACTGCGAAACAAGGGTTTGGTTCGTTCGATCGGTGTTTCTAACTTTGGAGTGAAAAAACTGCAAAATCTGATTGAAAAGGCAGCGATTATTCCTGCCGTTAATCAGGTGGAAAATCATCCGTTACTGCAACAAAATGAACTGATAGATTTTTGTGAGAAAAATATGATTGCCGTTACGGCTTATTCTCCGCTGGGTTCCAAAGATCGGGCCTATAAACATCCGGATGAGCCTTCGGTGATTGAAAATCCGGTTATCACGGAGATTGCGGAACGTTTGAAGGTTTCTCCGGCACAAGTGTTGTTGGCATGGCAGCTGCAACGGAATGTTATTGTTATTCCGAAGTCAATTCATGTAGATCGGATTAAAGAAAATTTTGCCGCTCAGACAATAGAACTTGATGAGGCGGATATGGATAAAATCGCCGCTTTGGATAAGGGGTATCGCTATATCGACGGAACGAGCTTTGCCTTCGGCGATTATAATATCGAAAATATTTTTGAATAACCTGTGTAAGGGGCTTTAAATAGTCCCTTTTTTATTTTACCCTGAAACTGTTTAATTTTTTTAGGGAAGATGCCATGATTGTTACGGTTTTAGGTTCCGGGTCGGCTTATGGGGCTCCTCAAGCGGGAAATTATTTCGGGCAGACAGATAAAAATGAGCCAAAGAATTATCGAACCAGAAGTTCGGTTTTGTTTGATTTCGGAGATTGTAATTTTTTGGTGGATGCCGGGCCTGATTTCAGAACACAACTGAATGTAAATAATATTTCAAAAATTGACGCGGTTTTATTTACGCATGCTCATGCCGATCATATCAACGGTTTACCGGATGTTCAGCGTCTTGCCGTTAATCAAAAGCGTCCGATTGATTTGTTTTGTTCCAAAGAGACTTTTGAAGGGATTAAGCTTTGTTATTTTTATATGTTTAAAAGCGATAACAAGGAACGCGGTTTGGATAATCTGCGTTGGCATGTTTTCGAGAACGGGGACAATATTGAATTCAACGGTCATATTCTGTCAACGGCAGGGTTGGTTCACAAAAATATGTTTTCAACGGCTCTCAGATATAAGGACTTTTTGTTTGCAACGGATTTTGAAGAGATTCCGGATGCGGCGGTTTCTTTGTTTAAAAATTTGGATTGCATTCTGATGGAAACGAACAACGGATTTAATAGCACCAAAAGGGGCAACGGGCATAATGATTTTTATACTGCCTTGGAGATGAGCAACAAGTTTGACATTAAACATTTTATTTTAACACATTTAAATACCGATGTTGATTATTGTCGGGATGGGAAAAAACTTCCCGAGAATTTTGAATTGGCCTATGACGGGATGAGATTTGAGATTTAATCCTAAAGGCGGATTTTATCCAAGATAAATTTGCTTAAGAACTCAGGACGCTCCCATTCCACGGCAATTTCAAGAACCTGAAAATTTGATTGTAAGGCAACGGGAATTTTCACAAAATCTTTTGAAGTCGTGAACAGTTCCGCATTTTCTTTTTGTGCTTGATTTATGAGTTTTTTCAGCTCATTTTCCGTATATTGATGATGGTCGGGGAAGTTTATGGTTTTGACGAGTTCAAATCCACATTCCTGTAAAGAGGTATAAAATTTCTCAGGTCTGCCGATGCCGGCAAAGGCGATTGCTTTTTTAGAAGCCGTTTGCGGCGGAACGGGAACGACTTTTCCTTTGAAAACTGGAAGTTTATTTACCTTTTCGGACAGATTGTATTTGTCTTTGCCGATGATAATGACGGCATCTGCCCGTTTTAAGCCGTTTTCCAATGTTTCACGAAGGGGACCTGACGGAATAATGCGGCCGTTGCCAATTCCGAAGCCGCCGTCAAAAACCAAAAAAGATATGTCTTTATGAAGTCCCGGATTTTGAAAACCGTCGTCCATCAGAATCAATTCCGCACCGTTTTTCACGGCAGTCAGAGCAGCTTTAAACCTGTCCGGATTGACAACAACCGGAGCTTGTCTGGATAGCAGTAGCGGTTCGTCGCCAACTTCTGCTGCTGAGTGTTTTTGTTTGTCAACAATTACGCCTTTTAGTCTTCCGCCATATCCGCGAGAGACAAAGTAGGGATGTTTTCCCTGTTGCTGCAAGAGTTTTGCTATGGATATGGCAACAGGGGTTTTTCCGGTTCCTCCGGCGGTAATGTTTCCGATACAGATTACGGGACGGGAGATGTGTCCGCTGTGTCCGTGCTTAATTCGGAATTGTGTTGCCCAACCGTATACATATCCCAAAGGTGAGAGAAGGGTTGATATGATGTTTTTCTGCTGCCAAAAAGACGGAGTTTTCATATATCCATGTATCCTTTAATCTTGTCAACAATACCGTCGATAACTTTGGCTTCGCCGTTTGCCCAGTTATAAGCCAGACTTTTTTTGGCTTCAAGGAGTTCTTTGTGGGTGAGGAGCTGTTCAATGATTTCCTCAAGTTCAATCACGTCGTTAACCTGAATGATAGCATCGGCCTTTTTGGCACGGTTCATGGCGTCGGTAAAGTTGTGCATGTGCGGTCCGACAATAACGGCATCACGAACGCGGCTGGGTTCCATAAAGTTTTGGCCGCCGTGAGGAATTAATGAACCGCCGATGAAAACTATTTCTGCCAGATTGTACCATAAGCCCAGTTCGCCGATCGTGTCGGCAATATATACTTCCGTTGATTTGCCAATTGGTTCTCCTGCCGAACGAAGAGCTGTTTTTAAATGTAACTCGTTTTCCAGACGCTCTTTGATTTCAACACCTCTTTGCGGATGTCTCGGTACAATGATGGTCAACATGCCGGGAACTTTTTCGGACAGCTGTTTGTGAAAACGGGCGATTTTAAATTCCTCGTCATTATGGGTGGAACTGGCCAGCCAAAACGGACGGTTTCCGATTTGTTTTTTGATTTCGTCTTTTTTTTCTTCATCAATCGGCAGAGGGAGACCGGCGTATTTTATGTTGCCGAGGCAGAGAGCTTCTTTTGCACCTAATACACGAAGGCGGTAGGCGTCTTCTTCCGATTGTCCGAGACAGAAGGTAAAACAGCCTAAAAGTTCCTTGCTGATGAAGTCAAACTGCTGCCAGCGTTTGAATGATTTGTTGGAAATTCTTCCGTTGACCAAAATGAGCGGGATGTTTTTGCGTTTGATGGTCGAAAGCATTGCCGGCCAGAATTCGGATTCAAACCATAATACTAAATCCGGCTGCCAGTGTTTGACAAAGCGGGCGGAGTATGCCGGATTATCCAAAGGGAAGTATTGGTGAAAAGCTCTTTCCGGAAGACGCTTGGCCATGAGTTCCGCAGAGGTTATGGTTCCGGTTGTTACCATAATGTTTAGTTCCGGATAATATTCCAAAAGTTTATTAATCAGCGGAAGCATAGAAATAGACTCTCCTACAGAAGCTCCGTGCATCCAGATAAGTTTTCCTTCCGGACGTTTCATGGTCGGGCGGCCGACACGTTCGTTGAAACGTTTTAAATCCTCTTTGCCGTTTTCTTTACGCTTTTTGATATAACGGCTGATGACAAGCGGGTATAAAATTCTGATGAGTGTGTTGTAAATGCGGATGAACATTATTTAGACGCTCCGTCTGGTTGTTTGGGATGTTTTTTCTTTTTTACTTTGTGTTTAGGCAGAACGGGAATTCTTCCGACACGGGTGTCTGCCTCATATGTCATTTTATTCAGGGTATCTTCAATTTGTTTTCGGTATTTTTCCAATTCTTCGGGAGTGGCGTCTTTAGGAATGTAAAACGGGTCTGTCAACCGGCAGACACCTTTGGAGAAGGGAAGCGGAATCATCATGTCATCCCAGCTTTTGGTAATGATTTTGGAATTTTTGACACTGTATGTCATGCCGAAAATAGGTTTGCCGCTTTTTTGAGCAAAATAAATCGGAGACATATTCATTTGCATACTGGGACCGACAGGACCGTCGGGAATAATGGAAATGCTTTCGTTCCTTTGTAAGGCATGCATTAATCCGGTAGCTGCTCCGCGAGCGTTTCCGTTGCTGGAGCCTCCGATAACTCCAAGACCGAATTTTTGCAGCAGGCCGGCAATCAAACGTCCGTCCTGATGCAGGGAAACCAACGCACTTATCGGTTTGTAACGGTTCCAGAAATAAGGGAGCATCAAAGCTCTTCCGTGCCAACCGATGAGGATAATGGCTTCGTCTTTATCCCAGGTTTCAAAGCATTTTTCCCGGCCATGGATCTCCCAGCGGGTTGTTGCTCCGACCAAGCGGGCATACCAATAAACCAGGCTGCTGATAAGGTTGGCAAAAAACGCTGATTTTACGATTTTTTTCAGCAGATTTTTCAGTTTTTTTCTTTTAATCATCTCGTTTTTATCTTTTGGATTTTTTTACGGTATCAGTGATGGAAACCCCGATAGATTCATTTTCGGTAATAACGACTTCGCCATGTCCGATTAAAACGTCGTTGGCATAAATATCCACATAATCATTGACATCTCGGTCAAGCTCCACAACGGCACCTCGTCCGAGTTTTAACAGCTGCTGAACGCGGAGGTCCGCCGTTCCCAGCGTTACGGAAATGTCAATGCTGATTTCTTCGTCTGAAATATTGTTTTTTCTTGAACTGTTCATTGAAAATTATCCTTAATTTCATATATGCGGATTTTATTTTTTCCTTATACTATATGATTTTTTTTAATCTGCAAATTTAATTTATCAACTTATTATATGCAAATGTATAAAATATGAGCTTTTTTTAATACAATTGTGGATTAAAAAGTTTAGAGATTGCCGACAAGCCTTAAATGTGCCAAAAAAGTTTTTATGCGGCATTGTCGTAGCCGAATAGTTTTCCTATATATAAGATGACAATAAATTTGAGGACAAAAGAAAATGGCTGAAAAAAAACAAAAGTATCCCGTTCTTCCGTTGAGAGATATTGTAGTCTATCCCAAAATGATCGTTCCTTTGTTTGTCGGAAGGGAAAAATCCATTCGTGCTTTGCAAGAGGTGGTTGAGAACGACCAGAATATTATTCTGGCAACGCAGAAAAATGCCGCCATAGAGGATCCGACACAAGAGGATATCTTTAACGTGGGTACTTTGGGAACGGTTTTGCAGTTATTGAAACTTCCTGACGGGACGGTTAAAGTTTTGATTGAGGGTGTGGAACGCGTTAAAATTGAAGAGTTTTTAAAAAATGACGAATATATAGAGGCCGATGCAGTCGTCCTTCCGGAAAAAAACGGAAATGATGTGGAACTGGAGGCTTTGTCTCGTGCGGTTCTTTCCCAATTTGAAGAATATGTGAAGTTGTCCAAAAAAACACCGCCGGAAGTTTTGGTTGCCGTCAACCAGATAGAAGATTACGGAAAACTGGCAGACACCATAGCTTCTCATCTTGCTTTGAAAATTGCCGATAAACAGGCGTTGCTTGAGGCTCAGACGCTCAAAGACCGTTTTGAAAAGATTCTGGGCTTTATGGATGCAGAAATTACTTTGCTGGAAGTGGAAAACAAAATCAAAGTCCGCGTCAAAAAGCAGATGGAAAAAAGTCAAAAGGAATATTATCTGAACGAGCAGATGAAAGCGATTCAAAAAGAACTCGGCGACGGAGACGGTTCGGTTGAAATTTCTGATTATATGAAAAAAATCGAAAAAAACAAGTTGAGCAAAGAAGCAAAAGAGAAAGCTCTTGCCGAGGTTAAAAAGCTTAAAAGCATGAATGCCATGTCCAGTGAGGCGACAGTTATCAGAAATTATCTTGACTGGCTGTTGGATATTCCTTGGAAGAAACGTTCCAAGGTTAACAAAGACTTATCCAAGGCTTTGGAGATATTGGAAAAAGACCATTACGGACTGGAGAAGGTAAAAGAACGCATTGTCGAATATTTGGCAGTGCAGGCCAGAGCCGATAAGGTTAAAGGGCCGATTTTGTGTTTGGTCGGACCTCCGGGGGTTGGTAAGACCTCTTTGGGTAAATCTATTGCCCGAGCTACCGGAAGAAGTTTTGTCAGAGCGTCTCTCGGCGGTATGAGAGATGAGGCGGAAATTCGCGGACACCGCAGAACGTATATCGGGTCTATGCCGGGTAAGATTATTAAAGGCATGAAGAAAGCTGCGACATCTAATCCGTTATTCCTGCTTGATGAAATAGACAAGCTGGGTAATGATTACCGCGGAGATCCGAGTTCCGCTTTGTTAGAGGTTTTGGATCCGGAACAGAATTCATCTTTCAACGATCATTATCTGGAAGTGGATTATGATTTGTCGGATGTGATGTTTGTTACAACGGCGAATTCTTTGGATATGCCGCGTCCGTTGCTGGACAGAATGGAGATTATCCGTTTGTCGGGGTATACCGAAGACGAGAAGATTGAAATTGCAAAACGGCATTTGATTCCGAAAATTTTTAAAGAAAATGCCGTGAAGGAAAAGGAACTGTCCATTTCAGACGATGCCGTTCGCAGCATTATTCGTCATTATACCCGAGAAGCCGGTGTGAGAAATCTGGAGCGGGAATTGTCGACTTTGGCTCGCAAAGCGGTTAAAGAGATTATGCTTTCGGGAAAGAAAACCAAGAAGATAAGCATAACCGAGAAAAATTTGGAAAAATATCTAGGGGTTATTAAGTATCGGTTCGGAGAGGCGGAAGAAAGCGATCATATCGGCGTTACTACCGGTTTGGCGTGGACGGAAGTCGGCGGAGATATTCTCTTTATTGAGGCGGTGGATATGCCGGGTAAAGGTAATATCAAGCAGACCGGAAAACTGGGTGATGTGATGAAAGAATCCATTGAAACGGCTTATTCGGTTGTCCGTTCTCATTCAAAAGATTTAGGAATTGATCCGGAAGTGTTTGAAAAAACTGATATTCACGTTCATGTTCCGGAAGGAGCCACTCCGAAAGACGGGCCGTCGGCAGGTATTGCCATGTATACGACCTTGGTTTCCGTACTGACTAAAATTCCGGTTCGGAAAGATGTGGCCATGACGGGAGAAATCACGCTTCAGGGACGGGTTCTGCCTATCGGCGGGTTGAAAGAAAAACTTCTTTCCGCGTTGCGAGGAGGGATTAAGACCGTGATTATTCCGAAGGATAATGAAAAAGATTTGGCCGAAATTCCGGAGAATGTGAAATCCGGTCTGAAAATTATTCCGGTTTCGGAGGTCAGTGAAGTTATTAAAATTGCTCTTAACGGAAAAATTACACCGTTGAATGACAAAAAATAAGACTTCTTTATATATTGTAGAAAAAAGGCGGAATCTTCCGCCTTTTTTGTTGGGGAGAATCTGTGTTGTTTAGTCGAAATAAGAATCGTTTTTTTAGAAGAAAATTGTGTGTAAGTCTTGATTCGTCTAAGTTATCTGTGAATAACATTGTAAAATGCTCCTAAAAATAGGGTTTTAAAAAGAAAAAAGTGGATTATTCTGTATAAAAGCGTTGATTTTGTTTGACTTAAGCGTTTTTTGAGTCTTAAATTTTAGGTGTGGTGAGGGAAACCTTATCACTTTGGTTTATAACTTATAATTAGAGGGAGTCCTCATCGTGAATAAAAATGAATTGATTTCTAGCATTGCTAATGAAACAGGCCTTACAAAAACTGATTCTGCTAAGGCTTTGGATGCATTTGTTGCTTCTGTAACTTCAGCTTTGAAAGCTGGTGATGAAGTTCGCCTCGTTGGTTTCGGTACTTTCGCAGTTTCTAAACGTTCTGCTACAACTGGCCGCAACCCACGTACTGGTGCTACCATCAAAATTCCGGCTCGCAAACAAGCTAAGTTCAAAGCAGGTAAAGCTCTTCAAGACTCTGTAAACTAATTATCTGTTAAGGGCTGGCTTTGTCAGTCCTTAGTTTATAGAACAAGATAAAGGCGGGATAATTGTTCCGCCTTTTTTGTTGTACTCCGAAAACTCAGATAGCAGAGGATTGGGGTAGTAGGATAAAAAGTTTATCTTTTTGATATGAAACGATTTTTTAATTTTTTTATTTTTTTGTAATTTTTTGCTTGATTAATTAAACTAATGAGGTTATAAAGTCATCCGTAAGCATGATGGGAGTTTAGCTCAGCTGGAAGAGCATCTCGTTTACACCGAGAGGGTCGGGAGTTCGAACCTCTCAACTCCCACCAATAACACAAAACCCACCCAAAGCGGTGGGTTTTGTGTTATTGGCTGAAGTGGGCAGTGAGAACTCCCGAGGGAGGGAGTTTGACAAGGAGGAGCAGGCGAGACGGGAGTATCGCCGCACTTGCGACGACGCAGCGGCGAAGTGAAACGAGCCAACCTCTCATGTGAGGAAAGTTGAAAGAATGCAGATTATTTGAATCCCACCCGAAGCGGTGGGTTTTGTGTTATTGGCTGAAGTGGGCAGTGAGAACTCCCGAGGGAGGGAGTTTGACAAGGAGGAGCAGGCGGAACGGGAGTGCCGCCGCACTTGCGACGACGCAGCGGCGAAGTGAAACGGAGCCAACCTCTCGGAAGATATTTGGAAAGAGCGAGTGTTATGTAAACCCACCCAAAGCGGTGGGTTTTGTGTTCTTTACTCCTTATAGTGCACCATAAGAATAAGCAACTATTTGGACGAAAATGGGGCTTATGCATTGACTTTGTTATCTAATATGCTTAAATTTCTTTTTAAGGACGGGTTCTATGGATAAAAGTTTTAAGTTTAATTATGATAATAGTATAGTTTCTCTAAGTAATTCTTTTTTAAAATACTATAATGTACCAACTTCTCATCATTCACTTCCTGTTTTAGATGAAAAATTAGATAAAAATTATAAAAATGTTATTTTTATGATACTGGATGGTATGGGAATTGATTTAATAAAGCGAAATCTTCCTCAAGATAGTTTTATTTGCGAGCATATAGCAGAGCAAATTTTCTCTGTTTTTCCGCCAACGACAGCTGCTGCGACAACCGCTTTTCATTCCGGTTTAACTCCTTACGAGAGTGGTTGGTTAGGTTGGATGAGTTATTATAAGCAATATAATGAGATTATTGAAAATTTTCGCAATACTGCTTTTTATAGCGGAAAAAAACTTACAACGCCACCTCCTGCAAATGATATTATAAAATATGAAACAATTTATGAAAAAATAATAAAACAAAACCCTGAAGTTGAATATCACAAGATTTTTCCAGCTTTTGATCCAAATGGAGTTGAAAGTTTTGAACAAATGTGTGAAAAAATTGATACATTATCAAAACAAAGTAATAAACGAAAATTGTTTTCAGCATATTGGACTGAGCCAGATAGCAGTGTGCATAAATATGGAACAACGGCTCAAGAAGTCAAAGAAGTTCTACTTAATCTTGATGAAAATTTAAAAAAATTAGCTGATAATTTGAATGATTCTCTGTTGGTCATTTCTGCGGATCATGGTCAGATAGATGTGGAAGAAATTTATCTGAATATTACTTATCCTGAATTATGTGAAATGTTTGTCCGCCCTCCTGCATTAGAAGCCAGGTTTGTAACGTTTTTTATTAAAAGTAAAAAAATGGAAGAATTTGAAAAAAAATTTAACGACCTGTTTTCTGAAGATTTTATATTATGGAATAAGGCTGATTTTCTAAAAAGTGGTATTTTAGGGAATGGAAAAATGCACAGGCAAGTTCCTGAATTTATAGGAGATTATGTCGCAATTTCTTATGGTAACAGATCATTACGTTATTCTACCGGAGAAAAAGAACATGCATCACTTAAAGCTGATCACGCAGGTATGAGTGAAAAAGAAATGTTAGTACCTTTAATTTTGGTTGAGAAAACTTAATATGAATATGTTCCTAAAACAACATCAACAAGCTTTGATAGATATAAAAAATATTTGCAAAAAGATTTAGCTGAATTGGAAATTCAAGCAGCACAAATTTATGGATCATCTACTTATGGTAAAGGTTTCATAGAAGGGGTTTCTGATATAGACATTTGTGTTTACACCAACAAAATGGGGAAAATGCCTGATGAAAAGATTGTTGAAATAATTAAAAATTCTAATAAAGATTTTAAGGACAAAGAACCAGTAATAATAACAAAAAGGTCTGACCGGATGGTCAGACCCTTTTGTTTTTTACAGGTTGAGAGAAGTTAGAACAGAAGCTGGTATTTCTCTTCAATTTCTTTTGAGAGCTGCTTCATGTTTGTCTTCTCGTCGAAGCCGATGCAGAAAATTTTGTGTCCCTGAGCCTGATAAGCTTTTTCTATTTCCTTCCATCGCTCAACGCCTTTGTTGTTGAACAAAATGATTTGAGGAATTTCAGGGAACAGGGCGAGCATAATCCAAGTATGGGTTCCGGCGATGCCTACGGAAGCGGTGAGCGACTTGTACATATTGTAGTACATTTTGTGTTGCACGCCGCGGATGCCGAAGACTTCGGGATTTTCATCCATGCCGGGGACATACATGTCATACTCTTGGGCGAGAGCTTCCACGGTGGAACGGTCGTTGACCTTGTGAAAGTGTTGCCCGAGGACATAATTTTCTGTTCTGCCCTTGAGGAATTCGAAAACCTCCAGAGGAAGGCTTTGCTGTTGGGCGGTAATGCCGCATTTCCCATCAGAGATGAGTTTCTGGGGGACAACCAATACGTTTTGTTTTCCTGTCAGGGCGTTGTATACCGGGAGTTCTGCTTCTGCGTTCATTTCCAGCCGGGTTGCTGCGAATTTCTGCCACATTTCTGTGGAGATTTTGCTGTTCTTGAGGTCATTGATAACGTCCCATGCGTCAATGTTGTTCTTCTCTTCGAATTTGACGATTTCCATGTTGCCGTAGAAGACTGACATATTGTCGTAAATTTTCTGAGCTTCGGTATCGTATTCTTCCTTGTTGTCCTTGTTAGGGATGATAACGACGGGAAGGCTGAATGCCTTGGCGAAGACGAGAGACATGATTTCATGACCGAACTGGCTGCTGATTCTGATAGCGTTCATAGGTTTTGTAAGTTAAAAGATTATTGTTATTATATGATTTTTAATCGAAAAAACTTATGAATGTGCAAAATACCGGTAAATTAACCTGTTTTTTTAATACATCCATAATAACTTATTGAGAATTTCAGAATACCATATTTTTGCTTTTCGGGCAAGGACAATTTAGACAAAACAATGAGAGAAGCGTTAAGGGCTTTTTTTGTTGTTTTTAATGATTAAATATGAAACAATGCCGGTTATGTTAATGAAAAAAGGAGAATGTTAATGGAAACCAGAGTTGCGATTGTCGGAATTATTGTTGAAAATATGAATTCCGTGGAAAAACTGAATGCGATTTTGCATGAATATGCTCAATACATGGTGGGGCGGATGGGTATTCCGTATCGTCAAAAGGGTATTCATATTATTTCCATTGCGATTGACGCTCCGCAGGATGTTATCAGTGCATTGACCGGAAAAATCGGCAATTTGGAGGGAATTTCCGTTAAAGCGGCGTTTTCAAATATTTGCACTGATTGATAAACTTTGCTTTTTTACTTGTAAAGCTAACGCCAATTTATTATATTGGCGTTAAATTTTTGTTGTAACTGACAGGGAAGAGAAATCTGACCTATAAGAAAGAGTAATGTTATGTATGATCCCAAATCCTTAAAAGCAGAAGAGTTTATTTCTCATCAGGAAATATTAGACTCACTGAAATATGCCGACGAGCATAAAAACAATGCCGAATTAATTGATGAAGTTCTTAAAAAAGCCAGAGAATGCAAAGGGCTTTCCCATAGGGAGGCTTTGTTGCTTCTGGATTGCGATATTCCGGAAAAAAATGAAGAAATTTTTGCTTTGGCTGAGCAGATTAAGAAGGATTTTTACGGTAACCGGATTGTGATGTTTGCTCCGTTGTATCTTTCCAACTATTGTGTAAACGGATGTGTTTATTGTCCGTATCATGCTAAAAACAAGCACATCGCCCGCAAGAAGCTGACACAGGAGGAAATCGCCAAAGAAGTGATTGCCTTGCAGGATATGGGGCATAAACGTCTGGCATTGGAAGCCGGCGAGGATCCGGTAAACAATCCGATAGAATATATATTGGAATCGATTAAGACTATTTATGGCATTAAGCACAAAAACGGTGCCATTCGCCGTGTGAATGTCAATATTGCGGCAACGACGGTCGAAAACTATCGCAAGCTTAAAGAAGCCGGTATCGGCACTTATATTCTGTTTCAGGAAACTTATCACAAAGAAAGTTATGAAAAACTGCATCCGAAAGGTCCAAAACATAATTACGCTTATCATACCGAGGCAATGGACAGAGCTATGGAAGGCGGGATTGATGATGTCGGTTTGGGCGTTTTGTTCGGGTTGGAACGTTATCGTTATGAGTTCGCAGGGCTTTTAATGCATGCGGAGCATTTGGAAGCTGTTCACGGTGTGGGACCGCACACGATTTCGGTTCCGAGAATCCGCCGTGCCGATGATATTGACCCGTCGGTGTTTGATAACGGTATTGATGATGATACGTTTGCCAAGTTGGTGGCTTGTATCCGTATTGCCGTGCCTTATACGGGGATGATTATGTCCACTCGTGAAAGCAAATCCTGTCGTGAAAAGGTTATTCACTACGGAATTTCGCAAATCAGTGGTGGCTCCAAGACCAGTGTCGGCGGGTATGTCAAACCGGAAGAGGATGACGACAAGTCCGAACAGTTTGAAGTCAGCGACACCAGAACTTTGGATGAAGTGGTTAAATGGTTGATGGAGTTGGGATATATTCCGAGTTTTTGTACGGCTTGTTATCGGGAAGGCAGAACAGGAGACCGTTTTATGGCTTTGTGCAAGACTAAACAAATTCATAACTGCTGCCTGCCGAATGCGTTGATGACTTTGAAGGAATATTTGGAGGATTACGCTTCTCCGGAAACAAAAAAGGTGGGTGAAGCTTTGATTAAAGCGGAACTGAACAATATTCCGAAAGACAAGGTCAGAAACATTGTTTGTGAAAATCTGGAAGAAATTGAAGGCGGAAAACGCGATTTCAGATTTTAAGGTAAGGTGTATAATAGTTGTGAATAAACAGATTATTCACTTTTAACTATAAATATTCTTGTTAAATTATAAGAAGCCACTTGGGATTAGTGTATACACATCCCAAGTGTTTTTTTTATTTAGACCGTTGGTTCATTCCAACGGTTTTTTTTGTTTTAATATATTGAATGAAAGGATACTAATATGTCTGTAGTGAAAGTAAAATCACATGTGAGAAACGGTAGGAAAGTTAATTCTTATTTTAGAAGTTCTAAACATTCTTCACTAAAAAGGGCAGGAGATTGCTCCACAAAAGGGATTGCTAACAAATTTAAAGAATTAGGATATATGACTAAGGGTAAGGCGTTTACAGGAAATTCTGTTTTAGACAGTGTTGTAAAGTCTAGAATTACACAGGTTGTTGTTAAAAAAGTTAGCAATTATACAAAAAATCCAGTAATTACAGGTGGAATAAAAATGATTAAAAACGCCCCTAAAGTCGGGGCATATGTCGCTAGAGGAAAAGTGACATATGATGAAACTTGCAAAAGAGTAAAATAAATGTTTTAATTTGTTAGCTGTGATAATTAGGGAGATGATTAAGATGAAAAATATTTGTAAGCAGTTTTTCTTATTGGCAGGTTTTTATTTTATCATCTCCTTATTTATCGGGTATTTTGATAATGAGATTTTAGAACTTATAAATGTTGGTCTGTTTTTTATTTTTTTAATATTATTTTTTGTTCTATTAGTTAAAAAGTCTTTTTCTTTTTTGGAAAGGTTTCAAAATAAATATCAGAAAATTTCAAATTATTTATATGCTTTGGGATTTGTTAAGTATTTGCAGTTAGTGTTTTTCAATATTTTAAATGAAATTGATGGTTACAACGAGGCAATGGCTCAATATCACGGTGAGGAGTATGTTAGTCCATATGCTGATTTATTAACATTAGTTGCATTTGTGCTTGGCATAATATTGATTATTGCTCTTTTATGGGCGACGTATGCAAGTTTTATCAAATTTTATTTGAAGCAAAGATAAAAAAGGCTTTCCGAAGAAAGCCTTTTTTGAGGTTATTTTTTTGAAGGGAGCTATTTCTGTTTTTCTTTCACAGGCTGAAAAGTTGCATTTTTTTTCTAAAAATACTCCTATTCATTTAATTTTAACACATGATGAGGAAGGTGTATTTACGGCGATCAACCAATTAAAGCAGCATAGTTTTTATAATATTATTCCTCTTCAACAAAAGGGATGTGTTGTGATGGAACCTTCTTCTTTAAAGGCTGTTTCTGCACATCGTGGTAATAAGCGGATTTCTGTAGATATTACAGGGTATCCAGCTCATGGTAGTATACCGGATCAAGGTGTAGATGCGGTATATTATACCTTTCAAATTTATAAATATGCCCAAAAGTTAGCAAAGAAAAGCTTAAATCAAATAGATGAACGCTTTGAATATCCAAGAACGGCTCTTAATATAAGTAATTTTCACGCCGGTATTTCTGATTCAATGATTCCTGATAAATCTCATTTTGATTTAAGTTGTCGATATGTTCCAAATGAAAATATTAATGATTTTTTTTCTAATCTATATACTTATATAAATTTTGTTACAAGACGAATGAAGAAAAAGCATCCAGATTGTAAAATTATTGTTACGGAGCGTAACCATGTATTACCTTTGAATGCAAATGAAAATTGTGAATTTGTAAAATTGGTAAAACTAGCATCAAGCTGTCGAAGTTTGGATGCTGTAACTTATGGTAGTGAAGCTGGATATTTTCAGAGTATGGGGATTAATACTGTAATATATGGTCCTGGTAATATTTTATGTGCACATAAGCCTAATGAGTTTGTATTATTAAATGATTTAGTTCGTTTTGAACATTTTTTCGAGAATATTAATTATGTTAATTTACAGAATAGAAGAGAGGTGCAAAGAGATGGTTAATTTAGTTATTCCATCAGTAATGTATAAAAATACTTTTATTGAAGCTGTGAAAGAGTTAAAGGAACAGACCGGTTTCGTGTCGCCATCTGTTCAGCAGTATATTGATTATGATTTGAATGAACTTCAAAATAATTTTGAGGATTATATTGTAAAGCCGCTGATTGATACAATGAACGGTGTCAATCTTCCTGATGGTTTTGTTCCTGCAACTGAATTTTGGATAATTGAGGATGAGAAATTTGCAGGCAGAATATGTTTAAGGCATTGTTTGACTGATTTTATGGAAAAGTATATTGGACATATAGGTTATATGGTTATTCCGAGCATGAGAAATCAAGGTGTTGCCCAAAAAGCTTTGGAATTGATTTTAAAGAAATCAGCGGAGAAAGGAATAAGGCAAGTATTGTTAATATGTGAGGAAGAAAATCTTATCTCTAAACATATGATTGAAAAGTTTATGCAGCATTTGGGCGGGTATCAAGATACGCCAACTGAAAGAAAAGGAGTGCAAATGCTTAGATACTGGATTGAAGTACCAGCTTAATCGTATTTGTTTTTATTTGAAGCAAAGATAAAAAAGGCTTTCCGAAGAAAGCCTTTTTTGAGATTATTTTTTTGAAGGGAGATTTTCCAGTTTTCCGGTGGCGGAAAGTTTCAGGCCTTGTTCACGGAGGGCTTCTTGTCCGCTTTCATCATAAGTGTAGTAATAAATCAGTTCCCGTTCGTTAATGCGGTTGGCGTCAACGGAGGCTTCCGGAATACCCCATATTACGGAAATCGGCCAAGTGATAAGGTTTAAGAAACCATACAGATAATGGCTGCTGTCGCCGGCGTTTCCGGAGGCGAGGTAAAAGTTTCCAAATCCAGGTAAAATATTTAAGGCTCCGGCACCGGCAGGATTGGCCGGACGCTCCCAACTGCCGGCGGGTTTTTCAACGGTTATGCCCTTGGCTTTTAAGCTTCTCAGAGTTTGTTGTTCGTGGTGGGTTAAAGATGTGCAGGCAGATAAAACAGCTCCTGCCAACAGAATAGTCATAAGATTTTTCATACGATTAAACATCCTTTGTTTTTAGTTCTAAAAAAGAAACCCGCCATAAAGGAGGCGGGCGGATGTTAGAAAACCGTATATTACCAAACGGCTCGGCTTATTTGGCCAAGACCTTATTCACCGACATCCGTCCATGACAGAAGTCGGCATAAATATTTTAAGTCGTTATGCTAACGACTGGTAATATAAAAGGGTTTTCTACGCCCTGAGCGGTATCTTTTCTACGAGAAACCGCCTGCCTGAAGAGTAGTTGAAATTTGGCGATAAATCAAGATTAAAGTTTAAAAGGTGGTTGTAAAATAGTGATTATATTATATACTCCGCTCAGATTTTTAATATTGCAAAGTAGAAGATATGGAAAAGGAACTTTTGGCTCCGGCCGGAGATATTGAAGCGGGATATGCCGCCCTTTATTACGGGGCGGACGCTGTTTATTTGGGATTGCAGAAGTTTTCGGCCAGAGCGACCGCCGCAAATTTTTCGGAAGAAAATCTGAATGAGTTTGTCGGTTATGCTCATTCTTTGGGAAGAAAAGTTTTTGTGGCCGTTAACACATTGGTTCAGGAAGACGAGATTCCGGCTTTGCTTGAACAACTGGATATTTGTTCCCGTTGCCGGGTTGATGCGGTGATTATTCAGGATTTGGGTGTGGCCCGTATTGTTCGCGAGCAGTATCCGGAATTGGAAATGCACGCCAGTACTCAGATGGCCGTCCATAACAAAGAAGGGGCTTTGACTTTGCAGAAGCTTGGCTTTTCCAGAGTGGTGGTGGCACGAGAGCTGACTTTGCCGGAAATACAGGAAATCGCCAATATTCCGGGGTTGGAAACCGAGGCGTTTATTCACGGGGCGTTGTGTTATTCTTACAGCGGTTTATGTATGTTTTCTTCCGTGGAAAGTGGAAAAAGTGCCAACCGTGGTAAATGTCTGTATCCGTGCCGTTCTTGTTTTAAGAGCAATGAGGGAGAGAAGCATTTCTTTTCAATGAAAGACATGGCTTTGCAAGCTGATGTTTTGAAAATGCCGGTTACTTCTCTTAAAATTGAAGGTCGGAAAAAGACGGCGTTGTATGTGGCGGCGGTAACGGATTATTATCGGCGGATTTTGGACGGGAAGGGTGCCGATGTTTCCAGAGAAAAGAATATTAAGCAGATTTTCTCAAGGCCTTGGTGTGAATTTCATTTCAAAGGGCGGGACAAGAATGTTATTGACAGGGATTTTGTCGGACATAGAGGATTGTTAATCGGAAAAATCGAGCAGGTTGACAAGAAGAAAATTATTTTTACGCCAAAGAACAAAATATCCCGTTATGACGGTATTCAAATTGATGTGGACGGGGAAGAAAAGCCGTTTGGTTTTTCCGTTCAGGGTTTGAGAGTAAACGGTAAAAATGTTTATGAAGCCCAAGCCGGTGAAAAGACGGAAGTCTTTCTGCCGCCAAAGACGCCTTTTTTGAAAAAAGGGCAAAATGTTTATTTGGCTTCGTCAACCCAAGTTAAGGCCGCTTATAAATATGAAAAACCAAAATCCGGAGAATTTAAGCAACGACAAGCTGTTGACGTTCGGGTAATTATTGAGTCCGATAAGATAACGGCTTGTTGCGGCGACATCAGTGTTCTTACTGCCGGAGATTGGGA
The DNA here is from genome assembly GCA_048463395.1 of Alphaproteobacteria bacterium. Lineage (GTDB taxonomy): Bacteria > Pseudomonadota > Alphaproteobacteria > RF32 > CAG-239 > JAGAJR01. The sequence continues at coordinate 23,835 of DBFWPL010000004.1, read as the reverse complement.
TAAAGCCGAACATCCGGAAAAAATTACCGAAGCAGTGTGGAAATCTTTTTCTAAAACCGGAGACACGCCGTTTGAACTACGTTGTCTGGATGTGGAGAATGCGGACGGGTATTTTGTTCCGGTTTCGGTTTTGAACGAGTTGAGACGAGATTTGTATTCTAAAATCGAAGTATCTGGAAAAATCTCTCATCTTCCGGAGGGAGACACTCCGAGGGAAAAGAAAAATGCGGAATGGATTATTAAAACAGATAAGGCTGCTTCACTTTTGTTGTTGGATTTGTCCGAGGTGTCAGAGGTTGTTTATTTGTTGTCAGAGGAAAGCCGTCCGGAAGATGTGAAATCGCTGCCTAAGAATAAGCTGCGTCTGGCTTTGCCTGCCGTTTGTAGAAATCCGGCAAAGTTCAGGGGCGTTATTAATGATTTTCTGGCAAAAGGCTATAAAAAATGGGAGGTTGCCAATTATTGGGCATTGAGTGTTTTGCCGGAGTTCGGAATTGATTTGAGTTTTGATTATTCTCTTTATATGATGAATACGCAGGCGGTGCAGATGGCTAAGGAAATGAAGGCTTGTCGTGTAATGCTTTCTCCGGAAGATACGTTGGAAAATCTGAAAAAACTGGCGAAGACTTCTTCTCTTCCGGTTTGTTTTGATGTGTATCAGGATGTTCCGTTGTTTACGAGTGCTGCCTGTATTCGCACCAATCCGTGCAAGGTTTGTCCGAGGGGTGAGAAGTGGATTGAATTGTTAAGAGGAGGCAAAGTTTACCATGCTTTGTCTAAAAACTGTCAGACTATGATGTTTGCCGAAGAACCGTTATGCTTTGCCAAAGAGACTGTCGGAATTGGAGCGGATTATTATCGTGTCAGCTTTGTTTATAAAAATTATTCTCCGGAAAAAGTATTGGAAATATGGCAAAAGGTCAGGGCGGGGCAAGATGTTGACAAGTGTCGGAAGGCTAATTTGGAGCGAGTGGGTATCTTCTGATTGCTTTTGTTGAAAATATTGACAAATATGACAAATAATGATATTGTCCGAGTAATTTTCAAAAACAAGAGATTTACGGGATGATAATTGCCAATTATCTGGAATATATTTATGCGGTTCGTGAGTTGTTTGAAAGTTCGGTTTGGGAAGTTGCAAGCAAGTATGTTCACGAGGCGGAGGCTAATAAGTTTAAGGACAATAAGGAACGTATTGACCTGCGTTCGGCTATAGCTTCTTTGCAGCAGGAAATTATGCAGCTTCGCAATGAAATGCGAAATGTTTCGGATAAAAAAGCAGCCGGTTTGAAATTTGCCGAGGTTAAGAAGAAAAAGCAGGAATTAGTAATTAAACTCAAGGCTCTGACTGACAATGACCGTTTTAATAAGTTGAGCAATGATGTTAAAAGCTGTGTGTGTGCTTCTTATTTGTTGCAAAAATATCTGACTTCGGAGTTGTCGTTATCCGCAGAGTTGGTTAGCAGAAAACTCTCTTCCGACACGTTTATTTTAAATACGGAAAAATTCAGAGATTCCGTGTTTTTTCAGGAAGCCGTGCATATTTGTGATTTTGTTGCCGCTTATATTGAGCGTTATCCTCATAAGGTTAAAACACCGGGGCATTTTAAAACTCTGCTGAGCCGAGGAGCTCGTTGGAACGATTTATATTTGAAGGCAGATGAATATTTTTCCCGCTGGCGGGAAAAGGATGTTGCCGACCCTGATGCTATGGCTTTGGTACAAAAAAGCAAAGAAGACGTCAGTGTGGTTAAAACTTATCCGGAAAGCGGATTACAGATTGTGCGTCTGCTTACTCCCGAGGCTTTGGACTATGAAGGGAAGAGAATGGGACATTGTATCGGCGGCGGAAGTTATGACAGCGGGCTTAAAAACGGAACTTCTCAATTTTATTCGCTTCGTGATTTGACGGACGGAGAATGGAGGCCTCATGTTACCATTCACTTTTCTGATGGAAAAATTAAGCAAATAAAAGGCAGAAAAGACCGGATGGTTGTTTCTCGTTATGTTAACGAAACCAGGGATTTTGCGGCTGATTTGCTAGGGTGTCAGAGTTTGGCGGGGGTGGATGGTTCTAAAATTTCAGACTGGAAAAATATCGGTTATTTCAGAAATGCAGACGGGAAACTTTGTGATGTTTATGATTCTGAGCGGCAAAGTATTGTTTTTGACACTTTGGAGATGTATGGCGAAGATTTTCGCAAAATTAAAAATATCGGCGGTGTTTCCGTCGGAACTTTAATCTTGAAAGGGGAAGTTGATCAGGAGGTTTTGAATAAAATCTCTCAATTAAAACGTCTGAAAAGACTGGAAGTGAAAGACGCTAAATTTTTGGGAATGAAAGTTTTAGATTTTTCAAAAATATCCTGGGATGATAAAAATGAGATAAAAACGGATGCTCAACCTCAGGATGCCTTTATTATACATCTTCCGGAGGCATTGACGGATGTTTCGCTTGAAAAGAGTAAGGGCATTGCAGTTGATTTGTCTTTGCAGTCTTTAAAAGGGATTGAGAGTGTTATTTTCAGTGAAGATATTGATGAGGTCAGTTTTGGAGAAGGTGCTGATGATATTGTGAGGAATATTGACTTTTCACGATATAAAAAATTAAAGACGCTTCGTCTTGCTCAGGTTCTTATTGATAAGCCGGATTTTTTTGATGATTTGAAAAAGTTGGAGCAACTTTCATTGTCTGGTGTTACTTTCTCTGATTTTCCTCGTTTGGTATTAAGTGAGTTTGAGAAACTGAAACGAATTGATTTGGGTAATTCTGATTTATCAGAGATAAATGATCTTAATTTTGATGCTCCCAATTTGGAGCAGATTGGGCTGAGTGTTGTTAATTTAGGACAAAATCGTGAATTGGTCTTTGAAAAAAATAATAAGATTAAATATCTGAATTTATGTTTTGTAAAAGGTAATCTGTCCCGTTTGAGAATGCCGGATTCTCTTGTTGAGGCTTATATTCAGGATAATCATAATTTTAGTGCTCTGATAAATTTTGAAAATTGTCGAAATATGAAAAAGGTTACATTGGGTTGGGGGGTGGATCTTGGAAATTTGCCTCTGGAAAGACGTTTGCCCAAAGATATGGAAAGTTTTTTTTCTATGGATATAAGAGATTATCAGGCTTCAAAAATTGATTTTAGAAAATTTCAAAAGCTTCAAAAATTTGATGTGATGAATTTGAAAATTCCAAATGTCAGGAAAATGTATTTCCCGGATAGTTTGGAAAATTTGCAAATTCTTAACGGAGCATTTGAGAAACTTGAAACTCTTGATTCAGGACAGAATTCGAAAGATATTGCACTTTCTTTGGGAAAACTGCCGAGACTTAAAACCTTTCTGGTAGGAAAAAATACGGAAAGATTAAATATAATGGGGACGACTTTCAGCGAACTTGAAGTTTTTGATTTGGGGCATTGTGATAACTTATCCAATTTGCAGTTTCAATCCTGTATCTTTCCTAAGCTGAAAAAAATAGTGCTGCCGTCTCATGTTAATGATGTTTCGGGGATGTCAAGTGTTAAATGTGCGGAAGGGGTGGAAATTTCCGTGGCAAGAGATGTTCATCCGGAGTTTTTGGAAAAAATTGTCGGCTTGTTCGGAAATAATGTTGTCTATCGTCCGGACAAAACACTATTTCCGGTATTGTTTAAGGTTAAGTCAGCCTCAAAAATCCTCTGATTACTTTCAGGGGATTTTTTTGTTTTTTTAGTGAATAATTTAAGTTTAAACGTTAAATTTTTCAGTAAATTATAATTTTATGGAAATGATCATGCAAAATTTAGAAAAAGTTTTGGAAACTTACGGTATTAAAGGAAAAGTTATAGGTGTTCATGACGGTCCGCGGGTTCGGCAAATTGAATTTCAGCCGGATGCGGGAACTAAGATTAAGAATATTGCAGCGGTTTTGGATGATGTTGCCAGAGAGGTTGGGGTTCCTTCCCTGAGGGTTGAACCGATTGAAGAAAGCCGGAATATCGGTTTTGAGGTTCCGGCTGAAGAGATGAAAACGGTTGATTTTGACTCTGTTTTGGAAACAAAAGATTTTAATGCTGCCAAAGGATATCTTCCTCTTTGTCTGGGGGTGGATATTCGGGGAGTCCCCGTTATTGCGGATTTGGCAAAAATGCCTCATCTTTTGGTGGCCGGAACAACAGGTTCGGGAAAATCCGTCGGGTTGAACACCTTTATTTTGTCGTTGATAAAAAAACTGAAACCGGCTGATTTGAAGTTTGTTTTAATAGACCCGAAGCGGATAGAATTTAGTGTTTATAATAAGCTGAAATATCTGCTTTTGCCGGTGGTAACAGAGATGTCTCAGGCTTCGGCAGTATTGGAATATTTGGTTGGGGAAATGGAGCGTCGTTATTCCCTGTTTGAGGAGAGTATGACCAAGAATATTTCAGCATATAATGAAGAGGCCGGGCATTTGCCGTATATTGTCTGTGTGATTGACGAGTTTGCTGATCTTATTGCTTATGACAAAAGTGTAGAGAAGTCTATTCAGCGTTTGGCTCAGAAGGCTCGTGCCGCCGGAATACACATTATTCTGGCAACGCAGCGTCCGTCAGTGGATGTGGTTACCGGTGTTTTGAAGGCGAATTTTCCGACAAGATTGTCTTATAAAGTGGCAAGTTCTGCGGATTCAAGAACTATCTTGGATGTTGCCGGAGCGGAAAAGCTTTTGGGGCGAGGGGATGCTTTGTTTTTGTCTTCAACCGGAGATTTGAAACGTGTTCACGGGGCTTATATGCCGGACGAGGAAATTGCGGCACTGCTTGAACCGTGGAGAGGAGAAGTTAAAGCTCCGAAACTTCCGGAAAAAAATCTTCCTCAGAAGGAAACTGTTGCGGTTTCTGGAAAAAAGGAAAAGGGGATTTTCAGAAGAATTTGGGATTTCTGGGTTTCTTTGCGGCAAAAAGACAAGAAGGTTATTATTGCGGCGGTGATGTATTTTGTTAATCTGGTGGTTGGCAGTAATAAGAAAAGGAGATAAAAATGCATTTGGTTATTTTGGCTTTGGTGATTTATGCCGTTTTCGCAGAATGGCGGATTTCTGTTCTCAAAAAAAGAGCTGACATTTTGGAGCAGAATTTATCTAAATTGAAAAAGGATAAGACTTTATGGTATTCCGGTGTTTTGCCTAAGGCCGGAGATTTGTGCGTGTTTCAGGAAAATAACGGAGATTATGTGATTTCCAAGTTGTCGGACAAACGCTGGCAGAAAAAAGACGGTAGTGTGGATTTCGGAAAAATTAAACGCTGGGCCGCTATTAAAGATTTAGAGAATATTTAGGAAGGATATTTATGCAAAAACTGGGAATTAAAATTTGGACAAGAGATGTTCTTAAAAATCGGGCTTTTTTTGATGAGACGGTTAAGGCTGCCAAAGAAGGTTTGTTTGAATATATTGAGTTGTTTGCTTTTCCGAATTCTTATGATGATACCAGTGAGGTTATCAAAAGGGAAATGAGCGGAACCAAGGTTATTATTCATAATTCCCACAGTGCGTACGGATTTGACACCGGAGATAAAAACTGTTTGGAGAATAATTTGCGGGATGTGAATGATTCCAAACGTTTTGCCGATATGTTGGATGCTGAAATGATAATTGTGCATGCTGGTTGCGGTAATCATCCCGAAAATCTGGAGGAAACCATTCGGCAGTTTAAGATTTTTAATGACGAACGAATTGCCGTGGAAAATATGCCGTATGTATGCAGTGTGAGCAAAAAAGTGTTGCACGGAACTTCTCCGGAACAGATTGAGTCAATCAAAAAAGAAACAGGATGTAAGTTTTGTCTGGATTTTTCGCATGCGACTTGTGCCGCCAATTACTATAAAAAGGATGTTGTTTCCGAGATTAAACGTTATCAAGAACTTCATCCGGATATGTATCATATTTGCGATGGTTTTCGGGATGAAATCAATGATAAGCATTTGCATTTCGGCGAAGGAAATTATGACTTGTCATATTTTGTGAATGAGATTATCAGTGATGATACTTTTGTTACCATGGAAACGGGATATACGCCTCCGGTGGATGTTCAGCCGTGGATTAAGGATCGGAATTATTTCCGCAGTTTGAAAAAATAAATTATCCTTTAATCAATTCTTCCACGTATTGCGGAAAAGTTTCTCCGGCTTTTCCGTAAACGTGTTTGTCAAACAGGAAGTTATTATTGGTTGTTTCCAATGTGAACTCAATGGTGTCTGCCCCGTAGTATTTGGCTGTTTGCACAAATCCGGCCGCAGGGTAAACAATGCCGGAAGTTCCGATTGAAATAAACAAGCCGCATTTGCGGAGCAGGGGTTCCACCTTGTCCATATACAGCAGGTTTTCTCCAAAGAAGACAATGTTCGGTTTCATCATTCCCATTACTTCGCAATGAGGACAAACGGTTTCGGTGTCCACGTCTCCGAAGGTTTCGAGAATGTGTCCGCAATTGAGGCAAACCGCTTGGTTGATTTGTCCGTGAATGTGATAAACGTTTTGGTTGCCGGCTTTTTCGTGAAGGGTGTCAACGTTTTGTGTAACAACGCTGATATTTGCACTCGGGTATTCTTTTTGCAATTTGGTAATGGCCAGATGAGCAGGGTTCGGTTTGGCGGATTGAATTTCTTTTTTCAGGTCGTTGTAAAAGTCGTGAACCAGAGCCGGATTACGTTGAAATCCTTCAATTGTTGCCACGTCTTCAACCCGATGATTGTTCCACAGTCCGTTGGCACTGCGGAAAGTAGCCAGTCCGGATTCAGCAGAGATTCCTGCTCCGGTAAGAATTAGGATGTTCTGATATTTTGCGGACATGTTACATTCCTTCTGATTTTGTGTTCTTTAGACCAAATGACTGCGATTTAAGTTGCAACCCTTAAGATATTTTTATTTTTTTATTGTTTTGTCAATAAATTTGTCTTATTATATTTCTATAAATGTTAGGAGATTTGATATGGCAAAAATGTCGGAAAAGATAAAAAAATTGAAAGAAAAATTTTCACTGAGTTCCCGTAAAACAAAATCTGTCGAAGAACTTTCTCTGGAGTTTTCTTCTTTGCAAAAGAAGGTAGAAGACGACCTTCGGCGTGAGAATAAAATGTGGCAGTTGAAGGAGCGGGTTGCCGAATATGAAGAGAAACTGACGCCTTTTGTGAAAGAAAATCCGAAAATCTCTGATGCGTTGTTAAAAGAAGATTTTTCCGATAATAATTCATTTGCCTTAATTAGAGGGATGGTTTGTGCAATGCGGGAAAAACCTGAACTTGCCAAAGATTTTCTTCCTAAGATGACCGCATGGGCTTCCGGACAAGAAAAGGCCGATTGGTTCTTAGCGGCCGGATTGAACGAATTTGTGAAGAAAAATCCGGAGCAAGTCTCTGAAGTTTTGCCTCTTTTTGAGGTGATGTCCAATAATCCGCCTAAGGAGTATAATCAAAAATCTAACAAAGAGGTTTCCGGAGGTTTAGCTTGGGAGTGCAGAGAAAATACAAAAGACTATTTCTTGTTGGCGGAAGCTTTGGTTCTTACGAAGCCTAATCTTGTTGATAAGGTTGATACAATGGTCGGGAAATTTAAAAAACAGGTGTCATTGTTGGATGCTATTTCGGTAGAGCCTCAAGTTAATGGCGGAAAAATCAGTGAAAGGACACCACAAGATTGGACTTATTATCATGATCGTTATGAAACAGCAAAAGTGAACATCAGAAAAGACAATATAAAAAAGATGTCATCTTTGAAGCAAAACGTTTTTGAAGCTTAATCCGGTTTTAAATTTATATAGCTGTCTTTGAGGTATTCAAAGACAGCTATATATTTTTTCTTAATTCATGTCTTTTGATCTGATTTCCTTTTGTTGAGGGTGAAACGGAAAATTTGGGTAAAACGCTCAGAATAGCGGTTGCCAAAGTGTTTTTATGAAGTCTTTACCACCATTTTTTTGTTTGAGTTTTTTCCGGTATGAGTTTTTCGCCCATAAGCGGGGTTAAAATTTCGACGTTTTTACCTTGAGCGGCTTCTTTAAGCATGTCGATAGATTCATGCCAAGGGTGTAAGGCCAAATCAAATACGGCCCAATGCAGAGGGAGAATTTGTTTTGCCTGCAAGTCATCGGCAGCCTGAACGACTTCTTCCGGGAACAGGTGAATATTAGGCCAACCCGGGTTCCAGGCATCAATCTCTAGAGCTGTTAAATCAAAGGGACCGTGTTTCTTTCCGATTTCTTTGAAGTGTTTGCCATATCCTGTGTCTCCGCCCCAATAAATATTTTTATCGGCAGTTTTGATTACATAAGAGTTCCAAAGTGTTTCGTTGCTTGCAAGTTTGGCTCGTCCGGAATAATGCATGGCGGTTTCCGCGGTGATTGTTAATCCGTCGGTTTCAAAAATATCTCCCCATCCCATTTCGGTAATGTTTTCTCTTTTTATCCCCCAGCCTCGCAGGGCGGCTCCGACTCCAAGAGGAACGATGAAACGGGCATCTTTGAGAGTTTGAATGCTTTTTCTTTCCAAATGATCGTAATGGTTATGGGTGATAATGACATAGTTAATGTTTGGCAGGTTGTCATAATCTATCGGTGCCCGGTTGTAACGAGGAACCACGAAAGGAATGGGAGCGGCGTTTCCTAGCACCGGATCGAAGATAAGCCGTTTTCCGGAAAGTTCCATAATGACACTTGAATGTCCAAGCCAATACAAGGTAAAATCTTCCGGTGTGTCGGCAAAGCTGTTCTTTGTCAGGTTGATTTGCGGGAGCGGTTTCTGAGGAGAAAATTTTGATTTCGTCAACATCCGTAAAAATCCGGCCGGACCGTTTCGGACTTTGTCGGGATACAGTTTCATTTCCTCCGGTCCGTGAAATTTTCCGTCTTTGAAGTAAGGAAGTTTTTCAAAAGCTTTCAATTCTTCTTCAGACGGAGATTTTCCGATTTCTCTTAAAGCATATCCGCCGGCGATGGCTATTAGGACGATCAGAATTATAAATAATTTCAGCATTAGTTTTAATCCTTTTTTCATGAAAACCTCATTTTTGGGGATGTTTCCGGATAAAAATTTACTTTCCGACCTGAGCTTGTTGATCAGCTGGGCAGCGACTGTTTATAATTTTAATTTCAGATAACTTGTTTTCAAGTGTTTTCTAATCTTTTGCCGAGATTTTAATATCAGTACGAAAAGCGTTTGATTTATTACAGAAAAACACTGACGGTTTAACAAGGTCGGAATGAAATTTATCGTAAGACTAAGAAAAGTTTCGAACAGCTTTTTCGCTGGTTCGTGTCCCACCACTTCGTGGTCTTTAAAAACAAAAAAACCGCCACAAGGGCAGCTTTTTGTTTTTATGGTCGGAATGACTGGACTGGCGTCGTTACACTCCGTCGCTTCGTCGTCGCAAGTGCGGCGACACTTCTGTTTCGCCTGCTCCTCCTAGTCGAACAGCTTTTTCGCTGGTTCGTGTCCCACCACTTCGTGGTCTTTAAAAACAAAAAAACCGCCACAAGGGCAGCTTTTTGTTTTTATGGTCGGAATGACTGGACTCGAACCAGCGACCTCTTCGTCCCGAACGAAGCGTTCTACCAGGCTGAACTACATTCCGTTCTTACAACGTATGTATGTTTACCACATAATTTTTTTATTGCAATTATAAAAATCAAAAAAATTGAAAAAAATTGTTTTCTGTTCATGATACAAAAAAGCCTGCTTATTGAAGCAGGCTTGATGAAGCGTAAGATTTCATTATTTTTTTGCTGTTTTTACTGTCTTTTTCTTTTCTTCTTTTCTGTAAATTTTGATGCTGATACGACTTTTAGACGGGATTTCAGAAATGGCTTTAATTGCTTTTTGAGTTAATCCGTTTAAGTTGTCTTTCTCTACAGAAGAACAAATACCTAACAGCATTTGAATATTAAAGCTTTGCGAACCGTTTTTGACTTCAATGTTATTGATGCTTTCCAAAACGCGTTCAGATACTTTCTTAGCGGTTTTCTCATCCGTGTTAGCCAGGTAAATGGCAAACAGATTATCATCAATGCGGGCGATGAAGTCACTGTCGCGAAGAGCTTTTTCCAATGTTTTGGCGGTATATTTAAGAGCTCTGTTGCGGTATTTTCCGCCCATTTGCTCGTGAATGCTTTCTAAGTTGTTTATTTTACCGACAACTATAGAGAACGGTTGTTTGTGAATTGTAGCTTCAATGATTTTTTGAGAAACGCTTTCTTCATAGTATTTTTTGTTGAAGACATATGTTAACGGGTCTCTGCGGTAACGTTCAATTTTATCCTCTTCATCATAGTACAAGATTAAAAGCAGGATGATAAATGTGAACAAAAACGTTATCAAGTTGGCGATGGCCATAATCCATGAATCAAGATAAACGCCGTATGCAAACCAACAAATCAAACTTAAGCTGTACATGGTATACATATAGCTGGATAAACCGGTAATGTTTTTTGTTCTGAGAATGCGGATTGTTTGAATGGCAAATGCCGAAACGGTTGCCAATCCGGCGGCGTAACCGATATAGGCGTAAATTGTTCCGTCCGAGAACATTAAATTTGTAACTTCTATTACTGTAGAAATAAACTCGGATACTGTATTGAGATACCCTGTCATGATTGAATCCCCTGATAACTATTTACAACACAATTAACAATTATTTTATAATAAAAGCAGATAAAAGTAAAAAAATATTTACAAAAGGAAGAAAAAGTTCATTTTTTTGAGAATGGGGTATGGGAGAAAAGCGAGCGTACGGGCAATAAAATAAAAACCCTCTCAAACGAGAGAAAAATTAGACCGACTGCTGGGAAGTGCACACGCTTCGCATAGTGTATTTTAAGTTTTTTAATAAAAACTTAAAACCTCCTCACAAGTTCGTCATCTATCGACGGCTTACAAAGCAAGCCTTGATAACCGAACCAGCTTCACTGTTTCAAACGAGCGTATCGGGCAATAAAATAAAAACCCTCTCAAACGAGAGGGTTTTTATTTTATTGGCTCCGACTGCTGGGCTCGAACCAGCGACCAATCGGTTAACAGCCGATTGCTCTACCACTGAGCTAAGTCGGAATAAGACTTAGTGGAGGCCGGTACCGGAATTGAACCGATATACAAGGATTTGCAGTCCTCTGCATAACCATTCTGCCAACCGGCCAATTGAGTACCACTCACTCAGTGCCTTTATATATACAATATTTTTTTTCGCCGTCAATAACTTTTTTTTATTTTTTTTGTATATTGATAAAAAAATACTTTTTTTCTGAAAGTTATAGTCTATCATAATGAAAATTTTTGTGATTTAAAGAAGGGTAATCTTATATGAAAATAGCTATAGCAGCCGATCATGGCGGATTTGAATTGAAAGAAAATCTAAAAAAACATTATGGAAAACAGGGAATTGTTCTTGAGGATCTGGGAACTTACTCCTCAGACTCGGTTGATTATCCGGATATTGCGGAGAGTATGTGCAAAAATATTCTTGAATCGTCTTCTGATCTGGGTATCCTTATTTGCGGTACGGGAATCGGTATATCTATTGCCGCAAACCGTCATAAAGGCATAAGAGCAGCTTTGTTATACAGTGATGAGGTTGCCCGTTTGGCCAAAGAACATAATAATGCCAATGTCATTGTCTTTGGCGGCAGAACAATGTCTTTGGAAGAGGTTGTCAGTAGAATCGATATTTTCCTGAAAAGCGAGTTTCAGGGCGGACGGCATGGGTGTCGGATTGGTAAAATAGATGACTGAAAAGGGAAAAAAACATGGATTTTGAAAAAAGTTTGAAAGAGGAAGATGCGGAAATCTATACGGCGATTGAGCAGGAACTTGACCGTCAGCAATATCAGATTGAGCTGATTGCTTCAGAGAATATTGTTTCCAGAGCCGTGTTGGAAGCTCAAGGGTCCATCCTTACCAATAAATATGCGGAGGGTTATCCGGCCAAAAGATATTACGGAGGTTGCGAATTTGTCGATGTGGTGGAAAATTTGGCGATTGAACGGGCTAAAAAACTGTTTAACGCTGCATTTGTCAATGTTCAGCCTCATTCCGGTTCTCAGGCCAATACGGCGGTTTATGTCGCTTTGCTTCAGCCGCATGATACAATTATGGGGATGTCTTTGGATGCCGGCGGACATTTGACACATGGTTCCAAGGTTTCTATTTCCGGAAAATGGTTCCATTCCGTTCAATACGGTGTTTGCAAAGAAACCGGTTTGATTGATTATGAAGAAGTAGAGCGTTTGGCTTTGGAAAGCAAGCCGAAATTGATTATTGCCGGCGGTTCGGCTTATCCGCGGCAGATAGATTTTGCCCGTTTCAGAGCAATAGCCGATAAAGTTAACGCTTATCTGATGGTGGACATGGCTCACTTCGCCGGATTGGTGGCCGGTGGCGTTCATCCTAACCCTTTGAAATGGGCGGATGTGGTAACAACCACTACGCACAAAACGCTCAGGGGGCCGAGAGGCGGTATGATTCTGACGAATAATGAAGAGATTGCCAAGAAAATTAATTCGGCAATTTTTCCGGGAACGCAAGGCGGTCCGTTGATGCATGTGATTGCCGGAAAAGCGGTTTGTTTTAAAGAGGATTTGACGCAGGAATTTAAAACTTATGCGGCACAAGTGGTGAAAAACGCCGAAGTTATGGGACAGGTTTTAAAAAGCAGGGGGCTTGATTTGGTTTCCGGCGGAACGGATACGCATTTGCTTCTTGTTGATTTGCGTCCGAAGAATCTGACCGGAGATGTGGTTGCCAAGGCTTTGGAAGCGGCTCATATTACCTGCAACAAAAACGCTATTCCGTTTGACCCGCAGCCCCCGAAAGTTACATCCGGTATCAGGGTTGGAACACCGGCGGGAACGACAAGAGGCTTTAAGGAAAAAGAGTTTGAAATGACAGCAAATTGGATTGGGGATATTGTGGATGCCCTGCAACAAGGAAATGCTGAAAAAGTTATTGAAAAAACTAAAGAAAAAGTTATCGCATTGTGTAAACTTTTTCCTATTTATAAGTAAGAGAAAGAAAAAAGTACGTTATGATTAAGATTAATTCTAAAAAGTTGGTGGAAATTCTCGGTTCAACTTCCCAAGTGGTTGATGTTGACATTGAAAATGTGATTACAGACAGCCGTATTGCCAAAAGAGGAGACTTGTTTGTGGCTATTAAAGGCGACAAGTTTGATGCCCACGATTTTGTTAAGGACGTTATTGCAAAAGGTGTTGAACTTGTGGTGGTTGAAAAGATGATTTCGAGTGTTCCCGCAACCAGGCAAATAGTGGTTCCCAGTTCGGTAGAAGCCTATGGAAAAATCGGGGCTTATAACCGTTCTCAATTTAAAGGGATAGTTATCGGTTTAACCGGAAGTGCCGGAAAAACCACGACAAAAGAAGAAATCAAATATATTCTTTCTCAGTTTGTTCCGACTTATGCCACTAAGGGAAACCATAACAATCATATCGGGGTGCCGATTAGTTTGTGTGAGATTGAAATGAATGCGGAATATGCGGTTATAGAAATGGGAATGAGTTCCAAAGGCGAAATTTCCAAGTTGGTTTCTTATACTAAGCCGGATATTGCCGTTATTACCAATGTTTATCCGATGCATATTGAGTTTTTTGACAGTTTTGAAGGAATTGCCGAAGCTAAAGCCGAGATTTTTGAAGGATTGAGGGAAGGCGGAACAGCCATTATCAATGAAGATACGAATTTTGCCGATATTCTGAAAAAGAAGGCCGCCGAACGCAAGGCAAAAATCGTTTCCTACGGCAAGAAAAATATTATCAGCCAAACGGAAGATAACAAGGTTGAAGCAGAAATTGGCGGCAAAAAAGTCTGTTTTGAACTTTCCGGTCAGGGAGAACACCATATTTATAATGCTTTATGTGCTCTTACGGTTGCCGATGTATTGGGGTTGGATGTGGTTAAAGCGGCACAGTCTTTGAAAGATTTCGGGGCAGTAGATGGCAGAGGCCGGCAGTGGCAGCTGAAATTTGATAAAGGGGCTTATACGTTGATTGACGACAGTTATTCCGGTCAACCGGAATCCATGAAACTGGGGATTGAAACGCTAAGTAAAATGAAAGTTCTGGGACGCAAAATAGTTGTTCTTGGAAAAATGGCGGAGCTTGGAGACTATTCTAAACCGAAACACATTGAAATTGGTCAGACGTTGGCTAAAACGGATGTTGATGTCGTGGTCGGGGTTTGTCCGGAAATGAGGGATATGCTGGCACAGCTTCCTTCCGGAATTGAACAGCATTATTTTGAAAATAAAGACGGACTGGATGAATTTTTGTTAAATAAGTTATTGCAAAATAATGATACTGTCCTTATAAAGGGAGCCAGATATTCTTCAAAATTATATCAAGTGGCCGAAGCTTTAATCAAGAGCGGATCTTAAAGGAGTTAGTGATGAAGTGTCCTTTTTGCGGATTTGACGATACTCAGGTTAAAGATTCCCGAACGACGGATGATAATACCTGTATTCGCAGACGACGGGAATGTCCGGAGTGCGGTTCCCGTTTTACGACGTTTGAGCGGGTGCAGCTCAGGGAATTGATTGTTGTTAAGAAAAACGGTGAGAAGATGATGTTTGACAGGGACAAGCTGGCTCGTTCCATTCAAATCGCCGTTCGTAAGCGTCCGGTTAATCCGGAGCGGGTAGAAAAAGTGGTTAATTCTATTCAGCGTCGTTTGGAGAGTTCCGGCGAAACGGAAATTCCATCTCAGACTATCGGCGAATACGTTATGGAAGCATTGTCCAAACTTGACCATATCGCGTATATTCGTTTTGCTTCCGTATATAAGGATTTTAGGGAAGTCAAAGATTTTGAAGATTTTGTGGAGACGATTGATAAGCTGGCGAAGCCAAGGCATTTAGACGAGGATTTATAATGGCAAAATTTGTATCTGAAAAAATTAAAATGAAATCAGCTGCCAGACTGGCTGCGGTTCAGGCAACTTATATGATTGCTTACGGGCAGTTGTCGGTTGATGAGGCTATTCGTGATTTTATTGACGGAAAGGTCGGCCGTTTTGTGATTGAAGATGAGGAAAACGGTACGGAAGAAATGGTTGAAGTCGGCAATATGGATACCAATTATTTTGCCACATTGACCAGAAATGTTCACGAAAAGAAAGAATTTATTGAGAAATCATTGCAGCAGTTTTTGAATGAAGGCTGGTCTTTTGAGCGTTTGGACGGGACTCTGCAGGCGTTGCTGCTTTGTGCAACTTATGAGATTATCAACACATTAGACGTTGATGTTAAAGTGATTATTCAAGAATATGTTGATTTAGCATATGCTTTCTTCTCTAAAAAAGAACCCAAAATGGTTAATGCATTGCTGGATCAGATTGCCAAAGAAACCCGCTAGAAATTCAAGATAAAATTTTTTGTAATGAGGTGGAATAATGTCCCGTTTAGAGGTTTATGAATATCCGCATCCGGTTTTGAAGAAAAAAGCCGAGAAGGTGGATAAAGTCGATGATGAAATGCGTCGCTTTCTGGACGATATGCTGGAAACGATGTATGATGCCGTCGGTGTTGGTCTGGCAGCCCCTCAGGTCGGGGTATCCAAAAGGGTTTTGGTTATTGACGCCGAAAGAGACGATGAAGGTAAGCATGCTCATCCGATGTATTTTGTGAATCCGGAAATTATCTGGAAGTCAGAAGAAAAAGTGGTTTGCGAAGAAGGGTGTTTGTCAGTTCCGGGGCAGAGAGCCGAAGTGGAGCGTTTTGAGAAGGTTCGCGTTCGTTATTTAGATTATGACGGTAAGGAACAGGAGATTTTGGCGGAAGATTTTCTGGCAATTGTGCTCCAACATGAAATGGATCATTTGGATGGTATTCTTTATATTGACCGTATCAGCCGTTTGAAGAGAAATATGTTGCTAAAAAAACTTCAGAAAGAACGGGATGAAGCTAAACACGGGGAAAAGGCAAAATAATGAAAGTCGTGTTTATGGGAACCCCGGATTTTGCAGTTCCGGCATTGGTTGAAATTTGTAAAAAGCATGAAGTTGTTTGCGTTTATACTAAAGCTCCGGTTGAGTCTGGACGAGGTCAGAAAGTAACCAAGTCTCCGGTGCATCTTTTTGCCGAGGAACGGGGAATAGAAGTCAGAACGCCGAAAAGTCTGAAATCTGCTACAGAACAGGAACTGTTCAAAAGTCTGGACGCAGATATTTCCGTTGTGGCGGCTTATGGTTTGATTTTACCGAAAGCAGTTATTGAAGCTTTTCCGAAAGGCTGTGTAAACATTCATGGTTCCTTATTGCCCAGGTGGCGAGGGGCTGCTCCGATACAGCGTGCCATTGAGGCCGGAGATGATAAAAGCGGCATTACCATTATGCAGGTGGTTGAGGCTTTGGATGCCGGAGACATGTATCTGAAAAGCGAAATTGAGATAACATCGGAGACAACCGGAGAAATTTTGCACGATAAAATGGCAGAAGCCGGTGCAAAGTTGATTTGCGATTATCTGGATGATGCGGATACCGTTAAAGGTATTCCTCAAGATGAGCGTTTGGTTACTTATGCCGCTAAGTTGGATAAGTCGGAGAGTAAACTTGATTTTAGTCTGAATGCGGAAGTTTTGGAGCGAAAAATCAGAGCGTTTAATCCGTTTCCGGGAGCTTATTTTGAGTATGAAAATGAGCGTTTTAAAGTATTAATGTCCAGAGTTGTCGAGGAGAAAGGTCAAGCGGGAGAAATTTTGGAAGGAACGAATAAACTGGTCATTGCTTGTGGAAATAAGGCTTTGGAAGTTGAAGAAATTCAGAGGCAAGGCAAAAAGAAAATGAAAACTGCTGAGCTTCTGCGAGGTTTTTCTTTTAAGTCCGGTATGTCGGTCGGTTAGTGTTATTGCTGATGTTAAAGCCCTGAGAGCGGAGTACGCTTCAGGGCTTTTGTGTTACTTTCTGGGTTTGTATATTTCAGCAATTGATAGAATGTATTTTTCTGACTGAGACAGAGGTTTGGTTTTGTCAATAGCTGCGGCGAGGGGTTTAATCGGCATATATACCAAAGCGTCCATACCGTTTTTGTGGATACAGGGATAAGCTTGGTACAGGGTGCGGAAAGTTTCCTCGCTGACCCAATTTCCGAGAAAAAGAAAACTGATCAAGATGGCGTCGGCTCGTTCGGCGACCGTAAAAGTCCGGGCGATGAATTCATAGCAGAAATTCTTGATTTTAGCGGCTTCACCAATATCTTTCGTGGCTTGGTAGGTACTCATGACAACTTGAGCCTGATTGTCCAAAATTTCGGAATCATAGGAGTATTCCGTATTTAAGGCGATTTTTAACAGCTCAAGCGTGGGAGGAATTCCTCTTTCACTTAAATAAAGCAAATGCTTGAGGGTTTGCACAATGAAAAGTTTGTTTTCGTTGTCGATTTCTTCCTGTTTGTCGAGTTCCTGAGCTTTGTTCATAATATCCGCGGGAGTTTTTCCGTTGCTCAGCATTTCAAAAGCATAGAGGTTAAAGTGTTTAATCTTGTTTTTGAAATGTATCAGTTGTCCAAGCAGGTGTTTTAAGTCTTTATCATCTTGTTTGGCAATGTTTCTTTTGCATTTGGCAATGATTTTATCAATGTTTACATCTGAGATGAGACTCCAATAAAGATAACCGGCTTTGCCCTGATAACGGCGTTTTTTCATGACCTTTAACATCTGTCGTTTCCAAATGTTTTTCAGGTTTTTTTCCGCGATTGACATGGTTATGCAGGTTTGCTTCAGATTTTGAAGGTCTTCTCCCCGGGAGAGTTGAGTAAACAACCATTTACGGGCAACTGTTGCTGATGAAGAAAGAAGTTTCTTTTCTTCGGGTGTTATTGTTCTGTTCATAATGATATAGAATTTTAGTTCAACACATAATTTTAATTCACTCAATTTTTTAATTTAATCCTTAGAAAATTTTATATCAACAGAAAAATGGAGGAAAGTGATATATGAAAATGAAAATCCCTGTTGATGAACAAGTCATCAGCAGGGATTGGGCGGTAGTCAGAGATTAGCGAACGTATACGTCTTCGATGAGGTGTTTCATCTTTTTGATACGAGCCGTTACGCGGACGATTTGTTTTTCGCGTTTTATCTCGTCGGTGATTTGCTTGGCCGCTTCGAGACGTTCCTCTTCTCTGGCGAGGTGTTTTTCCATCTCTCGGGGAAGGATGATGTGAGCACAGCTTTCGATGAGCTTTTCGGCATATCCTGTTTCTCCGTGTTTGGGAGAGATATGTTTGACATCCATCAGTTCCAGCAGATCATTGGGAACGAACTCGCGGTTCCACACATATACCCAGAAAGACATTCCCATCGGGCCTCCTTCCAAAAGTTTGGAAAGAAAACTGTATGCCGCATTGTTCAAACGGGGATCCGGATATTTGAGCATTTCCGTGAGGATTTTTTGAACGCTTTCCTCGTAGTCTCTGAACCAGAAGTTGAGAAGGCCGATGAACTCGTTGATTTCGTTCTCTTCGAGTTTGGCTTTGTCGAGGTCTCGGTCCAGCAGATAAGCTTTGCGTCGGCCGCGAAGGTAGTCATGACGGGCTTCGAGGCGTCTTTTGACTTCCCAGCGGTTTTCCTGCTTGGTGGTCAGGGCCTGATGTACGATATTTTCCTGTTCTTCTGCGAGTTGACGGGCGATTTCTGCCTGTCTTGCCTTTTTTTCGGCACGTTCTTTACGGATTTGTTCGATTTCTTCCGGTGTTCGTTGAATGCGGATCTTTTTTTCTCTAGCCATAAGAAGTTTTTTAATAGATTAATAATTGTTTCTCCGAAGAGAAATATCTTTCAGAAACGTAAAGCAAGAGGATGATGTGAAGTCATCGTCTTGCTTTAGTTATTTTTTTGCTCAGCGGTATTTTTTTAGAATACCAGTCCAGTTTTCTTTGCCAGAGCCTGAGCGAGCTCGGTGAGTTTTGCGTCAGAGGAAGTCTTGATGCGGTTGAGAAGAGCCTGGTAGGCATGTTCGCATCCGCGGACGAGAGAAGCCTTGTTGAGGAGGATGACGATTTTGAGCTTGTCCAGTTCGGACAAGGCGTTGATATCTGTGGTTAACTCCTGGATCTTGCGATTGCGGTTAGCAATGCTGATGATCTCCTTCTTGAACTCGTTCATCTTCTGATGACGCTTTTCTTTTTCACTCATACTTATTACAGAATAATGCCTTAAGGGTTGTTCGATTTTTTCCTCTCGGCTGGTTTAACATTATTTTTATTATCACTTCTTACAATATAGACAAAAAATAAGGTTTTGACAACATTTATTTATGGAATTTTAAAAAAAAATTATTATTATTACGAAAAAACAACGGAAAATTATTTTAGGATTATGGAAAATGAAAAAATTTGTGAAACTTTTGATACTTTTGGCGATTCTCGGAGTCGGGACATTTTATTTTACCCGCGGTCATGAAGAAAAAAGTTCTTATGTTACCAAAATGCTGACAAAGGGTGATATTACCGAGACAATTACGGCTTCGGGAACAATTAATCCTATTTCTACCGTTAATATCGGAACGCAGGTTTCCGGTACGATTTCCGAGATTTATGTTGACTATAATACCAATGTCAGCAAGGGACAGTTGTTGGCTCAAATTGATCCTGCCTTGTTTGAGGCAACGGTAGCTCAAAGACAGGCCTCTTTAGACATTGCCAAGGCAGAGGTTGAAGTCCAAAGGAACGACTTGACGTATAATAAAAAGAATCTTGAAAGAATAAAAAAACTAAACCGTTCCAAATATTCAACTGATAAAGACTTGGAGTTGGCTCAACGGGATTATGACAATTCCGTGGCTCAGATAGCTTTGAAAGAAGCTCAGGTGGAGCAGGCTGCCGCCGCTCTCAATTCTGCAAAAATTGATTTGCATTATACCAAAATTATTTCTCCGGTTGACGGAATTGTCGTTTCAAAAGAAGTGGAGGTCGGTCAGACGGTTGCTGCCAGTTTCCAGACGCCGACGTTGTTTAACGTGGCGGAAGATTTAACCAAAATGCAGATTGAAGCTTCAGTTGTGGAGGCTGATATAGCCAAGGTTAAGGAAGGACAAACCGTGGAGTTTTCCGTTGACAGTTATCCTGATGAAAAGTTTTACGGAATAGTTACTCAGGTTCGCAATAATCCGATTACCACCTCTAATGTGGTTACCTATGAAGTCATTATTGAAATTGATAATCGGGATTTGAAGTTGAAACCGGGAATGACTGCCAATGTTGATATTATTACTTCAGAAAAGCAGAATGTCTGGTTGGTACCTAATAAGGCTCTGCGTTTTTATGTGGAAGACGAAAACGGCGAAAAGCAACGCTATAAAGACAAAGGACTTTGGGTTTTAGATAAGGGAAAACCTAAACGTCTGACAATTTCCACCGGAGTTTCCGATGATGATAATACCGAAGTGGAAGGTCCGGATTTGGAAGAGGGATTATGGGTTGTGATTGACAATGCCGGTCTGACGAAAAGTCAACAGATGATGCGGATGAGGATGCCGAGATAATGTCTTTGATTGAGCTTAAGAATATTAAAAAATCTTATCCCTTGGACGGTTTGGAGCTTAAAATCCTGAAAGGGATTTCTTTGACGATTGAGCAGGGCGAGTTTGTGGCGATTATGGGGCCTTCCGGTTCGGGAAAATCGACACTAATGAATATCCTCGGTTGTTTGGATAAACCGACGTCGGGGAAATATTTTCTCGGTGGGAAAGAAGTAGATAAGATGAATGCCGATGAGTTGGCAGAAATCAGAAACAAAAATATCGGCTTTGTTTTTCAGGGATTTAATCTGCTTTCCAGAACTTCGGCGATTGAAAATGTAGAGCTGCCGATGGTTTATGCTAAGGTTTCAGCTGAAGAACGGCTGAAAAGAGCTCAGGATGCTTTGGTTAAGGTCGGGCTGAAAGAGAGAATGCACCATCAACCGAATCAGCTTTCTGGAGGTCAGCAACAGCGGGTGGCAATTGCCAGGGCAATTGTCAATGCGGCTCCGATTATTTTTGCCGATGAACCGACCGGAAACCTTGATACAAAAATGAGTGTTGAAATTATGGAGTTGTTTACCAGATTGAATCAGGAACTGAAACGCACCATTATTTTGGTTACTCACGAAGAAGATATTGCCAAATATGCCGACCGGATTATTAAAATTGTGGACGGAGAAATTCATTCCGATGAAATTATCAAAAAACGTCAGGATTAAGACATGGTAGATATTAAAACAATTTTCAGTATTGCCATTCGGGCAATCAGAGCCAATAAAATGCGTTCCATTTTGACAAGCTTGGGTATTATTATCGGTGTTGCCGCCGTTATCGTTATGCTTGCGGTGGGAAATGGAGCTCAGATTTCCATTCAGAATGAGATGAAGACCATGGGTTCTAATCTGATTATTGTTCGCTCGGGAGTGGCGACTTCCAGCGGGGCAAGAGGCGGGCACGGTTCTCAGCCGACAATGAAGGCTGGAGACGGAGATGCCATCCAGACCAAAATAGACAAGATTAAACTGGCAGCCCCGATGTTGGATGAGACGGCTCAGATTGTTTATGGCAATGCCAACTGGTCAACGGGTATTACCGGAACGGATAACCGGATGTTTGAAATCAAAGATTGGGATTTAGCTTACGGGCGTTTTTTCAGTGAAGCGGATGTTAAAAATGCCGGTAAAGTGGCGATTTTGGGACAAACGGTGGTTAATGAGCTTTTCGGAGATGTTGATCCGATTGACAAGACTATCAGAATAAAAGGGATTCCATTTAAGGTTATCGGCGTTTTGAAGGCCAGAGGACAAAGCGGAATGGGACAGGATCAGGATGACAGCGTTTATATTCCGATTACGACGGCTCAAAAGAAGGTTATGGGGATTTCTTTTCCAGATCAGGTTAAGTTTGTGATGTTGCAGGCGGTTGATTCCGCCAGTACATATACGTCTCAGGCGGACATCAAAGCCTTGCTTCGGCAACGACATAACTTGGGGCAGGAGAAAGATGACGATTTTGTGATTATGAATCTGACACAGATGATGGAAATGATGGAAAGTTCGACCAAAGTCATGACTATTCTGTTGGGCTCTATTGCCTCTATTTCCTTGTTGGTTGGCGGTATCGGCATCATGAATATTATGTTGGTGTCGGTAACGGAAAGAACTCGTGAAATCGGTATTCGTATGGCGATAGGGGCAAAGTCGTGGGATATCCGTTGGCAATTCTTGATGGAGGCTTTGGTGCTTTCGCTTATCGGCGGATTGGTCGGAATTGTTTTCGGCCTAATCGGGGTGAAATTGGTTTCGGCTTTCAGCTCTCTGACGGCGGTGGTTTCTCTTCCGTATATTTTGCTGCCGTTTTCTTTTGCCGGTTTTGTTGGGTTGTTTTTCGGCTTTTATCCGGCTTATAAAGCCTCGCTTCTTAATCCGATTAATGCGTTGAGGTATGAATAAAAAAAGCCCTCTCGAAAGAGAGGGCTTTTTTTATTACCATTGTAACGTGTAAGTTGAACAATTGGTAGTAACAGTTCCCGAGACGGTTCCGTATTTGGTGTAAACACCGTTCCATCCCGTGTAAACACAAGCCGGTTTATTCAGTGTCAGGGAAGCTCCGGAAGCAATCTGAAGCGTTCCTTTGACTTTACCATAAGCACAGGTGTTGTGTCCTCTTACCCAAATGGAGTGGGCTGATCCTCCGGTAATTTTGTTGGTTCCTTCAAAGACAACTGTAGATTCATAATGGGCACCGCCGCCGATTGTGGTTGCAATTTTGGGATTTCCGTTAACGGTGATGTTTACGTTTTTCAGGTACATTGTGCCAACATATTTTGTTGATGAGCCGCATCCGCTTGGAGTGTAGCTGGTCTGAGTTCTTGTGGAAGGATCCAGTTTGACGGCAGTACCTGTCGAGCTTGTCGAACTGCTCGTTTGGCATGAGCTGTCGTAATTGCTATCTAAATAATCGCAAAGGTTTGATATTCCCAATTCATCTTCTATCCTGATATATTCTGTGCAGTAATAATCGTTATAATAAGATGAAGAGCTGTTATAACAATCCTCTACACAAGCTCCGTTACTTTCAGAACAATATGTACCATATTTGTCAAGTCCTATGTAACTGGAATTGCCTTGTTTTTTGTAACAGAACAAACCTCCGCTCCAATCTCTTAAAATGTAGATGTAATCGCATGCTTTAGGTTTGGTATATGGTGTGAAATTGACGATAAAGTCAATATTTTCAATCCTGTCTCCACTAATAGTGCTTGCAGCATATCCTCCCAGAGCTGATTCTTTAGCGGTTAAAGTAATAACCGGTTTAGGTAAGGCTTTACATTCAGCATACTGAGTAAAGTTGATGTTTGAATAAGTTGTTTTAGAACTGCCTAAATATGTTCCGTTTTTGGTGATAACATTAACAGCATTAGAGTAGCTTCCTTGTCCGTCAATGTTATAAGTTGGATTGTCTGCAAAGATTCTGGACCCGCAAGTATGCGTACATTTTTTGTAGGTCGAATCACTAGGGCAATTCTCAGCGGTCATAAATTTGTCGCAGGAAGTCTGAGTGTATCCGGCTGCTTTGCAAACAGCTCCCGGATCATCAGAACAATCTTTATAACAGTTTCTTCCGTAATAAGTAACGGGAGTCCCGGTTTGATTGGTTGGACAAGCATCAACATAACCACCGGCGGCACACTGCGGCTGGTAACAGTTTTGGTAGCAGGTGCGTCCGTAGTAAGAAACGGGGCTGCACACTTGATTAGTTGGAACACCGGATTTGTAGCCACCGTCTTCACAGGTAGGCTGCCCGTTATCTTTGTAACAAGTCCTGCCGTAAGTTCCCGAAGTTACGGTTGTACAAGTAT
>DBFWPL010000003.1:0-16168 GCA_048463395.1 Alphaproteobacteria bacterium | reverse complement strand
TTCGGGATTGCGTTCGGCAAAGTTCGTGTTAAACGGACGGTTTTTTCTTTTACTCATTTTCAAACTCCTTATTTGTTCTTAAAACAAAACCGCCCTAGGAAATCTAAGGCGGTGGAGCTGAAAAACTGTACACTAACAGTCCTGCTTCTTCGACCAAAGGCTTATACCGCAGACTCCACCGGAGGTGGATAATCTAGTGTAGGATGTTTTTCAGACACCACAGCTCATCTCTGAACTGCAAGAGGGATGATAAAGGAAATAAATTAATTATTCAAGCTACATATTTTCAGTTGGTATTTTCCGGACTGGTTTTTACCAATGACAGCACAATTCCTCCGGCGATTATGCTGAAGGTTATGACCAATGACTGCCAAGCCTCAATATTGATACCAACGTAAGGCAAGAAAATTTTGCTGCCGATGAAAATCAGGATAATTGCCAAAGCCGGTTTTAAGTAGGTAAAACGATTAACTGCGGCGGCGAGCAGGAAGTATAAGGCTCTTAAGCCGAGAATGGCAAAAATATTACTGGTATAAATCAGATACACGTCTTGTGTAATCAGAAAAATGGCGGGAATACTGTCAACGGCGAAAATAACATCCATAAGTTCAATCACTATTAATGCAAACAGCAGCGGGGTTATCAAAATAATGGAACCTCTTCTGAGAATGAAGTGTTCATTGTGCAGACGGCGGGTGATTTTGAATGTTTTTTTAATGAATTTGAAAATTTTGGTTTCCGTCAGCGGGGTGTCTTCTTCCGAGCTGACAACCATTTTGATACCGGTATAAAGCAAAAAGAAGGAAAAAACATATAAAAGCCAATGAAAATCACTGACCAGCTTGGCTCCGATCATAATCATGGCGGCTCTCATGACAATGGCTCCGAGTATTCCCCAGAACAAAACGCGGTGTTGGTATTTGGTCGGAATGTTTAAGCTGGTAAAGACCAGGGAAATGACAAAGATATTGTCCATAGACAGGCTCTTTTCAACCAGATAGCCGGTATAATAAAGCATACCGGCGGACGGTCCTTTTTCATAAATAATGAATAAACCGAAAATCAGGGCGATGAGAATGTAGTAAACACTCATTTTTAAAGTGTCGGCAATTTGCGGTTCTTCAATTTTTTTATGAAAAACAAACAAATCCAAAAACAAAAGCACAAAAATCAGCACTCCGAAAACAATCCACATCAGATTGGAAGGCAGCATGTAGTGATGTTCAAACAGGTATTTTAATTTTTCCACTTTGTTTTCCTTTGTCAATTAGTCCTTATTTCGGGTGTATGATAACTTAGGCTTATCGTCAACAGATATTTGCCTTTCTCTTGAGATTGTTTATAAAAAATGCTATTTTATAAGGATGATGGGATAGAAAAAATGAAATTTGACAAAGGATTATTCAGAAAGAAAAAGTTTTGGCAAATCACGGTTATGACCGTGGTTACAATATGGTTTGCCGTGATGGTGTTTAATCGTCCGGATTGGCGAACCGCAGATATGAGCAGTTCCGGATTGGCTCCCAACCCTGATATGGTAAAAGAGGCCGTAGTACAGGTTTATGCCGCCAGAACATTCAGCTGGAGAGGGTATTTTTCCGTTCATACCTGGGTGGCAACTAAAGAAAAAGATGCCGAAGACTATACGGTTTATCAGGTAGTGGGATTTTATCTCCGGCAGAGGGGAAATGTCGTTTTTGCGGAAAAGGACGTTCCGGACAGGAAGTGGTATGGGGCTATGCCTTATGTTATTCAGGAACTTAGAGGCGAAGAGGCCGAACGGGCTATTCCCAAAATCCGAGAAGCCGCATTTTCGTATCCGTTTTCCCGATATTACAGTCCGTGGCCGGGGCCGAACAGCAACAGTTTTGTGGCTCATATTATCCGTAATGTTCCGGAATTGACGGTCGAACTTCCGCCAAACGCTATCGGTAAAGACTGGATTGAAGACGGAAAATTCTTTGGGGCAAGTGAAAGCGGTACGGGGTTTCAATTTTCTTTGTTTGGTTTGTTGGGAATAACCGTAGGAAAGGCTGAAGGTTTGGAAATTAATATTTTAGGATTGGATTTTGGTATAGATTTCCTGAATCCGGCGATAAAGCTTCCTTTAATAGGTCGTATCGGTTTTAAAGACAAACCGATCAGGTGAAAACAAAAAAGCCGTCCGGTTTCGGACGGCTGTCTTGAATATAATATCTTATTTATTGTCGATTTTGCGAACCTGATCGACATCAATTTCAATAGAGGTCCAGCCTTTGTCGATTTCTCCGCGAATCTCAACCAAGTCATCCGGTCCTACGGAAACGCCGTTCCAGTCGTCATCGTCGATTTCAATGTTGATGGAACCGGAAGCATCAGTGAATATGTATAATTCATCACCGATGTTTTGTTTGATGTTTCCTTGCAGAACGACAAAAGTGTCGTCGCTCATGCCTTTGGCCTGTTCGACGGTTGTGATTTCAACGGACGGTCCGGTAAAACCGCCGCCGTTCTTTTTAGCGTAGCCTTCAGAGCTTAAAGTAATGCAGGAAACGGCAACAAGAGCGGTAAGAAGCAGTTTGTTCATTTTTTCATCTCCTTGTTAATGAGTTACTTTTATTGATTTAATTCATTATTTTTCATTTACAAGTAGGAAAAAGTTAATTCTCCATCTTAAGATTTTAACTCTTTCCATTGTTCCGGTTTGAAACCTGCAAAAATGTTTTTGGAACTGATAATCAGCGGGCGTTTGACCAGCATTCCGTTTGAGGAAAGGAGTTTGATTTGCTCCTCTTCGCTCATTTGCGGGAGTTTTTCTTTCAATTCCATGGATTTGTAAAGCATTCCGCTGGTGTTGAAAAAACTTTTTATCGGAAGTTCGCTGCGGGTTATCCAGCTTTTTAACTCCTGTTGTGTCGGATTATGTTCGACGATGTGACGGTCTTCAAAATCAATACCGTTTTCTTCCAGCCATTTTTTTGCTTTTTGGCAGGTGGAACATTTCGGGTATTCCAAAAACAAAAGTTTATTCATGATCTTTATCCTTTGATTTGTGAAATTAATAGTGTGATGTTGGTAATGAACAATTTTACCGAGATGGCAAGCAAAATAATGCCGAAAAATTTCTGCATCATATAGATAACGCCCAGTCCCAGCTTTTGTTCAATGTTTTTGGCCAGTTTGATTACGAAATAAATGATAATCACGTTGGTAAGAATTGCCAAAATGATGTTGATATCCTGATATTGGGAACGAATGGAAAGGAGGGTGGTTAGAGCTCCTGCACCGGCAATCAGCGGAAACACAATCGGAATGAATGTGGCATCTTGGGGAGAATTGGGCTGGTCTTTAAAAATTTCGATGTCCAGAATCATTTCCATGGCCATGATGAAGATAATCAGGGAACCTGCAATTGCGAAGGAAGAAATGTCCAAGTGGAATAATTTTAAGAAAGCTTCTCCAACATAGAAGAAAATCATAAACATCAGGAATGCCAAGATTGCCGCCTTCATCGCGTTTACTTTTTTGCCGTTTTTCTTTAATCTCAGGATAATCGGAATTGAACCGGTAATGTCGATAACGGCAAAGAGAACAATAAAAGCACTGATAAATTGCTGCATGTTAAAAAGAGAAAACATTTTTACCTCAATATTATTAAATTCGGTTTTTGTAATAGCACAATGTTATCGGCAGTCAATTAAATTATTTTAGAGGTTAAAAAGTTCTGAATAAGCCAAAGACAGTCCTATCATAAAGTTGCTTCCGGCAACGCTTGCTTCTCGAGATTGAGCCCTGATATATGAAATATACGGAGCAAGGGAAATATGGTCATTGAGTTTGACGTCCATACGAGAAGTCAGGTTGAATTCGTATTTAAAATCGGTTCCGATATAGCGGCTGTAAATAACATAATCGCGGAAGTAGCTTTCCAATTGGAATTTAACACCGTCTCGCAGAGGATATTCTGCCGTTACGCCGATTTCCCAGGCGGATTTGGTATCGCTGCGATCATAGGTCAGGTCTAATTCTTCGACACCGGCCAGATAAAGTTCTTTGAGGTAGATACCGTTGAACAGTTTTATCCCAGATTTGCCGCGAAAGGTTTTGGTGCGGGGAGCGTCGCTGTTTTCGGTAAATTCGGTTTGATAACCGAGGCTGACAAACGGTCCGACATCCGCATCCCAGTATCTCCACATTTTGCGGGAGTAATCACTGGTTAAGAGAATTTTATCTGCGTTTTCACTGGAAGATTTTTGTCCGTCGGCATCTTTTAATGTCGTTTTGCCATATTCGAGAAAAACACTGTTGTTCCATTGCCACTTCGGTTGTTCATATTCCAAAACAAAATCAAATACTCCTTTAATCAGAGTTTGGCTGTCGGAACTGAGTTGTGTGTTGGGAGAGTTTTCGTATTGTTTGGCGTTGCTTACGTCTGTACTGGACATTTCCAGAGCCACGCGTTTAAAGTTAGCCCGCAGACCATTTGTATTGTCAGTGGTTTCTTCCGAAAAAGCCGGAGCGGAAAACAGAAACATCAAAGTAAAGATTGTCCATAATCTTAAGTTCATCAATATACTCCATTAGTTTATCGAAATATAACTTAATATCTAAGGGAGCGAAAACAAGTCTGCCGATGACAATTTTTGAAAAACTCTTGATTATTTTGTCGGAGCTACCTATGTGTATGATATAAGAGAGATAAACGGGAGAATTTTTTATGAATAAAAACAAAGGTATATTTATTTTGAGCGGTGTGTTGCTGTTTGCCTTGTTTTTGTTTATCATGGCTTTTTATGTGGCATGGGTTTTGCTGCCTGTCGTTTTAATCTTGATTTTGTTCGGTTTTGTCGGAAATGCCGCGGTTTATTTGTATCGACGTTATTTTATGAAGAAAAATATTCCGGACATCGAGAAGAAAAAGTCCTCCAAACGTCCGGAAATTATTGATGCGGAATATGAGATTATTGACGACGGGAAGTCATAGCTTTCTATTTTATGTTTTGGAATAACTCCAGACACCGCATGACCGCCTTATCCATATCATAGTATTTATAATCTCCCAATCGACCGAAGAAAAAGACTTTATCTTTTTGTGATTGAGCCAGAGATAAATATTTTTTGTATAAGCCGGCGTTTTGTTCATTGGCTATCGGATAATAACGGTCGTTTTTTCCTTCTTCAAAAGCTTCAGGATATTCGTAAGATACGATTGTATTTTCTGATTGGTCATTTAAAAAATGTTTATATTCGCCAATGCGAGTAAAGTCATAATTACAAGGGTAGTTTACAACTGCCGTATTCTGAAATTTTGGATATGGGAATTTGATAAATTCAAAGCGTTCGCTCCGGTAAGGTAATTGTCCGAATTGAAAATTAAAAAATTCATCAATACTTCCCGTCCACCATAAGCGTTCATATTCCATATCCGCAGTAAACGGTGTATTCAGTTTTATCCGGATGTTGGGATGGTTCAGCATATTTTCTATCATTTTAGTATAACCTCCGATAGGAATTCCCTGATATTTATCCTGAAAATAGCGGTCGTCCCGACTGATATAAACCGGGACACGTCCTGAAACGGTCGGATCTATTTCATCCGGTGTTTGTCCCCATTGTTTTAATGTGTATTCCAAAAAGATTTTTTCATAAATGTATTTTGCCAAAAACTCTAAATCTTTATCTTGTTGTTTGTATAGTTCCAGAATAGGGACTTTGACGTTTAAACCGTAGATGTTGAGAAGTTTTTGTTCAATTTTGTTTGCCATGCTTTCGGGGAATACGGCGTGCAAAGTATTGAGGTTGAACGGAATAGGGACAATTTGCCCGTCAATTAAGCCGCAAACTTTGTGTTGGTAAGGATACCATTGACAAAAGCGACTGACAAAATCCCAAACTTTCTTATTGTTGGTGTGGAAAATGTGGGTTCCGTATTTATGGACGCATATTCCGTCTTGACAGTAGTCGTAGATATTTCCGGCAATGTGTTCTTTGGAATCAATAACAACGACTTTTTCTCCTTTTTCGGCCAAGAGGCGAGCCATTGCGGCTCCGGAGATTCCGCAACCGACGATTAAATTTTCGATTTTCATGAATTTACTACCTGTTTTATCATGTTAATATAATTTTGAGCAAAGACTTCCAATGTGTAGTTTTGTTGATACGCTGCTTTTATTTTTTGTCTTAATAATGATTTTTCTTCTGCCGGTTGTTTCAGAAACTCGTTAAGTTTGTTCACACAATCGTCAATGTTATCATAAAGAGTTATGGCATGCGTATCTTGTTCTACCGTGGTGTTTCCGCCACCACGGGAGGCAAAAACAGGTGTGCCGGTTGACATTACTTCCAGCAAAATCAAGTCAAAATATGTTTGTCTGTTCGGTAGGATGAAGGCGTCCGTAATACTCAGAACTTCTGCCGGGTTACATCTGCCGATTTCAATCCATCTCGGATGTTGAAGCGGGGGGATGGAGCCGGCAGCTCCGCCGATAAGAAAGGTAACGTCCTCTCTTTGTGCCAATATTTTTTCGGCAATTTCTTTTAATAAGTCATAACCTTTGATTTGGTTGTGTCTGCCGATGTAGCTGATAATAAACGGGGTTTCGATATTGTATTTTGTCCGCAGGTTTTCCAACGGCTGACATCCGGTGCGGACGTATCGGATGTCTTTTTCATTAATGAAACTTTGAAAGTATGGTAAAGAAGAGGTATAGCAATCAACAGATTCTTTGGATGGAAAAATGTAAATGTCAGCATCTGAAAAAGCTTCTTTTTCAAGTTTTTGCCATTCTTTTAATGTGTTTTCGGCATTGGGATCATTGTTTTCTTTCGCCGTGTTGTAAACTTCTTCCGACGGAGGTTGCGGACAATGCGACATTTGCAGCAGTTTTCCGCCGTTATTATGTTTGAGGTAGCTTTTTAAAAATATTGCATCTTCAATTACATGGCAGGTAATTGTCTTGAATGAATATTTATTCAGTTCTCTGATGAACGGAAAATATCTGGGATCAATGCCGTCTTTCAGGTATTTGTTATATCCGAACAAAAGAGCCGTTAGGTGTTGGCGTAGAGAACGCCGGTATTTTTTGACAGGAATGAGGCAGGTTAAGAGGTAAGCAATGGTGTTTCTGAAATCAAATTTTTGGTTATTCAGGGAATCTTGCGTTATGAAGATTATGTTATCTTGTCTGCCGATGCCAAGCTGAAGATTGGCAAGATATCCCTGTGGTCCTCCGGCTCGGATATTGGTTCCCGAGGAGTAGAATATTATGTTGTCAACTGCGGTTTTCATAAAAATATAACTTCCTTTCATTTTAGCGTATAAAATTAAATCGCCTTGATGAGAGGCGACTGGAAGTTAGAACCTATTTGCAAGAATAGTGTAGTGTATTGGGCGTAAGTATAGATATACGTACACCTTATTAGCTACCTTCCAGTCATCAGACCAAAAGGTAGTTTTTACGTCTGTCTTACAGACAACTTGCAATAGAGGGTTCTAAACCTCACAACGGTAATCACCCGTTGCTTTTTCAGGTTATGTTAAAAGTGTTTAAGAGTCAAATGTTATAATTTGTGATGATTGTGAATTAAAAAAATACTGAAAGAGAAAGGGATTATGGTAGCGAGAGAGGGATTTTTTAGTTCGTTCTTTTTAGAGGGATTGGCTCGTTCACAATGTTCACGTCGCCGGCCTCAATTTTCGGCGTTGCCGTCGGCATCCTTCCGTCTGCCTAAAATTTTCGTTTCGAACCCACTTCTTCGTGGCTTCAAATCCGCCTCTTACGGATAACAAAAAAGACACCTCACAAGGAGATGTCTTTTTTATTATGGTAGCGAGAGAGGGATTCGAACCCACGACACAAGGATTATGATTCCTCCGCTCTACCGACTGAGCTATCCCGCCATCAAAATTCTTGCTATTTAATAATCAATCTTTGCAGCCTTGTCAACTATTATTTTTGCTCTTTACTTACAAATTAACAAGATTTTTATCCGACTTTAGTTACATAATCCTTTAACAATTTTTTGTTGCCGTAATTGTCAAACCAGACGTCTAACTTATCCCCTTCAACGCCGACGACTTTTCCGTAGCCGAAAGTTTGGTGATAAACTTTTTCTCCCATTAAAGCTGAAGCAGAAGCGAAACCATGATGAGAGCTGCCGGAATTGCGATTGCGACTGTACCCATTGTAATCTCCCTGATTGTATGAACCGGCAGAGTTTTGAGAGTAGTTATTATATCCGCCGCCGTTATAGTTGTTATAAAATTTAGTCGCATTATTGCATATTTCAATATTTTGCGGCGGCAATTCATTAATAAAACGAGAAGGAATGTTATTTTGCCACTGGCCGTAAACGCGGCGGTTGAGGGCGGTTAAGATATAAAGCTGTTTTTTGGCTCGGGTAATTGCCACATAAGCCAGGCGGCGTTCTTCTTCCAAAGCCTGAGAACCGTTCTCATCAAGGCTGCGTTGGTGCGGAAACAGGCCTTCCTCCCAGCCGGGCAGGAAAACAACGTCAAATTCCAAGCCTTTGGCTGAGTGCAAGGTAATCAGCATAACCTTGTTGTTGTCAAAAGTATCGTCGTTGTCCATTACCAGACTGACGTGTTCCATAAACTCAAACAAGGTCGGGTATTTTTCTTTGTCGCTCATAACCGAAACCAGTTCTTTTAGGTTTTCCAGGCGTCCGGGAGCCTCGGCGGAAGAATCCGTTTTCAGCATATCAATATAACCGGAATCTTCCAGTATTTGCGACATTAATTCATCCGGAGTAACTGCGTTTATGTTTTTTCGCCACTGTTCGAATTTTTCCATTAAATCCGTCAGATTGGTTTTGGCTTTGCCGGAAACGCCGCCTTCATTCAAAAGTTTGTTTACTGCCTCAAACAGGGATATGCGGTTGGCTCTGGCTTCCTGATAAAATTTCTCAACGGATTTGGCCCCGACACCGCGGGCTGGTTTGTTGATAATCCGTTCAAAAGCCAAATCATCATTAGGCTGGAGAACGACTCTCAGATAAGCCAATGCGTCGCGGATTTCGGTACGTTCGTAGAACTTTGGTCCGCCGATAACCTGATAAGGAATGGCTTCGGAGATGAATTTTTCTTCAAATTCGCGGGTTTGAAAGGCAGTGCGAACCAGAACGGCCATTTGTGAATATTCATATCCGTTGCGAAGCTGGGCGTCAATTTCGTCAACCACATATTTGGCTTCGTCTTCACCGCTATATGTGCTCACAACTTTGATTCTTGTGTTATCGGCATTGCGAGCCGGAGAATTTTCCGCCACTTTCAATGTCTTGCCCAAGCGGCCTTCGTTGTGGCTGATTAAGCAGGAAGCGGCGGACAAAATATTGGCGGTGGAACGGTAGTTGCGTTCCAGACGGATGGTATGGCAGTTATCAAAATCTTTTTCAAAACGGAGGATATTTTCGATTTCAGCTCCCCGCCAAGAATAAATGGATTGGTCGTCATCTCCCACGCAACACAGGTTTTTGTGTTTTTGGGCCAACAAACGCAGGAACAGGTACTGGGTAACGTTGGTGTCTTGGTACTCGTCTACCATAATATATTTGAAACGACTTTGGTATATGTCGCAGACATCTGGGTGAGAAAGTAGGATATTCAGTGTATAGAGCAGAATATCTCCGAAATCGACACAATTCAGGTCAAGCAACCGTTCCTGATATTTTTTATAAAGATGGGTTAAGACGTTTTCTTTATAACCCTCTTGAATTTTATCGATAGTCAGGCCTTTGTCTTTCCAACGCTGGATGTGGTCGAGGACGGACTGAGCGGGGTATTTTTTATCGTCAATTCCTTCCGCCTCAATGATTTGTTTAATCAGGCGTTTTTGGTCATCTTCGCCGAGAATGGTAAAGTTTGAATGAAGGCCGGCTAATTCGGCGTGTTTTCTTAAGATTTTGACGCATATACTGTGGAATGTTCCCAGCCAGACGGAGTTGGCAACATCGCCAATCATATTTTGGACGCGTTCTTTCATTTCCCTTGCTGCACGGTTGGTAAAGGTTACAACCAGACAATTCCACGGATTGGCCTTCATGTTGGCAAGAATGTAAGCCAATCTGGTGGTTAGGACCTTGGTTTTGCCGGTACCGGCTCCCGAAAGGACTAAAACCGGTCCTTCCGTTGTTTGTACGGCCTGCTTTTGTTCAGGATTAAGCATTTCCAGCCACTCAAACTTAGGCATTAATGCCGCGGTGTTGTTAAATGTTTGCGGTTGGCCGGAAGATGTTTCGTTTTGTTCACTTAAATTGAATATGTCATCCATGGATCTTGCTTCTTGTTTTTTTTCTTGTTACGAAATATATATAATAATATTGAATGAATGCAAAGGAGTTTTTTTATGCCAAGAACAAGTCAGGGGAAATATGTTACCGAAGCCTCGAAAGTTTTTCAGGAGGGTGACATAAGCTGGCATTCCGGAAAATATGACGAAGCCCGGGAGAATTATCTTAAAGCGGCGGTTTTGTATCAGGAGACGGATGATGTCGAGGGGCAGGCTTTTGTTCTCTCCAGACTGGGAGAGTTGGAGCTGAGTCTTGATAATTATGATAAGGCGGAAGAAGCTCTGAGAAAGTCCGTGGATTTGGTGAAAGATTTCATTGACGGACAGAATACTTACGGAGAAGCTTTAATCAAGCTGTCAAAGGTTAAATCGGCTTCCGGAGAATTGGCGGAGGCTCTTAAGATTATACGGCAGGCGGAAGAAGTTTTATCCTCCATCGGCAATAAGGATTTGCTGGGAGATGCTTATGAGCAGGAAGCTTTTGTTTATCTCTCTGAAAATAAAGACGGGGAGGCTTTGCTTTCTTATCGGAAAGCCGCGGATTTGTTCCGGCAGGACGGAACTTCCTTAAAAGAGGCGGCAACGCTTCGAGCTATTGCCCGTTTGGAAATGAAAAATAAGAATTATGATGTGGCTCACGACATATTGGAGCGTTGTCGGGATTTGTACCGCGAAAACGGCGATTTGCTCGGTGAAGCAAGTGCTTTGTCGGCAATCGGTTGTCTGCGTTATATTATCAAGGATATTTCCAATGCCCGCAAGGCTTTGATGAAGTCGGTCTATTTATACGGAAAAGTTTCGCATCATTTTGCCGAGGCGGAGGCTCTGCTGTATTTGGCAAGGGTTGAGGCTTTCAATAAGGAGCAGGGGGATTATGAGAGAGCCAAAGCCCATTACAAGCGTTCAATCGAGTTGTTTGACTTTTTGGCGAATGAAGCGATGAAACGGATGGTTTTGGAAGAGTATCATAATTTTTTAAATCGTATTATATTTAGCTAACAGAGGGTGG
The DNA here is from genome assembly GCA_048463395.1 of Alphaproteobacteria bacterium. Taxonomy (GTDB): domain Bacteria; phylum Pseudomonadota; class Alphaproteobacteria; order RF32; family CAG-239; genus JAGAJR01. Next base: position 4,873 of record DBFWPL010000003.1, on the reverse strand, counting down.
TTTCTATGTCAGATATCAGAGATAAGTTGATTTCACTTAAGAACTATATGGATACTCAGATTATTGGGCAGCAGGATTTGGTAAAAAAACTGCTGATTACCATGCTGGCTGACGGACATGCTTTGGTAGAAGGGGCTCCGGGGTTGGCAAAAACCAAGGCGATTAAAACCTTGTCGGAGTGCATAGCCGCAAAGTATAACCGTATTCAGTTTACGCCGGATTTGCTGCCGTCGGATATTACCGGAAGTGAAATTTATGTGGCTCAAAAAGGTGAATTTGAATTTCGTCAGGGGCCGATTTTTGCCAATCTGATTTTGGCGGATGAAATTAACCGTGCTCCGGCAAAGGTTCAGTCCGCTTTGTTGGAAGCAATGGCAGAACGTCAGGTCAGTATCGGTGGAAAAAGATATCTGCTGCCGAAATTGTTTATGGTGATGGCGACCCAGAATCCGATTGAGCATGAAGGAACATATAATCTTCCGGAAGCTCAGCTTGACCGTTTTTTGATGTATATTAAGATTGATCAGCCGGATGCGGCTGCCGAGAAAAAAATTCTGCAGTTGGTCAGGGGTGAGGTTAAAGGCGGAGAAAGCGTCAAATTTGAACCGTTGAAAATTGAGGACGTTCTTGCCGCTCGCAAAGAGGTTTTGAATATGCACATGAGTGAGCAGGTGGAAGAATATCTGGTGCAGTTGGTCGTTGCGACCAGAAATCCACAGCATTACGACAAGAAACTGGCCGGACAGGTGTTATACGGAGCCAGTCCGCGTGCGACAATCGCTCTTGATCGTTGTGCCAAAATCAATGCATGGCTGGAAGGCCGTGATTTTGTTACGCCGGAAGATATTCACGCGGTGATTTATGATGTTTTGCGACATCGCATTATTTTGACCTTTGAAGCTCAGGCAGAAGGTTATACGACGGATGATGTGATTACCAATCTGGTTAAAATCGTTCCTCTTCCTTAAACAGGAGTTTTTTCAATGAAAAGGCTGAAACAGATTAAAGAAAAACTGTTTTCCCGTCCGGTTGAAAACCGGAACGGGAACGGTCTTTTTGCGACGATGGAAGAATTGGTCGAGCAACGAAAATATGTTTCATATTTAAAACAATATAAAGCAAAGGTTGCCTCGTCGGTTACTGCCGGAGACGTGAAGTCGGCGTTCAAGGGGCGGGGAATGGAGTTTGAAGAAATCCGCGGTTATACTTTCGGCGATGATGTGCGGGATATTGACTGGCGGGTTACCGCCCGCAAACTGACGCCTTATACAAAGCTCTATGCGGAGGAAAAAGACCTTGAGATTTATATCGTTTTGGATTTGTCTCCGCACATGGTTTTCGGAACGAGAAACGAGTTAAAGTCGGTTTCCGCCTCAAAAATAGCCAGTCTGTTAGGGTGGCTTTCTTTGGAGAATAACGATCGTTTCGGATGTATTATCTTTGACGGGAATGACACATACAGTTTTAAACCTCAGAATGACAGAGCCAATATGATGGCGGTTTTGAAAAAAATTTCCCAGACCGGGGAAAATATTTTGAAAACTTATAAGCAGCCGCAGCGGGAAAAGTTGTCCAAACCTTTGCAGTTGCTGCGAAAAAATGTCAAAAGCCATTCGACGGTATTTGTTGTCAGCGATTTTAACGAGTTTGACGAGGATATGAAGAAACAGTTGGCGGCTTTGGCTCAAAAAGCCCGTGTTTATTGTATCAATGTATTTGACTTGTTGGAGGAGCTTTCGCCGAAAGCGGGAGAATATCTGGCGGAAAACGGAGGAGAACGACTGGTCTTTGATACAAAATCCAAGGAATTTCAGCGGGAATACAAAAGTTATTTTTCCGAAAAAAGGGAAAAGGTCAGAGATTTTTGTATGAAGTTTGCGATGAAATATATTGAGGTTCGGACCGATATTTCGCTGTTCAAACAGTTGAAAATCTGATCATTTGTAAATAATCATGCTTTTTTATCAGGCGGTTCTTGACAGAACATTTTATCGGTGTTAAATTCAACACTGAATTATTCTGTAACTATAATGAAGAGATGTGATATGGTTAAATCGAATGAAAACAGTGCATACAAGAGAGGGCAAGAACTGCTTGATCAGGGTATGTACAATGAAGCGATTGAGCAGTTTGATATTGCTATCGCTGAACAGCCGAAGTCTTGGAAGGCTTTGAATTCCAAGGGGTTTGCTTTTCAAAAAATGAGCCGTTATACCGAAGCGGTGGAATGTTTTGACAAGGCAATGGAGCTTAATCCTCAATCGGTTGAGGTGTTGAATAATAAAGGCGTTACATTGAGTATGCGAGGCCTTTATAAAGATGCGATTGCGTGTTTTGACCAGGCAGTGGCTATTGATAAAACTTCGCTTGAGGCCTTAAACGGCAAGGCGATTGCCCTGCAGCACATGTTCTCCTATAAAGAAGCTCTGGATGTTCTGGAGCTGGCAATGAAAATCGACAATAAGCATACGCAGACTTTGTTGAGTATTGCCGTTACGTTACAGAAACTGAAACAATATGAAAGAGCCATCTCTTTCTTCAAAAAAGTTTTAGCATCAGATAAAAGCAATATTAAAGCATGGAACGGTGTGGGCGTTACCTATCAATTGATGGGCGACAACAATTCCGCATTAAAATGCTTTACCAAAATTCTCAATATTGACAAACATGAGATTCAGGCATGGATCAGTATCGGCTTTGTTTATCAGAAAATGTTGAAGTTTACGGATGCGTTGAAATGTTACAAAAAAGCCCAGATGATGATTAATAACCGTTATCATCACAAATTGTATGATGGTTTGGCAAGTTGTTTGACCAAATTGTCTGAATTTGATCAGGCGATTGAGGTCTACAAACAAATTTTTCAACGTGAAGAGGGCAAAAAGAAATGGGATGCCCAGCGTTCTATTAAGTTTGTCAATAAGTTGAAGCGTAAAAAAGCTGTCGGGGCTTTGCAGGAACTTAACGGTGATGCTCCTGCCGGAACCGATACCGCAATTTAGTGAGAATCCCCTCTCTGAAAAGCGAGGGGATTTTTTTGTGCTTTAAGTGATTTTGATGGCACTTGAAATTGTCTTAACGGAGCTTATCTTATTAGAGAAAATGTTTTTGCTTTTAGGAGAATGAGATGGGTACGTTTTTGAAATATATTTTTTATATCGCTTTGATTATTGTTATCTATTTGGTCGGAAAAGGAATTTATGACGGACAGATTACGGAGAAAACAACTGTCGGCGAAGTTACCGAACAAGTGGAAAACGGAGCGGGAAATATGGCTGAGAAAGCTAAAGATGCCGTTGCTGATAAGTTGAATAATTATCAAAAGGCTCCGAAAAAAGAAATTACGGTTAGTGAATAATAAAATAAAACCCCTCTCTTCTGAGAGGGGTTTTATTAGTCATTGTATTCTATATACTTCCGGATTGAACAAAGGAGACGAAGTCTCTATAATGGACAAAGAGGAGGGTGTTGAGTTGCAGTGTTGCACTAGCAGCTTTGATGCTGCCGTTATCGTAGTAGCACTGAGATCCGTCCATACCCTGAGTAGACATCCAGACCGGTTCTTTTTCAAGTAACGGATAGGTGTCTTCGCCATAGTATTTGTTGAGATCATTAATGACGTTATTAATCTCATTCATATATAAGAATGTGGTATCTACCTCATAATATCCCGGTACATATAACAAGCCTTTGGCATCATCAATATTGGCGAGTTTATAGGCAGGATTGGTACCCAAGATTTCAAAGTAGTATCTGTTTGTTCGGGTTAAGATTTTATCATAGAAACCGTTAGCTCCGTTTTTCTTGGCGTTTTTGGTATTGATTTCACCATCAGTGATTTGAACTCGTTGTTTAGATTGGCATTCACACAAACCGGTACTGTCACATTTTGGAGAAATACTCTCAATATAAGGAGTAAATTGTTCGAAAGATTCCAGACAAGACCCGTCTTCATCTTCTTTAGGACAAACATGCAGACCATAATCTCTGAACGGAGTATATCCATATCTGTTGGAGTTATAAATTACCAAAGCAAAAGCACGGGTTTGGATACTGCTGGTGTTTGTGTCATCATCAGAGATGATAATAGCATAAGGAGTCTTGCTCGGGACGATGTTGGAGCAGATAGAACCATCGGTGTAGACGATACTTAAGTTTGTTTCTGTTTCATCGCAAATGGCTTGTTCAAAAGCGATAACAGGGCGGACGTAGTAATCTTTAGTCTTAGGGTTGCCGGGGTTGAGACCACCAGGCATGGTCAATAGCCAAGAACTGGCACTACTGAGCTCGGTAGACGACCAATAGTAGTTTTCCGTGAGCGATGACTTGCCAAGCAGATTCAAAGCTGCATTTATCTCACTTTTTGCATTATAGATGCTTTTCAGCTCGGCATAGCTCGGCAAATGCCAATCCCCGGCAACGGTTCCCTCGGTTTTATAATTATAGCAATACTCTGCTGCCGGATAAGAGATGTTATTAGCCTTACCATAAGCGATAATCGCCGTCGTATTAGCCTTACCGTCCGTACCGCAGGATAATGGTTCGGTTGAACAATTCTCCAGTGTCGAAATATCTGTTCCTTGTCCGCCCCAGGTCAATGTACTTGATGATTCTGTCAGAGCCACGGCTAAACTATTGCTCTCATCAAAGACAACACCGATCGGAGTTTTACCGTCAATAACTCTTGTGTCAGTTGTCATATCCGAGTAAAGGATTGACAAATCCAATGCGGTAGCTTTACAATCGCTGCTGTTGTAGCAGTTTCTGCCATAGTAAGTAACGGGAGTACCGGTTTGACCGCTCGGGCAGGCATCAAGATAACCGCCGGCATCGCAGGTCGGTTGATAACAGTTGTCAAAACATCTGTTTCCGA
>DBFWPL010000002.1:0-89531 GCA_048463395.1 Alphaproteobacteria bacterium | reverse complement strand
CTCTACCGGTCAGCACGGTACCATCATTTCTACCGGTGCATACTCCGGTACACAAACCGAAGTATCCAACTACTGCATAAGCAGATCGACTTGCGGAATGGATTGGGGATTGGCTTCAGGAAACGATATAGCCCTCGGTAAAAAGGTTGGCAGCGGTTGTACCTTCTTTTGGACTTCCGGAAACTGTTCTTATGTATGTGGCTCTTCTAACTCTGTAAGTGATTACTCCTCGTCTACCTGCACCGCAACTTCTGGATATTGTATCGCTTCTTTCTAATCTTAACTCAAAACCCCTCTCAAACGAGAGGGGTTTTTCTATTTCTGCTTTTTGAAAAACAGCTTTCTGTCCCGTCTGGTCATCGACCACAGATTCCCCCAGCCGTTAATCGGTTGAATAGTATAAAGTGATTCGAAATTAAAATCCCGGCTTAAAAACACCGAAGTCGTTTTTGTATAATTGTTCATCGGGCAAAAGCCATAAAAATCCACCTGAATTAAATTTGCTTTTTTCAGGCAATCAACGGCAGCGACATATTCCTTGCTGGTATTAATCCTATCACTGTCATCCAGAATGATAAATCCGCCGGAGGCCAAGCGTTGTGTTGCATCCTCGGCACAAAAAGCCCGCCGTTTACCATCAACGACTATCACGTCATACACTTCATCATCTTCATAAATGGCTTTATTGTAAAGTTCTCCTTCATCCCGAAAACGGATTTCCCAATTGTCGGCCTTAAACTCGGCAATCCATTTGTCATACCAAACCTGTTGGTCTTCAATACTGACAACTTTTTTTGCTCTCGCCGCCCAAAACATGGAAGAATAGCCGCAGCCGTATTCAAAAACCTTTTTTTCGCTGTAATCAAACTGCGACAAATACTCTATTGCCGGATAGGTATACCAAGGAATAGGGTTACCGTCTCTGTCAACACAAACCTTCTCGTCAATCGTCCGTTCAATGGCATATTCCTTCTGCCACATTTCTATAAATTTCAAAAATTTTTCGCTGTACATCTTTTTCCGTCGGTTGAATTTCACTTACGCGGATATATATCATAAATACAAACATTTTAAAACATTTTTTAGGAGAAAATCATGTGGTACGCAAAATTAGCACTGCTGTTAACCGTTATCGGCGGTTTAAACTGGGGACTTGTCGGTCTGTTTGACTTCAATCTGGTAACCTTCTTGTTCGGAGCCACTTTCTTTACGCCCCTCACATATGTCTTGGTGGGATTATCGTCAATTTACACTTTTTTCTACTATTTCACACTAATTCGCAATTAACAATTCTCAAAACCTCCTTAACCGGAGGTTTTTTTATTTCTCACGCCACACCAATAACCGAAAAAATATCCCAGAATACCAAACACAAACATAAATACACAACTGCCCAAAACAATACTCAGTCCCAGTTCCGTCGCCACATCCTTAATTCCGTAAAATAAACCGCTGTCAAATCTGGCCTGAATACTCCCATAACTTAAAACATCCTTTTTTCCTCTTAAAAAATTACCGACCAGATAATACAGGTAAAACAACGGCAGATTGGTAAAAACATTGGAAATAAACGTCCACGCCAAACTGACGACCAAACTGAAACGCCATTTCAATTTTCTGGCCAAAACCCAAATCGCCGCCACTACCGGAATCTGCCCCGGAAAAGGAGCAAAAGCCAACCCCATGCCGATGGAAGTTGCCCGAGCCAAATAGCGTGGATCCCGATACTGTCTTTTCATCGGTTGTATCAACTTTTTATTCCAATATGTAAGCATTTTTTGCATAAGTTTCTCTACCTTTTTACTCTCAAAAATTACCATCTTGTATTTTTTGCCAGTTTATATATAAAAGAGAAAAAATACAGGAATTTTATAAATCATGACAAACAACATTTTAATTTTAAAAAACCCGCGGACACAGCTTATTAAAACTGCTCCTCTCGGCTTTTCATGGAGCTGCCTGCTGTTTGGCTTCTGCGTTCCTTTTTCAAGAAGAGATTGGATAAACGGATTGCTTTGGCTGATGGCATATTTAATTACCTTCGGCTTATCATCCATCCCGATGGCATTCACATACAACCGCTTATACGCCCGTTTTCTATTCAAAAAAGGATATATCCTGTTTACCGTTAAGGGAACTGTTTCTCAAGAAGAAATGGACAGGATTCTTAATAAGGGGAACGCCCAAGCTTAGCCGCGGCCGAAGCAATCTGCATAAGTGCATAGCTGACAATCTCGTCAACCGGCATATTGGTTGTTTTGCAATCTTTCTCACACTTATACAACAAATCCAAAACCCCGAAAACCTTATCCTTCGGCCAAATGCTTACCTGACGTTTGAAACTGCTTTCCCTGAAAAAAATCACTCTCGGCGTCAGCTTATACATCGCTTTGTCCAAAGTTTCCCCTTGTTCCATAACCGCCATACAGGAAAGAATTTTATTAAAATGATACGTCAAACTTCGGATAATAGAAATCGGTTCACTTCCCTCATTCAAAAGTTTGACATAGGCGGCCAAAGCTTTCTCGGCATATCCGCCGGCCGCAAAATAACAAACATCATCCGTATTGGATGCGGAATTATCACTGATAATGCTGACCACATTCTCAACCGTAATGTTTTTACGATCTCCCATATAAGTTATCAGTTTTTCAATCTCCCCGAGATTGGATTTTCGATCATTGGAAAGACGGGAACACAAAAGCTGCAAAGCCTCGTTGTTGATTGTAAAACCATTCTCGACAAACATCGTTTTTGCGGTTGAGAAAATATCTTCATCCCGATCTTCATAACAGGCAATCAGGGCAAAATCATCGCTTTCGGTTGCCAACTTAACCAACGAAGAACTTTTATTCAGGGTTGAAGAGGAGATAATCACCAAAGTATCCGACACGGAACCGTCAAACAAAGCCCTAAGATGTTTGGTCAGATTATTGTCCGCATCCCGAATAACAACCACTCGGCGGCCGCCCATCAGCGATTGTCCGTTATACTCCCCGAACAAAATTCCCGCATCAGAATTAACATCGCTCCCGTTCAAATAAACAACCCGAAAAGGATCATACAAGTCAGGAGAAATCGCCGCCGTAAACTTTTTAACATATTCGGCCTGCAATCCTTCATTGCTTCCGTAAACCACAACACATTTAAGCGAGTTGTCCGGCTTTTTCAGAAACTTATCTATCTGAACTTGTTTGAAAATCACTTAAACTGCCCTTTTTGGTTATAATCGTATGGAAATAAGCCCCGATACGCAAAGCAATGTCATCAGCAATAATCTTGGCCGCGTCTTTCTCGGTCTTTTTCTGTGCCATGGTAGTAGAATACGGATTTGAGAGAATATCATAGCTGACATAAGCTACGCTGTTTCCGTTGACAACAAGCTCATCTCCGTTATACATCATATAACTCACCATATATTGAACCCGTTCACGCGTCGCCGTAATATCACTTCGCAAAGCCTGCTGAATAACTTCTTTGTCCATCGGTTCAATATACAGACGATACTTAGGCTTGGAAGGAACACCTCTTGGTGTCAACATATCCAGTAACTGATTCCTTATCATCTGTCCGAAACGTTCTCCCGAGGCTTCAACTTTAACCTTTGCCATTTCAGAAGAAATGGATGTATCAAAATTACCGCTGAAATACCACATATTATCATGCTTTTTCTGCACATACAGCGGTTCAAAACCACAGGAAGAAACAAACAGAAAACAAAGAACCAATGCCGGATATTTTTTCATCTACTTTCCTTAAGCCACAATGTTAACGATTTTCTTCGGAACGACAATAATCTTTTTAATTTCACGTCCTTCAATCTGACGTTTGACATTATCCAAAGACAACACGATTTTTTCAATTTCCTCACGGGAAGTCTCAGCCGGAACATCAATTGTTCCACGCATTTTGCCGCAAACCTGAACCGCCATCGTAATCACATTATCCTGAGCCAAAGACTTGTCTCCTTTAGGCCAGCTTTCGGTAACAATTAAAGTATCATTACCCATTCTTGCCCACATCTCTTCCGCCAAGTGCGGTGTGAACGGAGACATCAGTTTCAGCAATGCTGTATACAATTCTGCAGCGATTTTTTCTTTTCCGGACAAATAGTTGACATAGGTCATCAGAGAAGAAACCGCGGTGTTAAACTTCATTTGATCAATACGGTCGGTAACATCCAAAATCGTCTTGTGCATTTGACGCAAATCATCGGCACTCGGTTGTAAGTTTTTATCAACTTTTGCAAACAAACCGTAAACTTTGTTTACAAAACGATAAACACCCATCAAACTTTCATCGGACCACATGGCAACCTGATCAAACGGACCGATAAACATTTCATACAAACGGAATGTATCGGCTCCGTAAGCGTCAATAATATCATCCGGATTAATCACATTGCCGCGGGATTTAGACATTTTCTCGCCGTTCTCGGCCAAAATCATACCATGAGAAGTCCGTTTGTTGTAAGGTTCTTTGGTCGGCACCAAACCACAATCATTTAGGAATTTGTGCCAAAAACGGGAATACAGCAAGTGCAGGGTTGTATGTTCCATACCACCGTTGTACCAGTCAACATTCATCCAGTAATCCAAAGCTTCTTTAGAAGCGAACTCCTTATCATTGTGAGGATCGCAATAACGCAGAAAATACCAAGAAGACCCTGCCCAGTTCGGCATGGTATCGGTTTCTCTGCGGGCATATCCGCCGCATTTCGGACAAGTCGCATTCAACCAATCTCCTGCTTTTGATAAAGGCGATTCGCCCTCATCATTCGGATGATAATCCGGAACTTCAGGCAAAGTCAGCGGAAGTTCGGATTCCGGTATCGGCTGCCAACCGCATTTCTCACAATAAACCATCGGAATAGGTTCGCCCCAGTAACGTTGACGGGAAAATACCCAATCACGCAGTTTATAATTCACCTTCGCTTTTCCGAAACCGTGTTCAACGGCATAATTTGTCGCTGCCTTAACAGCCTCATCATTTTTCATGCCGTTCAAAAAACCTGAATTAATGTGTGGTGCATCACCTTCTCCGGCTTTCTCACTAACATCAACACCATCTAAAATAGATATAATCGGCAACCCGAATTTCGTAGCAAAATCCCAATCTCGCTGATCATGACCAGGCATACCCATAACAGCCCCCGTACCGTAACCGGTCAAAACATAATCGGAAATATAAACAGGTATCAAATTTCCGGTATATGGATTTCTAGCCCTAATACCTTTTAGCTCTACACCGGTTTTATCATCGCTCATATTCCTTTGCAAATCGGATTTTTTCGCCGTTTCTTCAACATAGGCCTTAATTTCAGCAGGGTTTTCAAACTTATCCATATATTTCTGCACAAACTCATGCTCCGGAGCCAAAACCATATAAGTAACGCCGAAAGTCGTATCCGGACGGGTTGTAAAAACGGTGATTGTCTTATCTTCTAACTCATTTCCGTCTTTATCAACCAAACCGAAATCCAGTTCAGCTCCTTCAGAACGTCCAATCCAGTTAATTTGCTGAGATTTTACTCTGTCAATAAAATCCAAATCATCCAAATCATTAATCAAACGATCGGCATATTTGGTAATCGCAATCATCCACTGCTCTTTATTTTTGCGAACAACCTGTGCCCCACATCTCTCACAACAGCCGTTGACAACCTCTTCGTTCGCCAAACCGACTTTACAGGACGGACACCAGTTAATCGCGATTTTATCTTTATAAGCCAATCCTTTTTCAAAGAATTTAATGAACATCCATTGTGTCCATTTATAATATTCCGGAGAAGACGTATTGATACATCTGTCCCAGTCAAAGCTGAAGCCGATTGACTTCAACTGACGGGTAAAGTTTTCAATATTGGCCTTGGTGGAAACAGCCGGATGAACCCCTGTTTTAATCGCATAGTTTTCTGCCGGAAGTCCGAAAGCATCAAACCCCATCGGATACAACACATTAAAACCCTGCATGCGTTTTTTGCGGGAAATCACATCCAAAGCCGTGTAAGAGCGAGGGTGTCCCACATGCAAACCGGCACCTGACGGATACGGAAACTCAACCAAAGCATAAAACTTCTCTTTATTTTTATCTATCTCGACTTTGTAAGCTTTTTCAGCCTCCCAAATTCTCTGCCATTTTTCCTCAATTTTATGGAAATTATAACGTTCTTCCAAATCCCACTCTTTCTTCCATTCGTCAAAAGAAGCTTTGCCGTTGTATCTCGCATTATTTGTAGTCATTTTTTATTATTCCTTTTCTGCTTCCGCATCTTTTATAAACATATCTTTGGCTTCGGTTAAAATTGCTTTTTCAATTTCATCGGCCAAACGGCGGTCTGCCGCCGTGTCATTCCATTTTCCGTTCATCCAAACTCGCTTAAACACAGAAACTTTCAAACAATCTGCCCGCAAATTTTTAGAAAGAACATTCACCGTGATTTTAAATTGTTCATTGCTGACACCGTTAACAGCTGCCCAATCGGTAACAAGAACACCGGTTTGTGAATCAACACTTGCCAACGGCATAAAAGACAATTTTTTCAAACTTGCCCGCCACAAAAACGGATTAACGCCGATTTTAACTTCAGGTTCTTCAACCTGTTGAACTTCCTGTTCGGAAGAAGAAAACGGATTAAGCGATGACCATGACCAGTCAGGCATCCAAGAACAAGCCGATGTCAAAAACAAAACGGCCAAAACCATACTCAGCTGTTTTTTCATATATCAAAACTCTTTCTAAAAATTATCAACTACGCACAAATTATAATAATTTAAACTAAATGGCAATAGAAATGCTGTATTTTCTCACTTGTAATTAAACAAACATCCGCTTACAATATGCCAAACTAAACAAGAGAAAATACAAATGCCGGACACCAGAAAAACAGCCATAGAAATCTTACAAAACATTCTTGAAAAAAAGCAATTCTTCAAAGAAGCCAAAAACGACGCACTTTCCTCGGAAAATCAGGAAACCGCTTTTCTCAATATGCTGATTCTTACCACCCTCCGGCAGCTTGTCTTTATCAAAAAAACACTGCATAAATACGCCAAGAAAAAACTTCCCGCAAAAGCGGCTTACGCTGATTACGCCCTTTTCCTCGGCATTTCGGAACTCTTGTTTCTAAACACGCCGGACTATGCTGTTATCAACAGCTATGTTAATTTAGCCAAGCAAAAAACCGATAAGTTCGTTGCCGGGTTTGTAAACGCCGTTCTAAGAAAAGTCGCTGCGGATAAAGACGAAATTCTTTCCGGTAGCTCGGGAGAATTTTTCACATCCGAGTTTTTTAAAATCCTTAAAAACAGTTACGGCAAAAAAACAATCGCTAAAATTCAGCAAGCCGCTCAACAGGAACCGCCATTGGACATTACGGTTAAAAAGTCTCCCGAAATCTGGGCCCAAAAGCTTCAGGGAACCGTTCTTCCCAACGGCAGTATCCGCTTAAACGGCAATGTTAAAATTCCGAAACTTTCCGGATACAACGACGGCGAATGGTGGGTACAAGACGCTGCTGCCTCACTGGCCGTTAAAACCCTTGGCGAAATTTCAGGAAAAAGAATATTGGATCTTTGTGCTGCACCGGGAGGAAAAACAGCCCAACTAATCGCCGCCGGAGCAAAAACAACAGCCCTGGACATCTCCGCCGATCGGCTGAAAACCCTGAACGAAAACCTAAAACGATTGAACCTTCAAACCGAGAAAACAATCTGCACAGATGCCTTGGAATATCTTCGTGAATTTAATGACGAACCATACGACATCATTTTGCTGGATGCCCCGTGCTCGGCAACCGGAACACTCCGCCGACATCCGGAAATCGTCCATATCAAAACCACGGCAGACATTCAAAAACAAGCCGCTCTGCAAAAACAGTTTTTAAACTTGGCTGGAAAGGCACTGAAAACCAAAGGAATTTTACTATACTGCACTTGTTCCATTTCAAAAGCCGAGGGAGAAGAGCAAATTTCCGAATTTCTGAAAAGCAATCCTGACTTCAAACTATTACCGATTAAAGACGCTTGCTTTAAAGAAGCCCTGACACCGGAAGGATACCTTCGCACCCTTCCGTTCCACTTGGCAGAACAAGGCGGCATGGACGCATTTTTTATCGCAAAATTACAAAAAGAGGCTTAAATGTTCTTCAAAAAAAGTACCCCGAAAAATAAAACCTCAGAAAACTCACCCGCCGATATTCCGGAACAAAAAGCGGAAAAACACGCTCCCGTTTACATCGTCGGCGACAATGCCCTGACATGCTATCTGGCGGCCAAACTCTCACCGTTCAGAAAAGTAGTAATCATCTCGGGAACTTCCGAAAACACCAGCCTGAGTACCAACGGCATCACCCTCAAAGAAGAACGTGCCTTACAAAAACAACGCTGCATATTCCAAACCTCTTTTATGATTCGGGAAAAACCGGAAGTTCTTATTATTGCCGCCTCCCCGCACAAAATAAAAGCGGCAATAGCGGCTACCGCTTCTAAAAATATCGGTGATGCCCCTGTTTTATGCTTCACTCCTCTGAAAAACTTCAATTTGTTTACCGGACTTTTTAACGAAAATATCTTCAGAGCTTTTTTCGACGGCTATTTAAGCCTTGAAAACCAGCAATTGTCCCAACTGGGCAGACAACCTTCCATAACCCTGTGCATGGATGAAAAGAACCCTTATTTTCAGCTCATTAACGAACTTTTCGTTTTGTCAGACATAACAACCCGCACGGAAACCGACGAAACATCCGCTTTTTGGAATTATTTTACGACTTATGCTGCCGGTTCTCTCCTATCCGCTTATTTCAACAAAAACTTTGCCCAGATTACCAAGGACAAATCTCTGCGGGACAACATAAAACCTCTGGTAAAAGAGCTATGTACCATCGCAAAGTCAGAAAACGAAACCATCAATGAAGAAGAAATATTAAAAAAACTCTATAACACGCCAAACAGCTATATTTATCCGCTGCAAGCAGAATTCAGCCTCGGAAAAATCGGCGAATTGGATTTGCTCTCATCTTGTTTTCTGGACATTTCCCAAAAGAAAAAACTCCCGAATACTGAAATTCGCAAAATTTTGAATAAATTATATAACATTATCTTAGCATAACCGATGAATGTTTATTGAAGAAAACATCAAAACATATTATAAAAATGTCAGACAGTAAAAATTAAAGGAAAGCACCATGGAAATAAAATATCTGATAACCCTCGCCTCTTTTATCCTACCCTTCTCTGTCGGATTTTTCTGGTTAAATGCTTATTCCAAACGTCTTTCCGACTTTGAACCCTCTTCCGCCGTGGCAAAAGACAGTTTCCTTCCGTTGTATGCTATACTCTTCATTACTTTCACAACTTTATTTTTTACCAATCGGCAATTTTTTGACTTCATTTATCGGCCTGAATACTGGTCCTTACTGCTTGCCTTTTTATCTGCCGGATTAATTTATCTGAGTTCTTTTTTCAAAAAGAGTGAAAAATACGCACCGTTAATCATTTTGGCTGCAGCAATCGGATGTTCTTTTCTGCTTCCAAAAGACTTTCTTTTGTTTGAAGGAAATTTACCGCTTGTTTTGGATCGCAGTATCGTTATCCTGTTATGGTTTTTATTCAGCTTTGCCTATAAATACATGAACGGGATTGACGGCATACTAAGCTTACAAACCATGACCTCCGGAGCAGGAATTTTCTTCATTTCTCTGCTGGGCGGAGCTCCTTTCCTGCTCGGCAACTATGCTCTTGCATTAGTTGGTGTTACCGCTGCTTTTATGGCTTTCAGCTGGTATCCGGCCCGTATCGTTTTAAAACAAAGTGCGGCCTCTGCTCTGGGATTCATTGTCGCCTGGCTGATTATTCAATCCTCTGTTGAAAAAGCAGCTTCCTGCAATCTTATTTTCAGCCTTTTTTTCATTACCGAGGTAATCTGGGCCACAGCTCTCAAGCTGACCATGCGTCCGCAGTATAAAGATATCATGTCCGATATGAACTATTATCAGGCCAATGTTTCTGGACTGGCTCCGAACTTTATATGCAATGCCGCTGCAAAACTGGAAGCCTTATTGCTAATTTTGGGAACATTCCAGGTTTACGCTCCAAATGCTTATTCTTTACCGGCAGTATCTTTTATCTTGGCACTATGGTTCTGCAACAAGATAAAAAATTGGCAGGAAGAAACTGTCAGCCTAAAGGAAATAAACACAAATTTCATCAGAGATATCAGGGAAAACGTCGATGAAATAAAACAACACCTGAAACAGGACAAATAAGCGAATATGGAACTTTTGGACTGGATAAAAACAAACTTTATCAAAAACGGATCATCGACTGAAAAATTTTCCGTTCAAGAGGAACTGCACCGTCCAAAATTCAAAATTGTCGTTATTGAATTCAGCGACAATGTCGAAAGCAATTCGGGAGAAACCGTAGCCAAAATGCTGAGCAAAAAAAACGGATTGGCCGTTTCCTATTTTGATGAACCTTTTCCCAAAACCTTCTTAAATCTGGAAAGCCGCACCCTTTTTGACCTGATCGACAAAGGACAGGACCTTCTGGATAAAAGCGGAGCGGATGTCCTGATTTGGGGGTATCGTGACGGAAACAAAATCCGCCTTAACTTCCAAACCGCAAAACAATACGAAAATGAAGATGCAGCGTTTGTTTCTCTGATGGACAGCCTCTACATTCCGGCACACATGACCCAAGATCAGGGTAATTTTCCCGACGCGGTAAGCGAACTGATTTACGGAGCCGTCATCAGTGCCATAAACACCGACAGCAAAGAAACAAAAATTTATAAAAAATATCTTCTGAAAAAAATTATCGATAAACTGTCAAAAGATAATTCCGCCAAAACCCTATCCATAGAATACATGCCTTATGTCATGAACTTTTTGGGAATTATATACCTGAGTTATGCATACGAAAACAGCGACAATAAAGATTTCAAAATCGTCAAAAACCTCTTTGACACGGCCATAAAACACCAAGACCTGATAACCAGTCAAATCCACCTTGGCTGCATTTACAACCATCTCGGACAACTATACGATTCTGCCGCCGAACACATGGAAAAAAAGCCGTCCAATTACTTCCGCGGAGCTATTGAATATTACCGTTATGCTCAAAAATACTTAAGTAAATACAACTATCCTTACGACTACGGACAAATATCTTACAAACTGGCTCGGTTATACTTCAACTACTGGCGGCAAAAAGAAGATATTCAGGCTCTTCGAGATGCCGTTTTCCAGCTCAGAGAAGCCGAAAAAATTTATACCTATGCTCTGTTTCCGGAATTTTGGGCTTCTATTCAGGGAGATTTAGGACACCTTCTTTCTTTGCTTGGTAATTTCAGCAAAAGTGAAGACATCTCCGAACTTGCCGTAACCTGCTATAAAAATCAGCAAAAAATCATTACCGAAAAAAGGGATCCGTTGGCGTGGGCAAAGATTCAAAGCCATATCGGCGAAATTTATTACCGTTTGGGCAAAGGCAACTACAACAAAGCCCTTTTAGAAGAATCTTTGGAATATTTTCATGACGCTTTATATATTTTTGAAAATGTCGGCATGAGTGATGAAGTCAAACAATTAACGGTAAATATTGCCCGAGCCAGCCAAACACTGAACATAGTCTGATTTTTTCTTTTTTTATTTTAAAAAAATTAACATTTTCTCTGTTAAATTTAAGCGTTTTAAGATTCTAACCGATAAGATGGACACAAGGTAATGCACTCTATTCACACGCTGATTATTGATCTGACATTAATCACAATCTATGCAGGAATAACAACGCTCATATTCAAAAAACTCAAACAACCGACCGTACTCGGCTATCTGCTGGCCGGTATTTTCGCCGGACCGTTTTTCAACTTTGTCCCGACGGTGAGCGATACGCAAAACCTCTCTATCTGGGCAGACATCGGTGTAATCTTCCTATTGTTCGGTCTCGGTCTCGAATTCAGTTTCAAAAAGATGGTCAACGTCGGAAAATCAGCCATGATTACCGCCATGCTCAACATTTTATTCATGTTGTTTTTAGGGTATAATACCGGTTTGCTTCTCGGTTGGTCCATGATAGACAGTTTCTTCCTCGGAAGTATGATATCCATGTCATCTACAACAATCATCATCAAAACATTTGAGGACTTAAACATAAAAAAACAAAAATTCACCGACTTAGTTTTTGGCGTCTTAGTCGTTGAAGACATGGTTGGCATTTTACTTTTGGTCTTACTGCCGACAATTGCTCTCGGTAACAATATTGACGGAACCAATCTGGTTATCAGTACTTTAAAGTTAATCTTTTTCCTGGTTTTATGCTTTGTTATCGGTATTTATGTCGTTCCGACATTTCTTAAGAAAATAACCAAATTCTTAACCGACGAAATGCTGCTGCTGATTGTAATCAGCTTGTGTTTCGGGATGGTTTTACTGGCTACGTCCTCCGGTTTCTCTTCTGCTCTGGGAGCCTTCATCATGGGGTCGATTCTGGCCGAAACGGAAATTATTCACCGTATTGAAAACGTTATCAAACCGCTTAAAGACTTCTTCGGTGCCATCTTCTTCGTTTCCGTGGGCATGATGGTTGATCCGGCTATGTTTATTGAATATGCAAAACCAATCGGCATCATAACCATAATTGTCATTTGCGGTATCATCTCTTTCTCAAGCTTTGGGTTTATTATCTCCGGACAAAACTTAAAAACAGCTTTGTTAGGCGGATTTTCCCTTGCTCAAGTCGGCGAGTTCGCTTTCATTATTGCCAGTCTCGGCATGAGTATCGGCGTTCTCAATGCCCGCGTATACCCTATCATCGTTGCCGTATCTGTAATTACGACGTTTTTAACCCCGATGATGATAAAATCCGCAGAACCGGCTTATAAGATAATAACCAAACTTCTGCCCTCTTCATGGAGCAAATATATTGAACAAAACGCCTCCACCGCCAAAGAAACCAAAAGTGAAGAAATGCGTTGGAATTTATTGTTTAAGAACTACTTTTCCCGCTTAATTCTGTTCACGATGATATTATATACGATTATCGGATTGTCGGCATACTTCATTAAACCGTTCATTCATTCGCTAATGCCTAATCTGCTGGCCAGAATAGTCGTAACGGTCATAACTTTTGCCCTGATGTCTCCTTTCTTAAAAGCTCTCATTGGATGGGAAACGATTTTACCGTCTTTTATCAAACGAAAAACCGTTTCCTTAATCTGCAAAATTATCCCGTCTTACAAAAAAGAAAATATCAGTAATGTCTTGGAGAAAAATATCAGTTTTGCATCCGTTACGGAAGAACGTACGGATAATATAAAAGACTATTTTATTTCCAATAATAAAATTGCCGCCATTTATTATAAACTTTGGAAAGCCAAGAAAGTAAATCGCTTACCGTTAATGGTCTTAACCAGCTTCCGGCTGTTGGTCATTTCATTTTTCATCGTAACGGTCGTCCACCGGTTTTTGACGGAAAACCCGAAAGTAACCATGCTTTTGGTAATCTCTTCAATCGTTCTGCTTTCTCAGTCTCGTTGGCTGCTGACCCAATACATGAAAATAGAGACTCAGTTTTTAAGCAACCTCAACGGCCACTCCGAAACCTCGGAAGACAACGAAAACCCCCAATAGCCCCTCAACCCCGTCGCAAGAACGGGGTTTTGTTTTACCACCATAAAAGCACTTGACACCGTGTCAGATAAAATGTATAAAACAACAAACTGACACTGTGTCAGAAGCATAAAAGGATATTTATATGGCAACTATTGATAAAAGAAGAGCCGAAATATTAAAGGCTTGTCGCGAACTCTATCAAAAAATGAACTTTAAGGAAATAAGCCTTAAAGAAATAAGCCGCTATACCAGCTTTTCCCGCCCATCCATTTATAACTACTTCACAACCAAAGAAAGCATATTTCTCGAAATTTTTAGAGAAGAATATGTTTTATGGTGCGAAGACATGGATAATATTTTGAGCCGATACAAAACTCTCTCCGTTGAAGAATTTGCTGATAACCTGGCTCAAACTTTAGAAAATCGTCCAATGCTTTTGAAACTTCTTTCAATGAATCTTTACGATTTGGAAGAAAATTGTTCTTTGGAGGATTTAACCAATTTCAAAAAAATATATAAAAAAGCTCTCGAAACCATGGCTCTGCTCTTAAACACTTATTTCCCGCAAATGCCCCGGGAAGGTATTGAGCATTTTATCTATACGTTCTTTCCGTTTATGTTTGGCCTATACCCTTACACAAATGTAACAGAAAAACAAAAAAAGGCGATGAATAAAGCCGAAATAAAATATCCCGAACTTAAGATTTATGATTTTGCCTATCAGGCAATTTTGACACTGCTAAATAATAAATTATAGGAGAATACAATGAAGACCCCGTTTTTAGATAAAGTAACCGGCCCTGCTGATATTAAAAATATGTCTATACCTGACTTAACCGCATTGGCCGAAGAAATCCGCTACGGCGTTATAAATCACTCTAATCTGGTCGGAGGACATTTTGGCGGTGATTTGGGAATTGTCGAAGCCACGATTGCTTTGCATTATGTTTTTGATTCTCCTAAAGATAAATTTATTTTTGACGTATCGCACCAATGCTATCCGCATAAAATGCTGACCAATCGAAAAGATGCGTTTTTAGATCCGCTCAATCATATGGAAATTACCGGTTATACCAATCCTAACGAAAGTAAACACGACTTTTTCACCATCGGACACACCTCAACCTCCGTCAGCTTGGCCTGCGGAATGGCTAAGGCCAGAGATTTGAAAGGCGAAAAATATAACGTTGTTGCCATCATCGGCGACGGTTCCCTTTCCGGGGGAGAGGCTCTGGAGGGATTAAACAACGGGGCTGTCTTAAACAGCAACTTTATTGTTTTGGTAAACGATAACGATATGTGCATTGCCCCTACCAACGGCGGTTTATACAAAGGATTGGCAGAACTTCGGGCAACCAACGGCCAATCGGATAAAAATATCTTCAAAGCCATGGGATATGAATACGCCTATGTTGAAGAAGGAAACAGTATTGAAAAAATGATTACGGCACTTAACAAAATCAAAGATACAAACAAACCGACTGTTTTGCATATCCACACTCTGAAAGGCAAAGGTTTTAAACCGGCAGAAGAAAATAAAGAACCTTATCACTGGATTATGCCGGGGGTAGCTGACGGCAAGGTCTATGACTTTGGTGAGACTTATAATACATTAATGGTTAATTACCTCTTAGAGAAAAAGAAAAAAGACAATACTATCATTGCCGTTTCACCGGCCACTCCGGGAATTTGCGGTTTCACACCGGAATTTAGAGCAAAAATGGGAGCTAACTATACCGATGTGGATATTGCCGAACAGCACGCTGTCGGATATATTTCCGGCCTGGCGGCAAACGGAGCCAAACCGGTGTTGGCCGTCCACAGTTCTTTTATTCAACGTGCTTATGACCAACTTTCACAAGATTTGGCAATCAACAAAGCTCCTGCTACCATCATTATTTGTTGGGGTGCAATCGGAGCCAATGATGTAACGCACTTAACGATTTTTGACATTCCGTTGATTGCCAACATCCCGAATATCGTGTATTTGGCACCTACAGACAAAGAAGAATACTTGGCTATGCTTGATTGGTCGGTTGAACAGACAGAACATCCGGTGGTTATCCGTGCACCTTACGGAACGGTTATGTCGTCCGGGAAAACAGATACAACAGATTACGGCAAACTTAACAAATCCAAAGTAACACATAAAGGACAAAAGATTGCGTTAATCGGAGCCGGAAACTTTTATCATCTGGCTAAAAACGTTCATGCCGAAATTAAAAATAAATTTGGCATTGAGGCAACACTCATCAATCCTGTTTACCTTTCCGGACTTGATACCGAACTTTTAGAAAGCTTAAAACAAGATCATGACATTGTGCTGACTTTTGAAGATGGTTGTATCGCGGGCGGTTTCGGCGAAAAGATCGCCTCTTTTTACGGGGCAGACAAAATAAAAGTCTTAAACTATGGTGCCGCCAAAGAATTTACCGACAGAGTTTCCATAACCGAACTTTATCAGCGTTACCATTTAACCCCTGAACTTGTTTGTGATGATTTAAAAAAGTTACTAAAATAAAGGAGATTAAAAATGAACAATATTTTAGCTTCTGTTTTGATTGTATATTTCTCAGCCACCGGCACAACGGCACAAGTTGCACAGAATTTGGCAACAACTTTAGACGCCCCAACTTATGAAATCCAAGCTAAAGAAAAATACACATCAGCAGATTTAAATTGGCGTAATTCGCAAAGCCGCAGCTCTTTGGAGATGGAAAATAAAATACCTTATCCGGAATTAGCTGACTTAAATGCACCGATAAAAGATTATGATGTCATTTTCCTAGGCTTTCCGATTTGGTGGGGAACATCACCGAAAATCGTTAATCAGTTTGTTAAAAGTTACGATTTCAGCGGCAAAAAGATTGTTCTGTTTGCCACCTCGGGCAGCAGCGGCTTGGGTAATACGGCAACAGATTTGCAAAAAGACGCCAAAGGCAATCCTGAGATAATCAACGGTAAAGTTTTAAACGGCAATCCATCCGTTGAAAAGCTGCAAGATTTTGTAAACAGCTTGAATTTATGAAAAAGTTACTGTTTTTTGTTTTGGTTTTCTTAGAAATAAGCAATATGACTGTTGCTTTTGAAAATACAAGCAAGAAACACGTCATATGGTAAAAAAATCTGGATTTGGTCGATATGTATCAGCTTATCGCAGTTTCAGTGTAACGGAATTGATGAACAAGTTGCAAAATTTAAGACCAGAACAAAATCTGAGTTTGCTATCGTCAATATTGAAAGGAAAAATTGATGAAAAATTTATCTAAAGTTTTGTTGCTGACAACGTGTTTGTTAACTTATGGAGGTAATGTTATGGCAGAAAAAATTACGCAGACGGCAGGCAGAACCCAACTCGGGGATTTTGCTCCTGATTTTGCCCATTATAATGATGATATTTTATTTGGCGAAAACTGGAATAATCAAGACATTGATGTCAAGACCCGCTCAATTATCACGGTTGTTTCTCTGATGTCGATGGGAATTACCGATTCATCACTGACACATCATCTGCAAAATGCCAAAAACAACGGCGTCAGCAAAGCTGAAATAGCTGCGATTATCACCCATACCGCTTTTTACGCCGGCTGGCCAAAAGCATGGGCCGTATTCCGCCTTGCCAAAGATATTTGGAATGAAGATACTCCGGCAATGAGCGAAAAAGATAAATACGCTCAAACAATTATGTTCCCTATCGGAGAACCAAACAATGCTTATGCCAAAT
The DNA here is from genome assembly GCA_048463395.1 of Alphaproteobacteria bacterium. GTDB lineage: Bacteria > Pseudomonadota > Alphaproteobacteria > RF32 > CAG-239 > JAGAJR01. The sequence continues at coordinate 72,195 of DBFWPL010000002.1, read as the reverse complement.
ATTTTATCGGGCAAAGTTATCTGGCTCCGATTTCAACCGAACAGATTAAGTTTTTTAACGTAACATTTGAACCGAAATGCCGCAATAACTGGCACATACACCACGCAAAATCAGGCGGAGGACAAATGCTGATTGGCATCGGCGGACGTGGTTACTATCAGGAGTGGGGAAAAGAACCTGTTGAAATTAAAGAGGGAACTGTCATTCATATTCCGGCAAATACAAAACACTGGCACGGAGCAGCTCCTGATTCTTGGTTTTCACATTTAGCATTTGAATTAGACGGTGAAGAAACTTCTAACGAATGGCTGGAAGCCGTCTCTGATGAAGAATACGGCAAATTAAAATAGCATAAGCTTACCACTCATTCTTTTTCATTATAAATCGGAGAGAGGGGATAGATAAAAAAGATGACTTAACGTCATCTTTTTTTATCGTATCACAAAGTTTTTATTAACAAACGAAACAGCAAGAGCTGTTAAGTGAGTTTAGAAAAACTTGTCTCCCTCTGCAAAGCAAGGATATATCCGAAGCTGAGCAGTCCTCCGCCATAACAAAAGCCACCTTTTCAGGTGGCTTTTGTTATGGCGGAGAGAGGGAGATTGTAAATTCCCATTGGCAAAACCAATGGGGCCCTTTCGCATCGTAAGCCTCGCACTTCTTAAAATCGTGCTCGCCAACTATCTGCTCCGAACTCCTCACCGGGAGTTCAAATTCCACTCTTCCTCATCATTTATAACAAAGCCCCCCACAAGGGAGGGCTTTGTTATAAATGGCGGAGAGAGGGAGATTCGAACTCCCGGTACCCGTAAAGAGTACAATTGATTTCGAGTCAACCGCATTCGACCACTCTGCCATCTCTCCATGACAGATAGTTTTAATAACAATTGACACATTTATCAAGGATTATTTAAAAACTTTAACTCTTTTATCCATCGGTTCAAACGTTTTTGCCTCTGCAGAAGCTTCAATACTTCCAAACGGCATCTGAGCCAAAAGCTGCCAACTCTCCGGCAATTTCCATTCCCGCATGACGGCCTTGTCAATCAGCGGATTATAGTGTTGCAAACTGGCTCCGATATTTCTCTCGCTAAAAGCTGTCCAAACGATATATTCCAACATTCCGTTAGATTGCATAGACCACTTCGGAAAATTATCAGCATACAACGGAAATTTTTCCTGCAATCCTTTCACCACATCCATATCCTCAAAAAACAAAACCGTTCCCAAACCATTGCGAAAAGTTTCAAGTTTTTTAGCTGTTGCTTCAAAAGCTTTTTCCGGAACAATCGCTTTCAAACTCTCCGCAACAATTTCCCAAAATCTCTGATAGTTTTTTCCAAATAAAATAACCACTCTGGCCGACTGAGAATTAAAAGCGGACGGACAATATTTAACCGCCGTTTCCACAAGCTCCGTGATTTCCGTTTCACTCAGGACATCCCTTTTTCCCAAACCATAAACAGATCTGCGTTTTTCTACAAAATCTAAAAAACTATCTTTCATCATGATACCCCGTCAAAAAATTAAAACGAACCAATTCATCTCCTAAAGATAAATATTTAGAGCCTCTGTCTTTTTCAAGGACATCAATATCCAATAGTTCAATAAAAATTCCGACAACTTGATAATCTTCTATATTCTGATTCGCATACAACCGTCTTATTCTCAATTTTATTTCATCTTTATCTTTATAGGTTCCAAACATTTCCAAAGGAATAGCGTCTATCAACTCATCAAAAGAATTAAAAACCAAAAGCCCCTTAACTTTACAAAACAGGCTTTCATTCGTACGGGAATCAATAAATTCGATAATATCATTCAGCTTGAGTTTTTGACGTTTTTCATCCAGAAGACGCATATCCACCTTGCGTTTTCCTTCCTTAATTAATTTAAAAGGAATACTGTATATCGGCATTTTATATTGCATGGATAAACCTTTCATAATCTTCTGACTTGGAAATTATAAAAGTTAAAATCTAAAAATTCAATAAAAACTACCGACCGAAAACATTCAAAAATGACGTTAATTTTTCCCAAACAGTTAACGGTTTGGGTTCCGGACGAAAGGCAAAATGCTTAAATAACAGATAATTAATAACCGTAATGACAACAATTGCAATTGCCTGAGAAATATAAACATTCCAAGAAAAACCGCTGACAAGCCCCTGTAAAATAACCACATTTATCCCATAACTGACCGACCAGGTGGCAATACATTTCAAATATTCTTTAAAATGGTTTCCCTCAGTCCTAAAGACCAACGTTTTATATGCAAAAAAAGCAACCACAGATGATAAAAGCCACGAAAACATCAAAATAATCTGATAATGAATCGCCCAAAACAACCTCAGTAAAACAAAAAGGACATATCTCAACCCCATGTTACAAAAACCGACACTGACAAAACGAATTCGCTCATCAATTTGAAGCCATCGGGAAAACTTTTCTTTTTCTGCCGTAAACATTCTTAAAACTTTCGCTTAGAGAGGTTATGGCATAAAAATAATCCCTCAAACAAATTTATCAAGGGAACATCCTTCCCCTAATACAACAAAACTCCCCAAAAGAGAGCATGAATTAACCTTACAAAAAAACCTCCCTAAAGGAGGTCTTTTTTAATGGAGCGGGTGAAGGGATTGTAAATTCCCATCGGCACTGCCAATGGGTCCCTTTCGCGACGTAAACCTCGCACTTCTTAAAATCGTGCTCGCCAACTATCCGCTCCGAACCCTCTGTTCGGGTTCTCATCGTTCCCCCTCAATTCCATAAAAAAACCTCCCTAAAGGAGGTTTTTTTATGGAGCGGGTGAAGGGATTCGAACCCTCGACATCAACCTTGGCAAGGTTGCGCTCTACCCCTGAGCTACGCCCGCATCTGTAGAACGAATTATTAATTACCATAACCAAAAAAAATTGCAAGCATTAATTTCAAAAAATTTCAAAAAAATCTTAATCTCCAATCCTGCAAACAAAATTTAAATATTACACCTAATAATTTGGCAGCTGAGGCACATAGATTTCACGCTTTTCCGGAAGTTCCACGCCCTCAAATTTATCTTTTTCCAAATCATAGGTAATATGCACATAATCACAATTTTCAATTCTCTGAGCCTGATATCCGAACACTTCTTCAATCAAAGAGGTAATTGCATGCCCGTGCGAAGAAAGTCCAATCGCCCGATAACTATACTTTCCGCAAATGTCTTTGATTACATCAATAAAACGCAAGGCAACTTGATGAAGACTTTCGCCCTCCGGAAACGGAATTTTTGAATCCTGATAAGATCTCTTAAAATCCGGATAAACTTCTTCCCTCTCAAGGGTATAAAGACCGTTTAGAATACCATAATCCACTTCCCGCAGACGCTTATCAAACATTATCGGCACCTTCAGTATCTGAGCCACAATCTCTCCGGTCTGCTGTGCCCGAAGCAGATCCGAACTGATAATCAGCTTTATCTTCCGGCCTGATAATTTTTCTGCAAGTTTCTGAGCTTGTTCCCGTCCGTTCATTGTCAAAGGAACCGGATATTCGTGTTGTCCTTGGGGACGTCCTTCAGCGTTCCAAATTGTTTGTCCGTGACGAAATATGTAAAAATGTTTTTTCATCAAATTTTCCTATTTTGGGGAATTCTACCGTAAATAAGTTAATATTTGCTAACCCCAAAACGAAAAAACCCGCCAAACGGCGGGTCAAAACAAAATGTTTTATTTTAGTAGGCACTACTTTCCTGTTCCGATGTTGAGTAATTGTCCGGCTTGAGAAGCAGAGAAGTTAACATAGTCCCAGTTTTTCGCTGAGGCGGCCAGTTCTTTCTGCATCTCAATCTCTTTCAGCCTCAATATCTGAGGATTATTTGCCAAAGCTCGGCCTTCAACCTCTATTGCCTTGGCTCGGCCTTCTGCTTCGCTTCTCAGTCGATCAGCCTCACCCTGAGCTTCAGCGGCTTTTTTGCGGGCTTCTGCTTCTTTCTCGGCAACTTCATTCTCTCGCTGCTCTGCTCTTTGCTTGGCTTCGATTTTAGCGGAAATGGCATCCTTCACCTTATCAGGCAGATTAATGGAAGATAAATAAGTTACCTCCTTAATGCGAATACCGTGCTCGACATATTTTTGAGCCATAAGCCGTTGAACTTCGTTGCGGATACTGTCTTTTGCCGTACTGTAAACCATTTCGACCGGCATTTTCTCAACCACCTTATTGAAAAAGCTTCGAACATCTTTTCGCATAAAATCCTGAACAATATCCTGCGGTTCTCGCTTAAAGTAACGATACATCGCTATCATCTTGGCTTCATCTTCAGCCATAAACTCAAACTCAATACCGATGTCGGCACTGAGATTTTGACCTTCGGCCTGAAAAGAAACTTGTTCATTAGCGGGAGAATCTTTCGTTTCTTTCTCTGTCCAGCTATGCTGCTGCAGATTGGACGGATAAATCTTATAAGTAAAGTACCCGAACCAATGATTGGCATAACGGCCGGGCCCCAGAACTTCAATTTGCCCTTTTTTATCCCCGAGTTGGTAAACTTTCAAGGCAACTTCACCGGGCTCAACCTGTGTACAAGATACAAATCCCAGACTCAGAACGGCAATCATCACAATCACCAGAAAATTTTTGTTCGCTTTCATAAACGTTGATTTTAAAATTTTAAGTGAAATAAAGTTGTAAGAATTCTCGAATTTTGGTTACTTTTTACCGCCACCGGGTGCAGGCATCCACACTTGGATAAGAAACCATAGTGCCACAGCCAGAACAGCAAAACCACAGATCATCAAAAGATCATCGGCAGCAGTAAAAAGTTGTGTACCGAACGTTCCTCCCAAAAAGAAGATAAGCAGTGTAGCGACAAGTTTCCAATACCAAGGCAATATCTGTACCTTGATAACTTGGGTTTTAAACCAAGATTTTTGTTTCTTGTTCTTCTGTTTCATATAATTTTTTGTTTAAAGATTATGAAAACAATCAAAACGGAAAAGTTAAATACCTTAACTTTATACAAAATTGTATTTTCCAGAATAATTATTTTCGAATGACAAAAAGCTATCACAGTTTACAATTTTTGTCAACAATCGTCTCCTGAAATTTTGTCCATTTATTTTTCCAAAACCCAAAAATGGATAGAATTAAGTGCTGAGCAATACCATTTCCCATTAAATTGCAATCACATTTTGTCTATAAAACATTTGTATAATATGTCTTGATATGATAAGATAAAATTAATATTTTTTTTCAAAGGAAAAGCTAGATGTCTGAAACCAACCCTCTCATTGAACGCACCGTCCTCACGGAAACCGGATTTTTTCTTGTTGTTAATGATCCCGCTGAAGCTCAAGAAAAAAAAGAGAAATACTCTAAGTTATCTCGCTCGGATTTCCTTGATAAAATGTCAAAAAATGAATTTACGGATTTAAATAACTATCTAACCTATTTTCTTAATCACGAACTGCCTCCACAAACTTTTCCTGACACAAAACCTTTTAGAAACGACTTAAGCCATCTGCCTGATTTTCCTCAGGTCGAAAAAATCGGAGATTATGTTGCTCTGTTTGATTATAAACCGGTTCCGGACAATGAAATTCCTCCAATGATGAAAAAACTCAATTACACCATTGAGGCCGATATACGAGATATGTATTTGGAACTTGATCAAGACGGAAATTTGGACTACTTCGATAAAGACAGAAAAATTATCAATAAAAATGATGATTATCTTGGTGGTTCTGCTTATGCAGACTCCGAGTCTCTCCTGATGAATTTCAAAATGCCCCGATATCTTTTTAAAAAGGAAGATTTCAAAAAATATCTGGATATAAAAAATAAAATCAAAAACAACCCCGACTACTTGAAAACTCTTCCTTATCGGGAACAGAATCTTTATTTAATAATTTCTCAGGCTCATGCAAAACAAAAACATAAGCATAGTGCTTTTATTCATGAATGCAAACATTTTAAAAATCATTTTCTCAGGGACAGACGCCAAATAAAAGAAGGAACACCAAAACTCTCTTGTGAAGACATTTACAGAATCAATGTAGAAGACGAACGATCTGCAGAAGTCGCCGTATTAATAGAGGCTGTGAACAACTATTTCAAAAATAACAATGATGATTTGCTAAACACCGTCAGACACGACAACCCTTGGTTGGATAACCTTTTAAAAGGAAAAACAACTGAAGAAATCAAATCAATCTTGTCTGACCATACCTTACTGATAAACAGCAGTATAAAAAACTGGAACAAAAACTATACAGCACAATATAATATGCAATTTGAAAATTTATGCCTTCAGCATGCACAAAGCTACACATCTCGACCTGATGATGTTAATCATGAAGAATACAACCGCCAACGTTCGCTGTTCTATAGTTTTGAGGTTTATAATCCCCAAACCGAAACCAAAGATTTATCAAAATTGATAACCGTTGATGTAGACATTAACGAAGAAAGCCGAGAGATTATTGAAAAAAGCCAAGAAAGAAGAAAAATCGCCAGTGAAACCATAAACAAACCCGGATGGAGAGAACCACTCCTTGACGCCATCAAGCACGCCGAAGAGATGCTTCGGGAAAAAATTCGCGAAGCAGATTCTTCTTTGAATTTGAATGACCGTCAAACAGAAAAACAACCAAACTCTAAAATTTCAGTCGAAGAAAACATTTCTGAACCGAAAAATAAACCACAAGCCACCCCGGATAAAGAATTTGCAAAACCTTATCGTCAATTCTACCAAAATATTGCCAAACAGGAAAAATCACAATACTCGGAAGATGAAACCTCTCCTTATTACAAAGCAAAATTAACCCGCAAAAACGGCGAGGAGCTTAACATTGTTGCCACTTCTGAAAACAGAATAAGTTTAGGGAGCAAAGACAAAGATAAAAAACCGAAAATTCCTGATTATAAAGACTTCAACGACTTGGCTCTGCTGGCTAAGAAAACCGGTCAAAAAATCATCTTCGGCGACATCAAGTCTCCGGAATTTAAAGCAAGATTAATGCTTGCCTGCCTGGAAAACAATATTGAGATGAGCAATCTTCCCGACATCTCCGAACTGAAAGGTATTGAACCGGAAACCAAAGAACGACTCAAAAAACAAAAAGAAAAAATACAACAACGGACCTCCGAGAACAAACAAAAAAATATGAAAGAACAGACAGTTCCCACTAACACCGGACAAACTCAACAACCCCAAACATCTCAAGTTCCGACACCTCAACTTTTGTTAGCGGCAAGATCAAGAGGAAGATAAACAATCACCAACCAAAAAGGGGACTCTAAAAAAGAGCCCCCTTTCTTTATGATTTATTGAATAGATTCTAGAAACCCATTCCGCCCATACCTCCAGGCATGGCGGCACCATTACCGCAATGACATTCCTTTTGAGGAGCTTCGGTAACCATAGCTTCGGTTGTGATAACCAAGCTGGCAACTGAAGCGGCATCCTGCAAAGCAGTTCTGACAACTTTGGTCGGATCAATAATACCGGCTTTAATCATATCAGTATATTCTCCGGATTGAGCATTGAAGCCATAATTGGTATCTTTACCTTCCAAAAGCTTTCCGGCAACAACCGCACCGTCCAAACCGGCATTTTCAACGATTTGACGAATTGGGGCTTGTGTAGCCTTGCGGATAATATCAATACCGACTTTTTGATCCTGATTAGCAGGAGACAGGCTGTCAAGAACGCGTCCGCCATAAAGCAAAGCGACACCGCCGCCGGCAACCACACCTTCTTTAACGGCCGCACGAGTAGCATGCAAAGCATCATCAATACGGTCTTTTTTCTCTTTAACTTCAACTTCTGAAGCCCCGCCGACCTTGATAACGGCAACACCGCCGGACAATTTAGCCAGTCTTTCCTGCAGTTTTTCACGATCATAATCAGATGACGTTTCTTCAATTTCCTTACGAATTTGAGCGGCACGAGCGGCAATCAAATCCTTCTCCCCGGCACCGTCAATAATAGTGGTATCCTCTTTGGTAATTTCAACGCGTTTGGCTGTTCCGAGCATGTCTAAAGTAACATTTTCGATTTTCATACCCAACTCGTCGGAAATAACCTGACCTCCGGTCAAGATGGCAATATCCTGAAGCATGGCCTTACGTCTGTCGCCAAAACCAGGGGCTTTAACGGCACAAACCTTCAAACCGCCGCGAATACGGTTAACAACCAAAGTTGCCAAAGCCTCCCCTTCAATATCCTCAGCAACAATAACCAATGCCCGACCGGATTGAACGATAGCTTCCAAAACCGGGATTAACGGCTGCAAATTGGAAATTTTCTGGTCATATAAAAGAACATATGGGTTTTCATACTCACAATTCATCTTTTCCGGATTCGTTACAAAGTAAGGAGACAGATAACCACGGTCAAACTGCATACCTTCAACGACTTCCAATTCCGTTTCCAGACCTTTGGCATCCTCAACGGTAATGACACCCTCATTTCCGACTTTCTCCATCGCACGGGCTAAATACTCACCGATTGTACGATCACCGTTAGCTGAAATTGTGCCGACCTGAGCAATTTCCTCAGAAGTTTTAATTTCTTTGGAACGGGATTTAACATCTTCGACAACGGCTTCAACAGCCATATCGATACCGCGTTTCAAATCCATAGGATTCATACCGGCGGCAACGGCTTTTGTTCCCTCGGTAATAATAGCTTCAGCTAAAACCGTGGCTGTTGTTGTACCGTCGCCGGCTTTATCGGCAGTTTTCTGGGCAACTTCTTTAACTAACTGAGCCCCCATATTTTCAAACTTATCGGACAATTCGATCTCTTTGGCAACGGATACACCGTCCTTGGTAATTTTCGGTGCACCGTAAGACTTGTCCAAAATAACATTACGTCCTTTCGGACCTAAAGTAACTTTAACTGTTTTAGCCAGAATCTGAACGCCTTTGAGCATTTTGGCCCGGGCATCCGTACCGAATTCAATATCTTTTGCAGCCATTTTCTTTTCCTTTTATCCAAAAATTTTTATTCTTCAATAACACCTAAAATCTCAGCTTCTTTAATCAGCAAATATGTCTCTCCTTCAAGTTTGACTTCTGTACCCGACCATTTGCCAAACAGCACCTTATCACCTGCCTTGACAGCCATTGGAATAACTTTACCTTCCGGAGAAATCATTCCCGGTCCGACAGCTTCCACAATACCTTCACTTGGTTTTTCTTTTGCTGTATCCGGAATAATAATTCCTCCGGAAGTTTTTGTCAGTTCATCCAGTCTTCTGACGACGACACGATCTTGTAACGGTCTGATTTTCATTTATTCAACTCCTTAATTTAGTTTTTCTGATGATTAGGTAGGAATTAAAAACATCATTGTCAAGCTTTCAAATTATTTTTATAAAAAATATCCCAAAAAAGTTTTGACAAAATATCCGAAAAGAACTAGTTTTAAAAAACTAAATTTTACTATTTTGATACTTTTATACATTTTTATTAATTATTAACTGTAAAATACCCAGAGACATGAGCGAATTACAAGAAAAACTGTTTAGTCTGATAGGCAATAAGATTGTCTTTTCAGAATCCATCTTGGAGAAATTCTTTGAGATATCAGACATTACCCACGACAAGAATTCCGATTTTCGGAAAACAATGTGGGACTTCATCCTAAATAAGGACAACTGCCAAAAAGAAATTCTCTCGGACACAAGACATAAATACGCAAGCGACATCCGAAGACTTGCCCGTTATCAACTCAATGTTTACATCAGTGAACAAAAATGCAACGTTGTTTCCGAATACTTGGAGACAATGGAAACTGTTCTCAAACAAGTTCCCATGGGAACTTCTTATCGACTTTCTTCCGTTGAATATCAACTGATCCAAAAAGTTGGAGAAATGCATCCGGAGGAAATCAATCGTAACACATTGCGAGCCTGCATCTCGGTTATGCTCCTTTTCAGCGAGCATATTTACCATCAAAAAGAACTGAACGAATTGCTGGATGCCATTGACCTGTCCGACATAAAACTTTAAGAAACAATCTCTGGATAAAACAAATCCCTGTAAAGTTAAATTCTTTACGGGGATTTGTTTTTATACGTTTCCAATTTAGATTCTGGACTTAAACATAAACTGCCTTCTGACGATTTCCGATACCGCACTCATCAAAAAACTTATAACGATAAGGAACGAAATAAAAACATACGAAACAAAAAACAACCACGCATGCGGATAAACCGCCATAACCGGACGAGCAATATCCGAAGCCCAACCGTCCAGAGTAAAAATCTGCAACAAAGCAAACAAAGCACTGCCCAAATTTGAAAACTCAACAAAAATATCCCCGAATAAAGCAACCGCCATAATTGCAAAAACATAGATAAACACTATAAAAACCAAAAGCATGGCCATAAAATTCGGCAACAAGGAAATAAAGGTATTGATAACCTGCTTCAAACGAGAAAACTTGTTAATATAACGAAGTAAACGAAACAAACGGAATGTTCTCAGAATAATAAAATAGCTTGTAAACGGTACAGAGGAAATCGCGATTATCGTAAAGTCAAAAACATTCCAACCGGATTTAAAGAATTTTTTGCCGTAAGCATAAATTTTCATCATCATCTCGGCAATAAAAATTGCCATAAACAGCCGGTCTAAAACAAACAAATCGGCTTTCAGAGTTTCGGTCATAAACGCTGCTGTCATCAAGCCGAGAATAACGGCATCCATCAAAATCAACGACATAATCAACCAGTCAAAACTTTTCCCTTCAACCAGTTTTTTAACTTTACGCTTATCTTTTTCCCAAGCTTTGCTTACCATTGTACCAATCCTTTAAGTTTTTAAATTTTCTTTATTTTATCCCCATGCTACAAAAAAGCAACAACTAATACGGCGGCTGTTACTGCCGGACCAAACGCTCCCGCTCTTTTCTTGCCGATTAAAGCATATATTCCGAAAAAAAGACAAGATAAAATAATGACATATAACAGATTCTCAAGCCCCATCCATGCACCGACGGCCGATAACAACTTAATATCTCCGCCGCCAAACACGTCCTTGTTTCTCCAAACAAGAAACAAGCTGGCAAAAATCGGCAAAACATAACCGCCCGTTGCTCCGACAATACTGTCGGTAACAGCTGCCCCGCTGCCTAAATACAAAGCAAAACACAATCCGCTCAACAACAACGGATAAGTCAAAATATCCGGCAAAAGAAACATCCGGTAATCAATCTCGGCCAACAAAACCATAATCCACATAAAGGCCAAATACCAACCGGCATGACTGCTGCCGAAACGCATGAATGCCAAATACGACAATACTCCGACAAACAACCCGTACATAAGGCTGCGTAAACGATAAGCCTTCATCAGCCGCACATATTTCGGATTCTTTTTTCTTTTATCCGCCGACACTTTTTTCCCCGAACGAACAATTCTGTACAAACCGTAAGCAGGCGTTGCCGGCATAAACTTTTCAAAACGCCGGCTGATATACGGAATCAACAAACCGAAAATCAAACCGTATAGAGCATAAATCATGGCCAGTTCTCCTTTTTTTGCGAATTTAACTGATTCTTGTTAATATTTAATAAACGTCATAAAAAACCCCTCTGTCCGAGGGGCTTTTGATTACATGGCTTTGAGAATATATTCGCTGAGTTTCTCTGAAAAGAAGGAAGAGTCGGTAATCGCTTCTCCTTCCGCAATTTTTGCCTGATCCAAAAGAATACGGGAAATATCCTTAATTTCCTGTTTCTTCTCTTTATCATCCATACTGTCCGCCATTTTAATAATAAGCGGATGATACGGGTTGATTTCTAAAATACGAGAACTTGCAAAAGCTGTCTGTTGCTGATGATTTCTCATCAAACGTTCCAAATGGATACTCATTTGCCCGTTTTCAACCGTCAAACTTGCAGGTGATTTGGTCAGCTTATCCGTCGTTGTTACTTTTGCTACCTCATCTTTGAAAAGCTCTGTCATCATATCTGTCAGCTTTTTCAAACTTCCCTCATCGGCTTTGGTTTCATCCCGTTTCAACGACAGATCTATGCCTGCCTGAGAAATATGCTTAATGGCAAAAGTCTTATAGCTCGTCAAAGTCTGAGTCCAGAACTCGTCAATCGGATCCGTCAGCAACAACACTTCAATATTCTTGGCTTTAAATGCTTCCAACTGCGGATTGTTAACCAAAGTTTTCACATCATCGCCGGTAATGTAATAAATCGCTTTCTGCTCCGACTGCATTCTGGAAATATACTCGTCTAAAGATGTCAGTTTGTCAGCCGACGCCGTCGAGGCAAAACGGGACAACTCGGCTATTTCCTCCCGATTCGAAAAATCTTCATAAAGCCCTTCTTTAAAAGCGATGCCGAACGCATTCCAAAACTTGATATAATCATCATAATCTTTGGAGCGTTTTTTGAGTTCTTTCAAAATTCTTGAAACCGTTCCCTGCCGGATTTTTGCAATCAGCGAACTTTGTTGCAGCATTTCGCGGGAAATATTCAAAGGCAGATCCGAACTGTCGACAACTCCTTTAACAAAACGCAGATACGCCGGCAGCAGCTCCTCAACCTTATCGGAAATAAACACTCTGTTTACATACAACTTCAATCCCTGTTTCCGGTCAGGCTGAAACAAATCATACGGCGTAACCGTCGGAATATAAAGCAAACCGGTATATTCAATATTACCCTCTGCTTTAAAATGCAACGTCATCCACGGTTCGTCAAAATTCTTGGAAATATGATGATAAAATTCTTTATATTGCTCTTGAGTAATTTCCGATTTATGTTTTGCCCATAAAGCCGAAGCCGTATTAACGGTTTCTTCCCCGGCTTTTCCCAAGTCCAATACAATCGGATAATCAATATGGTCGGAATAAGTCCGAATAATCTGCCGCAAATAAATCGTATCCGTAAAATTCTTTTGATCTTCTTTCAAAAACAGCGTAATACTGGTACCGTTAACAGCTTTTTCAGCTTCGGTAATTTCAAAACCGTCTATTCCGTTTGAAGTCCAGCTGTAAGCCTTATCTTCTCCGGCTCTTCTGGTCAGAATTTCCACTTTGTCCGCTACCATAAAGGCGGAATAAAAACCAACCCCGAACTGACCGATTAAATCAACCGCCGACCCGTTCTCTTTAACATTTTTAACAAATTCTGCCGTTCCCGACTTGGCAATTGTTCCCAAATGGTTGATTAAATCTTCCCGATTCATTCCGATACCATTGTCGGCAATCGTCAGCGTATTAGCTTCGGCATTCGGAGTAACCGTAATTTTCAACTCCCCGGACTGCTTGGTAATATCTGGATGAGTCAGAGCCATATATTTGAGCTTATCACAAGCATCGGAGGCATTGGAAATCAGCTCCCGCAAAAAAATCTGCTTTTCGGAATAAAGGGAGTTAACCACAATATCCAACATTTTGCTCACATCGGCCTGAAAATTCATTTTATCTGTCATTTTTCGCTCCTGATAAATTTTTATTACTACTTATATGGGAAGCAAAATCACAAATCGCAACATTTAAAAACAAAATACTTGATTTTATAAATAATCTCGTTAGATTGGGGATTGAAATTTAACTAACCAATTGGGAGATAAAATATGGTTTCTGTTGTTAATGGCGACCTTTGCGTTAAATGTAAATCTTGTGCAGACGTTTGCCCTGTAGACGCTTTCCATGAAGGCGATGCTTATCTGGTTGTTGATCCGGATACTTGCATTGACTGCGGTGTTTGCATTTCCGAATGCCCTCAGGAAGCTATTTCTTCTGACAGCGATGCCGAAGAAAAATGGATTGAAATCAATGCTGAAAAAGCAAAAGAATGGCCAAACGCCAACGATTAATCCTTTTTTCAGATTACAAAAAAGGGGAGGCTTTCACTTGAAAGCGTCCCCTTTTCTTTTACTAAGAAGCGATAAATCATTTACCCAGGTATCCGGTGATTTACGCCATTCCGCAAGCAATTCTTTTTCTGTTTCGCCGAACAACCCCTGAGCGGCAGCCACATCAACCAATTCCGTATAGCCACTGGCAGCATAAAGATCACATCCGGCAGCAATAAAAGCCTCTTGTGCCTTTGGAAACTGATAGCTGAAAATAGCCACCATCCCGAGAACTTCGGCACCGGCATCTCTAAGAGCCTGAACAGCCGCAAGAGAAGAACCTCCGGTAGAGATGAGATCCTCGACAACGACAACCTTATCACCGGGTTTCACCACACCTTCAATCTTGTTTTGAAGGCCATGGTCTTTTGCCGAGGAGCGAACATATGCTTTGTCGAGATTATCAGCGACGATGGCACCCCAGGCAATTGCACCGGTGGCAACTCCGACGATACAATCAGCCCCGTTGAACTTACTGATTACCAGACGGGTCAAAGTCTCCGAGATAAGGAAACGAACGTCAGGATCGGAAAGAGCTTTGCGATTATCGCAATAGATGGGACTTTTCCAGCCTGAGGCCCAAGTAAAAGGCTCGTTTGGCTGAAGCTTCACGGCATTGATAGCCAACAGCTGATCTGCAATCTGTTTCATAATACTTAGAAAATTAAATTATACACAAAAACTAAAAAACTTGCCATAAAATACATCAGGCTCTTTTTTTTGTCAATAAAAGCTTGAAAAATATTTTTTTGTCGATATACTGCACCCGTTTTATAAACATTATGTCAAACTTAAAATTTTTCTGCGTATGAATTATTCAGAATTAGTGAATCAGATTGCAAAGAAGCGATCTTTCTTGTGTGTCGGACTGGATACGGACTTCAACAAAATCCCGGCTCATCTTCAGAAACTGAATCGAGCAGACGCAATGCTGACCTTCAACAAGGCCATCATCGACGCTGCGGCTCCCTACACTGTCGCTTACAAACCCAATGTCGCGTTCTATGAAAGTGAAGGCATGGAAGGTTGGAACGTTCTGCGACAGACAATCGAATATATCAAGGAGAAACATCCCGACATCTTCATCATCGCTGACGCCAAACGCGGCGACATAGGGAACACATCGGAAAGATATGCTCACACTTTCTTCGATAATCTCAATGCCGACGCGGTAACCGTCGCCCCCTACATGGGACAAGACAGCGTTTCACCGTTCCTCAACCACGAAGGAAAATGGACCATCATCCTTGCCCTGACCTCCAATCCGGGCAGTCATGACTTCCAATTCCTGACAGATGAGCAGAATGAACCGATTTTCCACCATGTTTTGCGAACGGCTGCCGCCTGGGGAACTCAAGAGAACACCATGTTCGTCGTCGGAGCAACGCAAGCTTGCATGCTTCAAGAGATAAGACAAATTATCCCCAAACACTTCCTTCTCGTTCCCGGCGTCGGAGCTCAGGGCGGCAGCCTGGCTGATGTTGCCCTGTACGGCATGACTGAAAACTGCGGTCTTCTGGTCAACTCTTCCCGAGGCATTATCTATGCCTCTCACAAAGAAGATTTTGCCCAAATCGCCGCTCAAAAAGCCGCTGAACTTCAACAACAGATGGCTCAACTGCTTGAAGAATACAGCAAACTCTGATAATTCGGAAACCCGTTTTCCGTTAAGCCTCTCTTCGGAGAGGCTTTTTTATGTTGCAAAATCGCACAAATTAAACTATTTCTGAAACAAGTTTGAAATTTAAATTTTAAGGTAATGAAAATGATAAATAAAGATTCAACCGTATATGACGTTGTAGGAATAGGAAACGCCATCGTTGACGTACTGGCAAAAGTAGGGGAAGGCTTTATCTCGGAACGTAAACTGGCGAAAGGAGCCATGACCCTTGTTGAAGCCGCTGATGCCGGAAAAATCTACAGTGATATTATTCCGGAAAGAGAAGTCTCCGGCGGTTCTTCCGCAAATACCGTAGCCGGATTATCTTCTTTCGGAGTCTCCTGTGCCTTCATCGGAAAAGTCCATGATGACGAACTCGGACAAGAATTCAAACGCAGTATCGGAGCTTCCGGAGTAGATTTCTTTACCCAACCGCTCAATCAGGGCCCATCGACCGGACGAAGCATTGTTTTGGTAACACCGGATGCCGAACGTTCCATGTTTACTTACCTCGGAGCCGCAAAAAAACTCTCAGCCAAAGATATTGACGAAGACACCATTCGTTCAGGGAAAATCATCTACATTGAAGGTTATCTGTGGGATGACTTCAGTGCCCAAAGAGCCATGCTTAAAGCCTGCAAACTGGCACAAAAACACCATCGCAAAATCGCCTTTTCCCTTTCAGATAAACTCTGTGTTGAAAGGCATCGGATGGAATTTATCAAACTAATCAAAAAATATGTAGATATTCTGTTTTGCAATGAAGACGAAATTAAAGCTTTGTTTCAGGAAGAAGACCTGTATAAAACACTTGATTTAATTAAACATGATGTAGAAATAGCCGCCATTACCAGAAATATTCAGGGTTCGGTCGTTGTTAACGGAAGGGTTAAAATCTTTGTTGAAGCAGAAAAAGTTGAAGATGTTGTCGACACCACAGGAGCCGGAGATTTATATGCGGCAGGTTTCTTATTCGGTTATACGACAGACCGAAGCTTGGGAACCTGTGCGATGATCGGCAGTATCGCCGCAGCTGAAATCATCAGTCATTACGGAGCCCGGCCGGAAGTCTCTTTAAGAGGATTTGTCCGTAACCAATTGAGAAAATACGGAAAAACCATTTAATAATGTTAAAGGCGGTCAACCGACCGCCTTCTTAAGTCAAAAAAGAAGAGTTTTGATAAGAATTCCTCACCAAAACTCCTCCGCGAACTCACTCTTTATCGCACTTATGAACGAATAACTTACATATCAATCGGTAAATACGGAAAAAGTCTTTACAAAGACTGACAAACATATTTACCACACCTCTCAGTATTCCTAACAGGATAATAACCAATCCATGGATAACATGAATTCCTTCGGCATAAAAACCGATGGCAAAGAAGCAGTAGATTATCCGCCCGCCCCAATCTTCATCGGACCAATTGACTGCGATAAAGGCTATTGCCAAAACCGCAAACACCATTCGAATCCAGAAAGAGGCTTCCTTAGAAGGAATAATTTCTTCATGCGTCAAAAAAGACTTCCGAAGAACAAGATACCTGATCAACGTCCAGCAGAAATAACCTGCCGAAACCACCGCCATGGCGATGAGAAGAGCTGCCTGCCCCTGTACAAGTGTACTCATAAAGCTTTTAGTTTTAATGTGAAGATTACTTTGAAAAGTTTTTTCCAGTCAATAAGATAAGCTAAAATAACGGCATCGCAAAAAATACACCATAAGTGTGGTGCAAATAGAACAAGCAGCCATTTTACCCAAGGGCTCAGAGACCATGAAATAAAACTCCAATCCCAAACTGCCAAAAAAAATGAGCAAATCAGAATTCCGATCATAAACAACGTCTGGATAAGCTCAACAGCCCAGTCAGTTTTCCGACGAACAGATTGGCATTGAACCACTATCTGAATGTAAAACTGCATAATACAAACCAGACACCCAAAAGCACAAACTCCCCATCCCAGACAAAGAGCGGCAAACACTATAATTTCCAGAATTTTCAACATAGTTTTATAATTTATTTTCCTTAATCTAAATCATTTTTTAGACAAAATCAACTAAAAATTAAAAAAATATAGTTATTTCTTGTAATTTAAAATCAAATTGGTATGTTAAGGTGAATTTTTAAATTGCAGATAATAACTGATAAGAAAACAATAAAAACCCTGCAATAAAACGGCTGTTAAGCATAAGTTTGGTTCCTCACGTACAAAATGGACCCAAACTCATGACACGACAAGTTCTAGTCCGGCACGGTATTTATTCCATAAATGCTTGTGCTGGAAATGAGTTCGGCGACGACGCGTACAGATAAGCGTACGCGAGGAACCAAACTCATGACATGACAAGTATTTAGGGAATAAACAAATGAGTATGAGAAATATTGCCATCATAGCCCACGTTGACCACGGTAAAACAACATTGGTGGATGGATTGTTAAAACAAAGCGGCACTTTCAGAGAAAATCAAAAAGTAGAAACCTGCGTTATGGACAGTAATGATCTGGAAAGAGAAAGAGGAATTACGATTCTTTCCAAATGCACTTCCGTAGATTGGAACGGAACACATATTAATATTGTAGACACACCGGGACACGCTGACTTTGGCGGTGAAGTAGAACGTATCTTGTCCATGGTTGACGGCGTTGTTTTGTTGGTTGACTCCTCAGAAGGACCTATGCCGCAAACCAAATTTGTGTTGGGGAAAGCTCTTAAAGTAGGCTTAAAACCTATTGTTGTTATTAATAAGGCTGACAAAGCCGACGCCCGCGTTGATGAAGTGTTAAACGAAATTTTTGACTTGTTCGTCAGCCTGAACGCCACTGACGAACAGTTAGACTTCCCTGTACTGTATGCTTCCGGACGCAACGGCTGGGCTGTTAAGGAAATGGGTGATGAGAAAAAAGATTTAACTCCTTTGTTTGAGCTGATTCTCTCTTATGTTCCGGAACCAAACTGCCAACCGAACGAACCTTTCTCTATGTTAGCCACCACATTGGAAGCCGATAAATTTATCGGCCGACTGCTAACCGGAAAAGTACAGTCCGGTACCTTACATGTTAATGATACGGTTAAGGTTTTGAATGGCGAAAACAAAGAACTTGAAAGAGTCAGAATCAGCAAAATTTTAGCCTATCAGGGCTTAAACCGTGTTGCTTTGGAAGAAGCTCATGCCGGCGACATTATCGCTGTGGCCGGTGTTGTTAAAGGAACGGTTGCCGACACAATTTGTGCCTTGGAAGTAAACGATTCCATCCATGCTCAACCGATTGATCCTCCGACATTGGCCATGACCTTCTCCATCAACGATTCTCCGCTGGCCGGAAGAGAAGGAGACAAAGTAACCTCCCGTATGATCTGGGACAGACTGTGCAAAGAAGCCGAAGGCAACATCGCCCTCAAAATCTCCCGCACAGATACCACTGATTCCTTTGAAGTTGCCGGACGAGGCGAACTGCAATTGGGCGTATTGATTGAGACCATGCGTCGCGAAGGCTTTGAGCTTTCCATTTCCCGTCCAAAAGTTTTGATGAAAAAAGATGAAAACGGACAGCTTTTGGAACCTATCGAAGAAGTCGTCATAGATGTTGACGAAGAATTTTCCGGTACCGTTGTTGAAAAATTGGGACAGAAACGTGCTGAATTGATTGAGATGATTCCTTCTCAAATCGGCAACAAAGTCCGTTTGATTTTCAACGCTCCTTCCCGCGGCTTAATCGGTTACCACTCCGAATTCTTGACCGACACCAGAGGTACCGGCGTTATGAACCGTTTGTTCAAAGCCTATGAACCATACAAAGGCGAAATCGACAGCCGTCGCAACGGTGTACTGATTTCATCCGAAGCCGGAACGGCCATTGCTTATTCTTTGTGGAAACTGCAAGACCGCGGTCCGATGTTTATTGACGCCAACTCTCCGGTTTATGTCGGCATGATTATCGGCGAACACACCAAGTCTAACGACTTAGAGGTTAACCCGACAAAATCCAAACAGCTCACCAACATCCGTGCTGCCGGAAAAGATGAAGCTATTGACCTGATTCCGCCTCGCAAGCTGACTTTGGAACAAGGTTTATCTTACATTCAGGAAGACGAACTTCTGGAAGTTACGCCAAAGTCACTTCGTTTGAGAAAACGTATTCTCGACCCGATTTTGAGAAAACGTGCCAAACCGGGCGATAATATCTAACTTTTCGAAAAGCTCCTTTTTTAGGAGCTTTTTTTTAATTGCAAATTAACCTGTTTCCGCTATCATTCTTCTGCAGTTCAGAGGTGAACTGCGGTGTCTCAAAAACATCTTCGTAGCAATCCACCAGCAGGTGGAGTAAGTCGATATAAGCTGCTTTGCAGACGAATAAGGCTGACTGTGCTATGACAGTTTTTGAGCTCCACCGCCTTAGGATTTCTGAGGCGGTTTTGTTTTATATAAACAAATTAAGGAGTTTGAAAATGAGTAAAAGAAAAAACCGTCCGTTTAACACAAACTTTGCCGAACGCAATCCGGAAACAACCATTTTGCTTGGTCGGCAAATTGAACAAATCCGAACCGATAACAATTATTCCGTTGCCGAACTGTGCGACATTCTTGACTTTCAGTCCGACCGCTGGATTGAGGTTGAAAACGGTACGACTTTCGCCCTTGCCTATCTGACCCGTTTTACCAAATTCTTCAAAAAGAAAATTCAAATTGAACTGATTGATTAACCAAAAAGCCTCTCGGAAGAGAGGCTTTTTGGTTATTTCTTCATATTTTGCAAATACCAATCCACAGTCTTAACAATACCGGAAGCAAAATTCTCATCCGCTTTCCACCCCAACCGTGTCGTCAGCTTTTCTGCATCAATCGCATAACGCCGATCATGCCCCGGACGGTCTTTCACAAAAACAATCAAATCTTTGTAAGATTTCCCGTCCGCAGCCGGCATTTTCTCATCCAGAATGGAGCAAATCGCATCGACAATCTCCAGATTGTTCTTTTCGTTATGTCCGCCGATGTTATATGTCTCCCCGCTTTTTCCTTTATGAAAAATCAAGTCGATAGCCTTGCAGTGGTCAAGAACATACAGCCAATCGCGAACATTTTTACCATCGCCGTAAATCGGAATGTTCTTACCGCTCAAAGCATTGGAAATAATTTTCGGAATCAACTTTTCCGGATGTTGCTTCGGCCCGTAATTGTTAGAACAGTTGGAAACCGTAACATTCATCCCGTATGTCCGGTGATATGCTCTCACCAACATATCCGAACCGGCCTTGGAAGCCGAATAAGGAGAACTCGGGTCATAAGGGGTTGTTTCCGTAAAGAAACCCGTTTCACCCAAAGCCCCGTAAACCTCATCGGTGGAAATATGATGAAAACGGCAATTCTCATAACCTTCTTTATATTCATACGGAGCCTTCATCCAATATTTACGAGCCGCATCCAAAAGCGTAAACGTTCCGAGTAGATTCGTTTCAACAAACGCTCTCGGCCCCGTAATCGAATTATCAACATGACTTTCCGCCGCAAAATGAACCACTCCGCGAATATCATGCTCATTAAAAAGTTTTTCGATTAAAGCGGCATCACAAATATCGCCTTGAACAAAACAATAATTATCCTGCCCGTCGCAATCTTTCAGATTATCAAGATTTCCGGCATACGTCAGTTTATCCAAATTGATAACTTTATATTCAGGATACTTTTTTGCAAAATAAGGCACAAAATTTGCCCCGATAAAACCGGCTCCCCCGGTAACCAAAATTGACTTCATTTTAATTCTCCGCTTTCATCTTTTCAATACATTCCGCCAAAGCCTCAGACCAATGCCTGATGGCAACGCCAAAATCTTTTTTGATTTTACCCTTGTTCAAAACCGAATAAGACGGACGCTTGGCCGGCGTCGGATAATCTTTGCTTTCAATCGGAAAAACTTTGCATTTTAACCCTGAAAGTTTCATAATCTCCAAAGCAAAATCATACCAAGAACAAACACCCTCGTTGGAAAAGTGATAAACCTCACATCCCTGTTGCGGCATTTTTCCGAGAATTTCAACAATTGCCGCCGCCAAATCTCCGGCATATGTCGGTGTTCCCGCTTGGTCAAAAACCACATTAAGGCTTTCTCTTTCCGCTCCCAAACGCCGCATGGTCTTAACAAAATTATTTCCGAAACAGGAATACAACCACGCCGTCCGAACAATGACCGCTGCTTGGGAATATTTAGCAACAACCTGCTCCCCTGCCAGCTTTGTCCGTCCGTAAACAGAGTTTGGATTTGGCTGAACATCTTCGGTATATGGCACGCAAGCCGTCCCGTCAAAAACATAATCCGTGGAAACATGTATTAAAGGAATACCTGTTTTTGCCAAATTGGCCGGACCTTGGACATTAATTTTTTCTGCCGTTTCAACATCGCCTTCGGCTTTGTCAACCGCCGTATAAGCCGCACAATTAACAATAGCGTCGAAATTCTTTCCTTTTACAAAAGCCTGTACGGCTTCCGCATCCGTAATATCCAGCTCATCTCTGTCAACATATCGGGCTTGTTCCCCAAGTCTTAACCGGAGTTCGTTTCCGAGCTGCCCGTTGGCTCCCGTAACTAAAAACATTCAATATCCTTCAACAATGGCAGAAGCTTGTCTTTTTCAGATAAAACAGCCTCTTCCGGTTTAACCTTCCAGTCAATATTCAAATCCGGATCATCAAAACGCACGCCGCCTTCGCTGGCTTTATTGTAAACATTATCACACTTATAGGCAAAAACCGCCGTCGGCGTCAAAACCGAAAAACCATGCCCGAAGCCTCTCGGAATCATTAACTGACGATTATTTTCGGCAGAAAGTTCGACCGCTACATGACGTCCGAAAGTTTTGGAACCTTTCCGCAAATCCACGGCCACATCCAAAACCGTCCCTTCCAGAACACGAACCAGTTTCGCTTGGGCAAATTCCCCTTTCTGAAAATGAACACCGCGAATAGTCCCGAAACAAGACTTTGACTGGTTATCCTGAATAAAATCATACTTTAATCCGGCTTCATCCATTTTTGCCTTGTTATAGCTTTCAAAAAAATAACCTCTGGAATCTTCAAAAAGCTGCGGTTCAATGATATATACACCTTCAATATCCGTATTAATAATCTTCATGGCTGTCCTCATAAACTCTTTGCAAATAAGCTTTGTAATCCGTTCCGTCTTTCAGAGACGCGATAATGCCCTGCATCTGTTCATCATTGATAAATCCGCGTTTATAGGCGATTTCCTCAATACAGGCGATTTTCAAATCCTGCCTTTTTTCAATAATGCCGATAAAATTGGAAGCATCCAGCAAAGACTGCGGCGTTCCGGCATCCAGCCAGGCGTTGCCCCGTTTCATGGTAACAACGTTAAGCCGTCCCTCAGCCAGATATTCTTTGTTCAAATCGGTAATTTCCAACTCTCCGCGGGCGGAAGGTTTCAGCTTACGGGCTTTTTCCACCACATCGGAGGTATAAAAATACAACCCGACCACCGCATAGTTGGATTTCGGCTGTTTAGGCTTTTCTTCAATAGAAACCGCTTTGTGGTTTTTATCAAACTCAACCACACCGAAACGTTCCGGATCAGACACATGATATCCGAAAACCGTTCCTCCCGTATTTTTTGAGATTTCCTCGCGAAAAAGCTTTAACTGCTCTCCCATATAGAAAATATTATCCCCCAAAATCAGGCAAACATCCTCAGAGCCGATAAAATCCGCCCCCAAGGTAAACGCCTGAGCAATCCCCTTCGGTTCTTCCTGAACTTTATAGGAGATATCCAGCCCCAGATTATGCCCGTTACCGAAAAGCTTTTCGATATTCGGCGTGTCTTGCGGCGTGG
Organism: Alphaproteobacteria bacterium; assembly: GCA_048463395.1. Taxonomy (GTDB): domain Bacteria; phylum Pseudomonadota; class Alphaproteobacteria; order RF32; family CAG-239; genus JAGAJR01. The sequence goes on along the minus strand of DBFWPL010000002.1, from coordinate 48,823 downwards.
AAATAATGAGAATGTCTTTAATACCAAACAACATCAGCGTTGACAACGGATAATAAATCATCGGCTTGTCATACACCGGCAGAAGCTGTTTACTGGTGATTTTTGTTAAAGGATACAGCCGTGAACCGCTGCCTCCCGCTAAAATTATGCCTTTCATAGGTATTCCTTTGAATTATTTCGTAATAACACCCATGTTACACGTTACCCCGCGGAAAACAACATTCTTTAGCACGATACCCACATATATTCTCAGTTTCCGAAAGATTGAAAAGCACTGAAAACCGTTTCTCCCGTTCTTTTCCACGAAAATCCGGCTCCCCGTTCCAACCCTTTTTTGATCAAAGAATTTTGAAGATGTTTATCATTAAATAAACGAACCATCACCTCTGCCGTTTCTTCTTCGTCCGTTCCGCTGACATACAAAACCGCATCTCCGGCCACTTCCGGCAAAGAGGAATTATTCCCGCAGATAACCGGAACCCCGCATTTCATCGCCTCGAGCACCGGCAGCCCAAAACCTTCATACAAAGAAGGATAAACAAAAAACTCGGCATTGCCGTATAAGGAAGCCAAATCGCCCTCTTCCACAAAACCTGCATTCACTATTCTGCCGCGGTATTTTTCATAACCGGAAATCACGCCATCCAGCTCCACACCGCCTTTCCGACGCGGTCCGGCCAACACCAGACAAACATCTTCATTTCCCGTTTTCTCAAGAAACTTAACAAAAGAAGCTATCAAATGCGGAAAGTTCTTTCTTTTGTTCCGATCAGCCAAGGACAGAATATAACGCTTTCCTGCAACGGAATATTTCTGCAAAACGACGGCAGGCTTTTTCTCTCCGTCAACCGGAACAAAACGCTCATCGGCTCCTAAATATGCCACCAACGTTTTATAAGGGAGAACATCTTTTCTGAAGTTCAGAAAATCCTTCTGCGAAGAAACCGAATTAAAAACAATCAAATCAGCTTTCAACGAAGACATCCAGTTTTTATACTTTTTTACAAATTTAGACCCTTTATCCGCCAAATCAGGACGCACAATCGGTATAATATCATGAACCATAACCGCCGTTTTGATTTTGTGCTGATAAATCAGCGGAGAAACAGGAGAAAACGGCGAAAAATACCAATCGAAACCGGATAATTTCTTTTGATACGACGATTTCAGAAAAAATGCCCAAACCTTGCTTCTCAATGTCTGAAGCATATTCTTATTTTTGGTCATAACCTTTGCCGCCGGCAAAACAACCGTCTTATCAAGCAAATCCTCCCTGCCGATACTTTTGAGATACATCGGCAGATTACCTTTATTCTCCGTAACGGCTAAATACAAATCCACGTTGGCGGCTGAAACAAGATATTTAAACAATTCATCAGCCACTCTGAAAATGCCGCTCCTTGCGGAAACCGCTTCTTTCATAAGCTGCTCGACATCATATAAAATTTTTATGTTCTTTTTTTCCGACACGTTTTTTCCGAAGAATATAACTAAACCGACTACATAATAGCCTTAGTTGGAAAAATATGTCAAAACATTATTGGGGTTGAGGATATTTTTTGTCTAAATTTAATATGGGAAAGAAAGTTTACATTTTTATCCAATTTTCCGGTATCAGGTCGGTCACATCCAAATCTTTGGTATGAAACCATTTTTCCGGAGCAATGATAATTTTATGCCTGTTTTTGTTAAGCCATGATGCCCACCACGAAAAGAAACTGTTGGCCATAATGTTATGCTTGCACAAACTCATTAGACGCAAATCATCAAAACAGTTTTTATCTTCATTCAAGGTTACAATCGTTATCGGATACGAAATTTTGAAATTCTCCTTCACCCACTGCGGATTATCCGAAAATATATAAAACACCGGTTTTTCAACCCGACGGATAATATAATTGATTGCCGACATATAATAATCAAAAGAGCACATGCCTCGCATTTCGCTGAAATTTTTGGTATAAGCATAAGGCTTGCAGCGAACGTGAATACCCACCGAATTTTCTGACGTAATTTTATCAATCAGTTTTTGATTGGCCGGAGACGGAGCTATCCGAAAATCAAAATCATGACAAATCTCGTCTTCAAACCCTTCAAAATAACGGTCGCTGGCAAACCGTCCGCTCAGATAACGATAATTTCCGTTACCGGCGACTTTGGAATTATAACGAAACTTCTGCGGATTCTCTTCATAAATTTTAAAACCCAGAAGTTTTCTCAAAAACCTCGGAAAACGTAATTTCGCATGCCATTGTTTGACCTCTTCTTCCGAAAGTATCTCCGCATTGATATTAAAAACATCCAGCTGATACGGACGCTTGCTTTTGCTCCACGGAACCCCGGAAGAAATATCTAAAAACAATTTTTTTGCATGCCTCAAGGCATAAGCTCTGGCACAAGCATATTGGAACATCTGCCGCCCCAAACCACCATGGATTTTAACCACGACTTTATTCTGATCAGTCATCAGACTGTCCGCCAGTTTCTTTTTCAAATTATCACAAAAATCAAAATTACTCTTTTCCATAAGCCAAACTTTATTTGATTGAGAGCTGTGTTTTGTCAGCGTAACACACTTTATCTTATAACTCAACGAATAAACCATTTTCTCAACAATAACCGCCGAATTTTCCTATATATTATTTTTTGCTGGCAATTTTCAAAAAATCAATTATATATAGAACAGTTAATAAGAAAAAGAGGTGCCGATGACTGATGCCGAAATTGCTTATTCTCCAGCATTATCTTTGGAAGAAAATGTTAAAATCAACTTTCGCTCGGCTCACAAAGAAAAAAGCCTTGCCCACGCCCTTCAAACCAGATTCCACGCTGTTGCCTTGGCCAAAAAATTCGGACTGGATGAACACCAAGCTTCCGATGCTGCCTTGCTGCACAATATCGCCGACCTGCTTTCGGAAGAAAATTACATAGATTTTGCCAAAGATTACGACTTAGCTATTTATGAAACGGAATATCATTCTCCGTTTTTGTTAAATCAACGCTTATCCCGAATTATCGCGGTTGAAAGCTTTAACATTACCGATAAAGAAGTCCTGAACGCCATCAATTTTCATACCACACTGCGAAAAAAAGCTTCCCAACTGGATAAAATTATTTTTCTGGCTGACAAAATGTCTATGGATTCCCTTCAAACATCGACTTATATGCCGGAAATCTTAAAATGCCTTGAAACATCCCTTGATGAAGCAATCAAATGTCACTTCAGTAATCTTGACAATGAAAGAAACACACCGTCTTCTCTGCACCCTTGGTTCCGCGAAGCTTGGCAGGAAATAAAAAGTACATGAATTTTTCTCTCCGCTAAATAACGTTAGATATGCTATAAAAAGCTTTTAAAAACGGAAATAAATAAACGGATTATACGTCGATGACGCCAACGCCGTTGTCGAAAGGAAGAACAACATAAAGAGCCAGATATTAATCACCGTACGCAAAACTTTATGTTCATATTTCACATATAAAATATTCTTAAACAAAGGCAGAGACAAGACCAAACCGCTGACAAAAGCAATCGCAAACTTATAATTCAGTCCATAGTCAAATTCCGGAATACCCGAATTATTCTTTATCTTCAGCATCACTTTGATATACTCCCAAGAATACCCTAAAGTATCAGAACGGAAAATAATCAAACCTAAAAGGATAATCAGCAATGCATAGACATGGCGGGCAAAAGCTAACGAAAATTTGTCGTTGCTGTCTTTGTTCCAGCCGGAAAAACGCTCCCAAACAATAAATATGCCATTCCAAATGCCCCAAACCACAAAACTCCAGCTGGCTCCGTGCCAAACACCCGTAATGACAAAAACCAAAAACAGGTTTACATAGGTCCGAACCGGGCTGATTCGGTTTCCGCCCAAAGGAATATAAAGATACTGCTTAAACCATGTGGACAGGGAAATATGCCACCGCCGCCAAAATTCCGTAACCGATTTAGAGATATAGGGATAATTAAAGTTCTCCAAAAACTTAAATCCGAACATCAACCCCAAACCGATGGCCATATCGGAATAACCGCTGAAATCATTATACAACTGCATGGCATAAGCCGTTGCCCCCAGCCAAGACATTCCCCAGCTGAGCTGATCGGGAGATTGAGCGAATATCTTATCGACAACCGCTGCCAACGTATTGGCAATCAACACTTTTTTTGCCAGTCCCATAATAAAACGCTTAAAACCGATAATCACATACTTAAATTCGACCGAACGTTCGTCAATCTGCTCGCAAACATCATGATATTTGACAATCGGCCCGGCCACCAACTGCGGAAACAACACAATATACAACGCTAGTTTATAAATATCCCTCTGGGCTTTTTCCTCTTTGCGATACACATCCAACAAATAAGAAATTGCCTGAAACGTATAAAATGAAATACCAATCGGCATAATCACGTCAATAAACTCAAAATCCGTCGCCCAATACCAGTTGATATTATCAATAATAAAATTGAAATATTTGAAATAAACCAAAAAGCCCAAATCCACAGCCAAAGTGGCAAACAACGCCGACTTCCGTTTCAGGGGATTTTCATACCTGTCCAGCAACAGGGCTCCGACATAATTGGTAATAATGGTAATAATCATTATCGCCAAATACCGAGGCTCTCCCCAAGCATAAAAAATAATACTCGCCGCCAGCAGAATATAATTGCGGATTTCTTTCTTAGATAAAATATACGCCGTCAAAACCAGAGGCATAAACACAAACAAAAATGTCATGGAACTGAATAACATAAGACTAATCCTCCGGAACTTCCAATTTTTGCAAACGCTCTAAAAACCGCTCTCCGGTTTCAATCACGAAAATATCCGGTTTTTGCTTTTTGATATCTTCGGCCATATAGGCAACGTCAAAATTCCGCCCGTAACCGGTATAAATATGCTGCATTTTGGCAAAGCTTTCCGCCGTATACCAGTTCATCCGAAGAAACATGCTGTCGCCGTAAAAAACAGCCCGAGGCTTCCGCCCGCCTTCCCTGTTGACATAATCATAGGTTTCAATTTTTTTCTTTTTGTTTACCCACTCATGCCCGCTGACGGTTTTCGGATTTTTTACCTCAAACACCTCATAAGTCAAATCTTCTTTCGGAAAAACGCTGTAAGCATCAATTCCCAATGCCGAAGCGATGTCCACATCTGCCTCCAGTTTCGGCTGAATATTAAAGTCGCTTTCTTTCATCACATAAAGGGACGGAAAATCCTTTTTGAGCATTTTCATCATTTCCTGATAAGCCACATAAGCTCCGCGGTGATTCCAATGCGTTCCGGTTTTATAATAAAGAATATGATTCGGTTTCGCCGCCATCAAAGCCTCATACGGATACACAACAGGAACACTTGTCTGCGTCCGAATAAAATCATAAAGCTGATTAATCTTAGATTCTTCACGTACTTTTTTGAATTCCTTCGGATAATATTCCGGATAAATCCGCTCTTTATCCGGAATTAAAAAGACATAAAATTTAATTCCGTACTTAGCAGCCCACTTCTTCATCCCTTCCAGCTTTTCTTTAATTTCCTGCAAATCCTCATCAGAGAAGAGTTCTTTGTTTTGGAACATTTCAACCGAGTTCCAACGTTTGGTAAACAGCCAGTTGTCTTTTCCGGCCATGGCTTTTTCATTCTTGAGTTTTTTATCAATAAAACGACTGAGGGCGGAATGAACGTCGATAAAAAACTTCCGCTGATTAAATCGGTCATTAAACCAAGCCTCAAAATCCCGCCCGTAATTATAATTGATTTTTCCGTTTTCGGTCAGAGGAACATATTTTGCCAACACCCGGTTTTCCTGCACCGAAATTTCGTCATGGTTGATTTTGGACGCCGGAAAATACATAAAGGCAACCACACAGACAATAAACACAATATCAATCCGCGAATTATGCTCCACGATTTTAAACTTGGCCAAATACTGCACCAGCTTATACATTGTCAAAAAGCCGATTGACGAAATGATTACGAAAACCTTCCAGTCAAAACACTTCGGCTCACCGCACCAATAGAAGTCGAGCCCCCAAACCAAAAGCAAAATTGTAAGTAAAATACTGATAATTAAACGTCTCATTTAACATCCGGAATTAAATTAAAACCATCATTCTGATTGGTAATAACTATCCGTTCTTTTGTCAACAAATGATTTCCGCTTTTACAACCTTTTCCAGATTCGCTGCTTGTTTATTTCCTCTTTTTCACGAAAAGCTTCTTCCAAATCAATACCATGCATATTAGCCAAACTCAACACATATATAAAAACATCGGCCAACTCTTCCTTAACATTTCCAACCCTTGAACCGCTTCCGATAGAACCGGACTTGCTGTTTTTGCGAACAGCGGAAATCAGTTCCCCTGTTTCTTCAGCCAACAGACAACACTCATAAAATTTATCGGTTGTATTAAATCCCCGTACCCGCTTCATCTCAGCTACATAATCCTGAAAATCCTGCAATGACGGACTTTCTCTCAAAATCAAATTCTTATCAGACATAACTAATCCTCTGCCAAAAACTTTTCCGTTTCTTTTTTGATGGTCTTAAACAACAGCTTTCCGCCATGCCCTTTTTCCGGCACAATGACCAGCTTTGAATTTGGCAAAGCCTTATGTAAATCATAAGCGTTTTTCAAAGGACAGACAAAATCCAAACGATTATGCACGATTAACGCCGGAATATCTGCGATTTTCTTCACGTTCCGCATAATCTCATTACTTTTGAGCGTAAAATTCTTGGCAAAATAATTCAAATAAATACGATTGGCAGCCAAAGACTTTTCGTTCAACTCCCCGACTTCCGGATTAACGTCAAAATTCCCCAAAACCTGCTCATAATTTCCAAACAAAGAAACCGCCTTTTGCTGTTTTTCCGCATTATCGGAATTGATGAGTTCCGCATACGTTTCCGGAACAGTCTTCCAACCGTGCACCTCTGCTTTTATTTTTTCCATCACATCCGGATAAAACAGACTGCTTTGCTCTAACATCCAATCGTCATTCATCTTGTCTGCCAGAAAAACCTGCGACAAAATCATTTTTTTAACCAGTTTCGGATACCGTTCCGCAAACATCAGCATAACCGTGGAAGCCCAAGAAGCCCCTTTAAGAATAACCTTTTCTTTAATATTCAGATATTCCCGCAAACGTTTCAAATCAAACAGCGTGTCTTCCATGGTGTTGTTTTTCATTTCTCCGGCCGGCGTTGACTTTCCGCAGCCTCTCTGGTCGAACATAACAACCCGGTATTTTCTGAGATTAATGCCTTGCAGATAACGAGGTTTACAACCGCCGCCCCCCGGTCCTCCGTGAGTTGTTGCCAGCGGTATCCCCTTCGGATTTCCATACTCGCAAAAATAAACAGAATGGCCGTCAGCCTCGGGCAAATATCCCTCATTAAAAGGTTTCGGCTCAAAAAATCCGGAAAAAAACATCAATAAAGCCCTTTCAGTAATTTATCTGAAAATCAGCATAAACTAATTTTAAATTTAGGCAATAATTTACTTTTAATCGCTATTATTTTAACATTAGATTCGAACAGGAAAGAGAAAAGATGGATTCCGAAATTTGCTTGCATAATGCCACCGTTTTGACCGGCTATTCCGAAATGAAAAATTGTGCGGTATTGATTAAACAGCACAAGATTATTGATGTTTTCAACGAAACCCGTTTTGCTCAGAAAAAATTCAAAGACACCGTCAAATTTATCGACGCCGACGGAGCTTATATCGCCCCGGGCTTTATGGATACTCACATTCACGGAATTGAAGGCTGGGGAACCGACGATTTTTCTCCCCAATCTATCTTAAAAATGTCGGAAGTTCTGCCCAAATACGGCGTTACTTCTTTTATCCCGACCTTATATTCCGCTCCCAAAGAGCAGCTTATCAAGGGGATACGTGCTGTTGTTGAAGCCATGGGACAGGAAAAAGGAGCCAAAATTCTGGGAATTCATCTGGAAGGACCGTTCATCTCTCCGGATCGTCTGGGCGTACAAACACCGGAGTCGCTCAGCCCGGTCAGCATAGATTTAATGAATGAATTGCTGGACGCCGCCGAAGGACACATTATCAACATGACCGTGGCTCCTGAACTCAAGAATATGCGGGAACTTGCCCTTTATTGCGTCTCCAAAGGAATTGTCCTGCAAGCCGGACATACCAATGCCACTTACGAACAAATGGTTGAAGGCATGCAGGCTCGCATTTTGCACGTAACCCACTTGTTCAATGCCATGAGCAGAATGCACCACCGCGACCCCGGAGCTGTCGGAGCCGTATTTATTCATCCGGAACTCTCCTGTGAGATTATCGCCGACGGCATTCACATCAACCCGAACATCATCAAGTTTCTGTTGCAATGCAAACCACTTGATAAATTGGTGCTGGTAACCGATTCGCTTAAACCGACCAAGCAGAAAACCCTTCCTCTGATTGCCAACGGCGAAGAAGTTTATCTGGATAAATGTTTTTTAAGAAAATCAGATGACGTCATCGCCGGTTCGGCTTTGACCATGATTGACGGCGTAAAAAATCTGGTCTCCTTCGGTCTTAATCTGGAACAAGCCATCCGTATGGCCGCCGCTAATCCGGCTGTTATCATGAGACAAGAGCACCTTGGATTAATAGCACCGGGATACGATGCCGATTTGGTCGTGTTTGACAAGAAATTCAATACCTTATATACAATCATCAACGGAAAACTATTTGAAAAAGGAAAAGTAAAATGAGAGTGCTGATAAGACCGGATTACGACAATGTTTCCCTCTGGGCCGCCAATTATATCGCCTATAAAATCAAACGTTTCAAACCCTCTCTGAAAAAACCGTTTGTTTTGGGTTTACCAACCGGTTCCACTCCGCTCGGCGTTTATAAAGAACTCATCAAAATGTATCAGGCGGGCAAACTTTCCTTTGAAAATGTCGTAACATTTAATATGGACGAATATATCGGCTTGGATGAAAAACATCCGCAAAGCTATCATTACTTTATGTGGGAAAATTTCTTCAGACACATTGATATAAAAAAGAACAACATCCACATTCTTAACGGCATGACCAAAAATTATGAGAAAGAATGTGAACTTTACGAGAACGCTATCAAAGCATTCGGAGGAATTCATCTCTTTCTTGGCGGACTGGGGGAAGACGGACATATCGCTTTTAACGAACCGGGCTCGTCCTTAACCTCAAGAACTCGTGTCAAAACCCTGACTTCCGACACCATTCAGGTAAACTCCCGCTTTTTTGACAATGATGTTTCCAAAGTCCCGACCACAGCCCTGACAGTGGGTATCGGCACGATCATGGACGCGGAAGAAGTTATGATTCTGGCAACCGGCTCGAAAAAAGCCCGAGCTATTCACCACGCCATTGAAGGCAGCATTAACCATATGTGGCCGGTCAGTATTTTGCAAATGCACCAACACGGTATTATCGTCTGCGATGAGGATGCAACAAACGAACTCAAAGCCGACACAGTTAGATACTTCAAAGATATTGAAAAAAACAATTTCTGATTTCCGAGGCTCTCAAACGAGAGCCTTTTTTATGATCGGCAAACACAGACAAAAGTTAGAGATGTTTTCCGGAATGTAACAGAAATGTGAAATCTCCTTTTAAAAGTGCGGGCAGATGCACTTTTTTGTTGCAAAAAAAAAAAAAGACTTAGTATGGATAGTATATAGGCTTTAGTTCTTAATTACTATGAGGTGATACCATGACTGATACTAAGTTCTTTTTACTGGCCTCTGCCTGCGTCTTGCTCTCCGGCAACCCTCAGGTCTCCGAGGCTAAACATCTGACTTTGGCTTACTCTGGTACCCCTCTGGTAAACACACACACACCACACACACATACACCCATGGAGCTGAAGCCTATATCCTCTTTTAACTCGGATAATACCGTCAAACTCGCCGCTGTCAGATCTATTGTTAACTCTGATAAAAACGCCTATGGTCTTGGTCTTAACTATTCTGACAACGATACTAATATTGACACCTCCCTACAATGCCGGGACGAAGGCTTTAATCGTACGGAATGCCCTCAAAACTCCTTCCCTGACGAAACAACCAGCTGCCCTCACGATAATAAATACTTTAAAGCCTGTTTGTGCGATACAACTTACTATACCGTTACCGAAAGCAACAGACTTTCAACCTGCGGAAAACTTGCCCAAACCGAAACATGTTCCGATAAATCCGGTACTTATTACGCTTGCCGATGTACCGATAGCTCTCTAACCCCTTGTTCCGCTGAAAACGAATACATCTCTGAACAGGATTACCGCTCTAATATCGTGGAAGCATACAACTACTGCCGCAGCAATCAGAATTTAACTTCATATTTCTACCCGAAAAATATCTGTAAATCTTGTGAATACCCTTATGTTGTAAACGCTTCAAAGAACGGCTGCTCATGCTCTGCTGAGTTCATTGAATGCGACTTGGGATACGAAGCCGGTGCACAAAGCTGTACCGAAAACGGCGTTACCAAATACAACAAATGTAAATCCTGCCCGAATGTCGGTACTTATACCTCTTGTCCGACAGGGTACACCTGCTCTTTTGAGAAATGCTCTTCCAAATACTACATTACCGGATGTGCAACCGGATACACCGACATTGATACCTGCTCTTGGTATAAATGTTGGATGAAACCTATAACTAAATAAACAAGGAGAAAGATTATGACTGATAATTTTAGAAATATATGGGGAGTTAGCCTTTCAATACTCGCTTTCTCCTTCGCCGCCTCAACAGCTTCCGCCCAAACCTGTGACACTCCTCCTTCTTGTGAAGAATTAGGATACACAATGACTGAAGCACAATGTGTCGGCCTAAAAACATTGAAATGTCCTTTTGATAAAAGTAAAATATCTTGCGGAACATCACTCAGCAGAGATGAATTTTTGGCTCAAAACATTCCCCTGCAAGATGGAGACATCGTATACAAAGACGGCACATGGAGCCGACCGACAACAGCTTTACCCGATAAACAGGCTATCGGTATAGTGGTAAATGCCTCTACCAAATTAGTTCTACTGGAAGGAAACGGCACCCCGGAAAGTTATAACAGTACATTCTGTCAATATAAATGTGCAAGTATTGCCCACGCCATCAACACAGCACCAAACTATCTCTGTACCGGACATCTGCCTAGCCTTGAAGAGGCCCAACTGCTAAAAGACAAATATAGCATGATAGCTAATTTAAAAACTGCAACCAGCACCTCACCAATTGTTAAAAATTTAAACTTAATTTCTATAAGTAGTGATGGATATACATTCGGAGGAGGAACACAATCAGCTTCTATCTGGCTCAAGGGAGGAACGCCCTACAACATGGTCAATAACTATCAAATGACCGCAGTATCTCAAATGAAATTTCCACACATTTGCGTTGGCATACTCCCTTAACAATTAACAACAAACCCCTCTCAAATGAGAGGGGTTTTCTTCAATTAATCCAACCAATATTCTATTGTGGAAACCACGCGTACTTTTTTATTTATCTGCTGCATTTCCATGGCATTGGAAGTTTGTTCAGCCGGAAGAATAGAGAATACGCCCTGATTTGCCCTGCGGATTTTACCGACCTTGCTGCCGCTGCTCTTGGCAAATTCCAAAGCGGCCTCTTTGGCATTCTTTGTTGCTTCCTCCAACATCTGAGGTTTAATCTCATTCAGTTTTGTAAAGACATACGATACCGGATACCCATAAGACTGACTGTCAAAAATAACCCCTTTGCCGATTAAATCTCCGGTTTGAGCCAAAGCGTTTTCAACCAAATCCACATTATGTGTTCTGACTTTGATTGTCTGCGTCAAAATAAAACGAGCTCCGTTCAACTCATTACTGCGATACGGATTAGCCATCAGGTCATTGGTTTCAATCCGTCCGTCGCTGATTTCCTCATTTGTAAAACCCTTTTCAAGCAAGAATTGACGAATAGCCAAAGCCTGAGCAGACACCTCTTGTCTGGAAAGTTGCAAATCATTTCCGGTTACCACAAACTTCAAATCCCAAACGGCAAGATCGGCTTTCACATCCATTTCAGCCAAACCTTTGACCGTAACCGAATTGTTGTTTACTTTTGCCTGATAATAGTAATACCCCGGAAAAAACCCGCCCAGAGCAATACCCAAAGCCAAAACCGCCGCACCAAAACATTTTCCTCTGCAGCCACAGCTTTTTTCTGTCTCAGCCATATTCAAATCTCCTCATAAATTAAAAACTAAATTAGATAGTAATCATCATAATTCAAAAGTCAACCGTATAAAATAGGAATTTATTCCTTGACTTTTTCTAAAAAATATTATACAAGAACAATTGCCACTATTATTTGTTTATCTTCTCGATTGTTCAACTTAACAACAATGGAGAAAGAAATGTCCAATCCTCAAGATTCCGGCAGCGTCAAACCCCGTTTACGCCTTATTGCCGACGGCACCCGGTCCGAATATTATTTCCATTTTCCGATTTTCAACCCCGATGATGTTAAAATATATCTGGACAACAAACTCTTGGAAAACGGTTATTCCGTTATCATGAGCTCATCTCCGGACATCAACGGCGGTACCGTTATTTTTGATACCCCGCCGGCAGAAGGAACCGTTATCACGCTGTATCGCAGCATTCCATTTAAAAGAACTACCAACTTCAAAGAAGTCGGACCGTTTATGAGCTCCAAAGTAAACTCTGAATTTGACTATCAGCTTGCCTGCATGGAGCAGCTTGAAGACCTTATCGGACGCACGGTAACTTTTCCGCCTTCTGCCCCAACACAAATGGACGTCAGCCTGCCAATGCCGGAAGCCGGCAAAGCTATTGTCTGGAGTGATGATGAAACAGAACTGCAAAACTCTTCTTTCAGACTAAACGACTTGGAAAAAAACATTTCCGTCGTTCTTGAAGCTTCGGAAACCAATTCAAAAATTCTGCAGCAAACACAAACTTATCTGGAAGAAATCCGCAACACCAAAGAAGACATGGATACAATTCTTCCCGAATTGGAAGAACAAATCGCCGCCAAAGCGGATAACAACGCCGCCAATTTAACAACCGAAGCCAAAACAACCATCGTTGAATTAGGCATTCCAGACTATACCCGCGGTTATTCCATAACCAGCCCGTTTACGGCTCAAGAGCCGGGAATGATTAACCTTCAGGGCGGTGCAATCGTAACCGCAATTAACGTTACCGTCAACGGTACCCGAATTGTTTTTGACGAAATGCCAAGCGTTTCCGTTACAAGAACTCGTGATGTCTGGGTCGGAACGGGAGATGTCATCAGCTGGTCCGGCTTAAGCAGTTATAACCCCTTATACACTTTTTTCCCTTTGAAAGGAAGCAAACATGAAGAAACTGAGCAAAATAATCAATCAACAAACTAAAGAAGTCTGTATCGCCGCCGGAGAAAACCCTGATACTATTTATTTCTTAAACACAGGCTTTACGGAACAGGAAGTTGAAACCAACGGCGACGGAAGATTTTATTTATCCGGATTTCTGCCGCCCAAACCAACATTAAGCAATGAAGAAATACGTATTCTCCGCTCACGTGCTTACGCCATGGAAACCGACTGCCTGACTTTGGAAATAAACCGTTTACGGGATGAAATTTCCACACCGGATATTGAAGCCGAAATTTCTCAACTATTGGAACTCCGCCGCCAAAAAGTCGCAGAAATCAAACAAACTTACCCATATAATGCTTAAAAAAAACCTCGGGTATTTTACCCGAGGTTTTCCATATTCCATGTCGTTCGTACAATATCTTCAATATTTTTATATTCAGGCTCCCAGCCCAAAACCTGTTTAGCCTTATCATACGAGGCAACCAACTCTGCCGGATCCCCCGGACGCCGCTCAACATATTTGACATTCAGCTTTTTACCGGTAACCTTTTCCGCTGCCCGAATAACTTCGTTAACCGTTGTTCCGGTATTTGTTCCCAGGTTAATAACCTCTGACTTTGCTCCGTTCATCAGTTTTTCAAGAGCCAAAACATGGGCTTTTGCCAAATCCGTAACATGCACATAATCTCTGATACAAGTTCCGTCTCTGGTGTCATAATCATTTCCAAACACGCTCAGGCTTTCACGCTTTCCGGTTGCCGCTTCAATAATAATCGGCAGCAGATTCTGCGGATTCAGTTCTTTCCCCTTAATATCCCCGTCAGCGTCATACCCCACCGCGTTAAAATACCGCAAAGCCATATAGCTGAAATCTTTCAAACGACTGTACCACTCCAGATTTCTCTCAAATTCAAGTTTGGTAAATCCGTAATAGTTAATCGGATTAAGCGGATGTTTTTCATCAACCGGCAGATATTCCGGCATTCCGTAGACCGCCGCAGAAGACGAAAACACAATATGCTTTACACCGCATTCCGACATCGCATTAATGATGTTCAAAGCACCCGTAATATTGTTAACGGCATACTTCTCCGGCACAAGCATTGACTCTCCGACCGCTTTCTTGCCGGCCAGATGCACCACAGCGTCAATTTCTTGCCCCATCGCCTTTTTCAGAGTTTCATAATCCAGAATATCCCCCTCGACAAACTCCGCCTGAGAAAAAAGATTAATCTTCTGCCCGCTGGAAAGATTATCATAAACCAAAGCCTGATCTCCCGCTTGCAAAATCGCCTTAACCACATGACTTCCGATATATCCGGCTCCTCCGGCAACAAGAATTTTCGCCATTTATTTCATCCCTATACAGCTGTATACAAAACCATTGTTCCGCACATCTTTCGGACTAAGCATATTCCGCATATCCATAATTCTGGCATGCCGCATAATCTGCTTAAGCTTAACCAAATCAAGCTGCTTGAACTCTTCCCACTCGGTCAGAATAACCAAAATATCCGCAGACTTGCAGGCTTCATAAGCATCTGCGGCATAAACAACCTTGTCGCCGATAAGCTTACGGGCATTTTCCATGGCTTTCGGATCATAAACCGCGACATTGGAAGAATGACGCAAAATCTCGTTCAAAATCTCCATTGCCGGAGATTCGCGGCAGTCATCCGTACCGCCTTTGAACGCCAGCCCCAAAACGGCGATTTTCCCGTCTTTATAGTCTTTAACAGCGTCAATAACCCGCTGTCCCATTTCAACCTTGCGTTCATCGTTTTTGGCAATGGTCGTTTCAATCAGGTTAAGACGAGCACCGTATTTCTTGCCCATCTGAGCCATAGCGTTGGTATCTTTCGGGAAACATGAACCGCCATACCCCGGCCCCGCATTCAAAAACTTCTTGCCGATACGCGTATCTAACCCCATACCTTTCGCCACTTCATTAATATCGGCACCCGCTTTTTCACAAAAATTCGCCATTTCGTTAATATAATGAATCTTCATCGCCAAAAAGGCATTGGAGGCATATTTGATTGTTTCCGAAGATTTACGATTGACCAGCAAAAACTCTGTTTTTCCCTTAAACGGTTTGTACAAACTCAAAAGGAGTTCCTGAGCTTTCGCCGTGTTGGCACCGATAACTATTCTGTCCGGATTGAAAAAATCATGAATGGCAAAACCTTCCCGCAAAAACTCCGGCAAAGACACGACATCACAATTGGCATTCGGATTAACTCTCTTGATAATGGCTTCCACCTCGTCTCCGGTTCCGACCGGAACTGTCGATTTTGTCGCAACAACGGTATATCCTGTCAAATATTGAGCCAACTCTTCAGCCGCCGCATAAATATACCGCAAATCGGCTTCTTTGGTTTCCGGATGCGGAGGCGTCCCCACCGCAATCATGACCAAATCAGCATCTTTAACGGCAGTTTCCATATCCGTTGTAAACGAAATACTGCCTTTTTTCAGATTCTTCTGAAAAAGTTCTTCCATTCCGTCTTCATAAATTGTGATTTTTCCGCTGTTTAAGGAATCTATCTTCTCGGCGATTTTATCAACACAGACAACTTTGTTTCCGAGTTCTGCCAGCCCGACACCCGTCGGAAGTCCGACATATCCCGTCCCAATAATTGCAACTTTCATCATCAGTCCCTATTTTCCGTTATTTTTCTGTAATCATATTACCAAGCTGATAATTTTATGCAAACAATTAAACCAAGCTTTCCACTACTTGTAAGGCCGCCTTCAAACCGTCGATTGCCGCACTGGAAATTCCGCCGGCATATCCGGCCCCTTCCCCGCATGGATACAATCCCTTGATATTGCTTTGCAAGGTATCATCCCGAACAATTCTGACCGGAGAAGAACTTCTGGTTTCCGGTCCGGTTAAAACTGCGTCATACGAGGCAAATCCCCGAAGTTTCCTGTCCATCTCCACAAGAGCAACCCGCATGGTATCAACCACATATTCCGGTAAAACATAAGCCAAATTGGTAAACTGAACCCTCGGATTATAAGACGGCTCCACATTTTTCCAATCTTCCGATTCCTTATTTTTAAGAAAATCTCCCGCCAACTGAGCCGGAGCATGATAATTTCCGCCGCCGACACGAAAAGCCGTTTCTTCTATTTTACGCTGAAAATACATTCCCGCCAAAGGGTGCTTTGAGCCAAAATCCTCCGGTGTTATCCCAACCAGCAAAGCCGAATTGGCATTGACTTTCTTTCTGGCAAACTCGCTCATTCCGTTGGTAACCACACCGCCTTCTTCAGAGGCTGCGGCAATCACCTGCCCGCCCGGACACATACAAAAAGTGTAAGCGGAACGCCCGTTCGGCAAATGCACCGCCAGCTTATAATCCGCCGCTCCGAGCTTGGGATGACCGGCAAAACGACCGTATTGTGATTCGTCTATCATATATTGGCGGTGTTCTATTCTGGCTCCGACCGAAAACGGCTTTTGTTCGATTTTAACACCGGCGGAATACAACATCTCAAACGTGTCTCTGGCACTGTGCCCCACTGCCAAAATCAGCCTTTCGCACGGCAACTCATAACTCTCTCCGTCGATAACGCTGACTTTAACCGCCTTTAATCTGTCATTTTCCACAACCAAACCGTCAAGTTTATGCCCAAAACGATATTCCCCGCCCAGGGAAATAATTTTCCGCCGGATATTTTTTACCATCGCTGTCAAATTGTCTGTTCCGATATGAGGCTTAGCCAGATAAAGAATTTCCTCGGGAGCTCCCGCTTCCGCAAATTCTTGCAAAACTTTCTTCATATATCGGTCTTTTTTAACGCCCGTCATTAACTTTCCGTCAGAGAAAGTTCCGGCTCCGCCTTCTCCGAATTGCACGTTTGACTCCGGTTTCAAGTTACCCGTCACCCAAAACATTTCGACGTCTTTTCTCCGCTCCGAAACCTCTTTTCCCCGCTCTAATAAAATCGGATTTAAACCGGCTTCCGCCAAAGCCAATCCGGCAAGCATTCCCGCCGGCCCCGTTCCGGCAATGACCGGCCGAAGCTTAACCGGTTTAAGAGGTTTCGAAATCACCAAATCTCCGGTATTTTTAATCAGCTCCACATCTTTCCATGCCAAGATGGCAGAGATATAGTCCTCATCCCCGTCTACCGTCATATCCAGAGAATACACAAAATGCACGTTGGTTTTGTTTCTGGCGTCAATGGAACGTTTTGCAACTTTTATATCCAGAATATACTCCGGAGCCAATCCCGTTTTCATGGAAACAATTTCTTTTAACGCTGCCATATCGGCATCTAAATCTGCCTTAATTCCGTTTACTCTTATCATCTGTTCAATCCGTGGTTATATTTTTTACAAACTTAACATTATTCTTGATAAAAGCCACGAAAATTTATATGATAGCCCCATGAAAAAAGAACTGAACTTATTTATTATCTGGAACAATGCCCGCAACAAGGAACAAGAAATCCTTAACGACATTGCCCAAAACTACGAAATCCGTCAGGTTTACAATATCACTTGGTCCAAAGACCTTTTTGCTGACAACCTGACCCGTTTTTACGGAAAAAAACTTCCTAAAAACTGCAAAAAACAACAAGAATGCGGAACAGATGCCTTTCTTCTTGTTGTTGTACACGACCTGCACCCCGCCGTTAAAAACAATTTGAACGGCAATATCATCTCCAGCAAATACCAATATCGCCAATGGACCGGCGGCGGACACCTCATCCACGCCGCAGATAACCAGCAGGAAGCTGAAGAAAATTTATTGTTTCTTCTCGGAGCTACTGCCCAAGAATTTGAACAAAACCACCCGAAACCATGGGACGGAAAAATCATCGACCTTAAAAGAAATATAACCGGAGCCGAGAACTGGAAAGACGAAACGGATTTCCAAACCTTTTTGAAAAAACTCCCGGATACCAAACAGCAAAAAGCTGCCGATACCTTGCAGATTATAACCCCTAATCCCGCACTGACCTGCCGCTTTTTAAATGCTGCAAAAAAATTCTCGCTGTTCAAAAAAAATCTTTATCAGGTTCAAATTAACAACAAACCCAAGATTATTTACATCAAAAACCGTTAGATTTTTTTGATCTCATCATCCTCATCGTCTTCATCATCGTTATTTTCAAACAAAACTCTGAAAATAGGACGACGATACATCCATACATTGATAATTCCCAAAACAACCGACATTGATCCGAACAAATACAACAGATAATACCAATTGAGTTCATTGGCAGACATCATCACATCCTGATTGTTTACCCGTAAAAAAGCGATTGAAACAGCCGTAATGATAAAGGTTGCAATAAAAGCCAACGTCCAAATTTTATACAAAACGTTCTTTTTAACCAGAAAAGCCGTAACCACATACACCAAAAACATGGCTAAGAATAAATATAATTCCATTGTCCAAACTCCTAAAAACAACTTATATCACTCAAGATATATGCCTGTTTTCAGAGTTTTCAATTCCTCAAAGAAAAAGACCGCCCCGAGAGGCAGTCTAAAAAGTTTTCTGGGTAGGATCAGTTGAAAATTCTTTTTTTCAGATCCATCAAAGTGCAAATTGCACCGATGACAGCTCCAATGACAGCACCTACAGTGGCAGCACTCATTGAAAATCCTGAAAAAAGGAAGAAGAGACCGGCACCGATGATAGCTCCGCCCAAAGCCAGTTCGCAAAGGGCAAAGAGTACGCCGATCACCTCACATAATCCACCTAATACTTTTAACACGAGCCATCCGATAAAGATGACTACGCATACGAAAACGAAAGTTCCCATGTTTAATATATTATTTTTTAGTCCAACATTCTTTTTTTTGTACATCAGTCCGACAGTCGTCAAACTTCTTAAAGTCCAAAGTCTCAGGTCCGTCAAAATCAGAAATGTCTCGTCGTAAAAGTCCTAAACCGCAAAGTAAAAGACCTAAACATCAAAACTCATCCAATCAAACAACAGTCCCAAATCCTCAAACAAAAACTCAACAACCGTTAAGTCCGATTAAAAAGATTATTAGATATCCACGGGAAAACCCAAAAAGGCAAAACCCCATAAGCAAAATGTCCTCTAATAATATTTTATCTAATATTATATTAGCACATTTTTAGACGAAAAACAACTCTTATTAGGGGTAGGAAAATTAAGACTACAATGTCGGCCACTTACCGTCAGAAAGCTCTTTCAAACTTTTGTGTTCCTTGTCAAATTTGGCACTGTAAACCCAAAAATTGGCCATAACCCGTTCAATATAAATTCGGGTTTCTCTGGCCGGAAGCGTCTCAATAAACATCAGAGGGTCATTACCGTACTTCATCTTTTTCTGCCACTTAAGCAAATTTCCCGGACCGGCGTTGTAAGCCGTTGTCAGAAAAAACAGATTTCCGTTGATAAACGGTTTCTCCAAAAGATAATTGACATATTTCTGACCGGTCTCCAGATTATATTCCGCATTCAAAAGCGGTGTATGATCTTTTTTCAAACTCCGGTCTTTGGTAATATGAAAGGCCGTGTTTGGCATCAGCTGCATTAACCCCTTGGCTCCGGCACCGCTGCCCGCATTCGGCATAAATCCCGATTCCTGCCGAACCAAAGCCAAAACCAATGCCCTGTCGAGTTTCCAACCGCTTTTAGGTTTCCAATTCGGAGCCGGATAAGCTAAATGGTCATAAAAAATTGATTGATCGTCCTTTTTAAGTTGATTTGAAATTAAAATTCCCAATGCGTGCATTTTATATTGATCGGCAATATACATCGCCGCCTCTTTCTGCTTATCGCTCATATTCGTCAAATCAGCCCGAAGCTCTTTTTCTGCCAAATCTTTCCGCTTGGCATGAACCAGAATGATCGCCCGACGGATAGCCGGAGACGAAACCAGTTCGTTAATATATTCATAGTTGCTGAAATCATTCAGATAAGAGGCTCCCGACCAGTTATAATCCATAGGATTACCTAACTTATAATTGGCCAAAATACCATAAAACGTCCGCTTATATCTTGAGGCTTGCCGCAAAAGTTTTTCCGCTTCCACCTTGTTCTTCCGTCTCAATTGAGCTCGGTATCCCCAATAAGCTCCGGCGGAAACCAACCACTCGTCATTATCGGTAAGTTTCCCCAGTTTGCCAAAGTAATCGGATGCCAATTTATAATTTTTCATTCGCCATGCTGCCAAACCGCCAAACCAATAAGCCGTCGCATCATGACTGCGGCGGGCGGCCTTCTCCGACCATCGTAACGCCAAAGCATCTTCATTATCCAGAAAATAAACTGTCGCCAGTGTTGCCGACATCGCATCATATTCTTTGTTTGGAATAGTCATCCGAAATCTTTTATTCTCCAAAATTGCTCTGGCTGCCCGAGTTTTCCCCTTGTTGACGTTTTTTCTGAACTCGGCAATTTTTTTACGAATAAAAGCCCTGTCTGCAGGAGCCAGATTTTCATACCGGTTATTAAACCAGCTGTATGGAGAAAACACCCTCGGCTTGTCTTCTCTGACCGGAACTTTTAACCCTTCTTCTCTACCTTTTCTTACGGCCAAGCGGTAAATTTTGTCAGCCTGAGGCAAATCTCCATACTTCTCCAGCCATATTTGCAATTCCACATATTTACTTTTGTAGGTTTTAGAAAGATATTTTTCGGCCAAAACATGCCCCATGAGAATATCGCTGTCCAAGTCTTCAATCAAATTGTCAACCGTGCGAAAATCCTCTTTCTCCAGAGCTTTGAAAATTTTCTTGTAAGTTGTTACATCATCTCGGGAAACATATAAATAAGAAAGAATTTGATTATAGCAGTTATTATCAATAATCGGACGGGCGGACACATTCCCAAAGGGTATCATGCACCAACACCCCAAACAACATAACCAAACCGCAGCTTTTCTAACCAACTTCTCCACGCTTTTTCTGCTATTGTTTTTTCAACCACCGAATTCTGCCGGCACAATCCTGCTGTGTCATATTTCTGACACGACACCTGTTGACAATGATGTTCGGCAGCTTATCCATCGTATAGCAGCCTTCCCCCAGAAGCGTATAAGACAAATAGGTTTGCTCATTCGGATTAACACTGACAAAACTTAATGTTGTCTCAAGCTTCGGCCATTTCAAACGAACACTTAAATTATTAAGCTTGCGGTCCAAAGTCGTCATAATGTTGAATCGCACATTGCACATAATGGTTCCGCTTAATGTTTGTTCCAAAGAAAAATCACTGTAATAAAGGAAGATGAGAGCATCATCTTCAGGCATTTGCTCCCCGTCTTTAACCACCTGCCGCATAGAAGTACGGCCACGTTTGGAACCATCCAAGGTTGGTCTCATAACCTGAGGAATATAACGTTTTTTGCCTTTTTTTTCAGAGAGTCTCTTTTCTGTTTCGACAATTTCATCTGTGGTAACTTTTTCTCCGGCATAGGTGGTTACATTAGATTTTGCCGTTGACTTTTTCGCCGGAGCACGGCGGGCTCTCGGATTAGAAAGAATATCCCTGTTACTGACCGCCGGAGCTTTTTTCTCCGGCTTTACCGGCTCGGAAGCAGGAACTTCATCAAAAGCCTCATCCCCGAACATTTGGGCAGAAGCATTGACACCGCAAATAAGAAACATAGCCGCGGCCAAACTCATCCAGTTTGCTTTTTTCATCAATGCCCTCATTCTCCACCTCTTTTATATTATTTGATACGGGACAAAATGCTTGACGCCGAGTTAAGAGAATCAACTGCTTCGCCATAAGCTTTATTCACTTCCTGGGTATCTCTTTCCTGAGCACTTCTTTTGGCCGCTTTTTCCTCATCATAAGAAATTTTCTTAAATTCTTTATAATACTCCGGTTCCTTGGAAGATACAAACTTAAACAAACCTCCGCAGTCACTGTTTCCGTAACCAGCCATAGACATGGAAGACTGATTGTCAACAGCCGAACAAGAACTGACCTTAAAATCAGTGTTGTCCAAAAGCAGGAAACATCTGTCAGACTGTAATCTTGAACTCAAAGTAAGCTGTTTATAAGCTTTTATTGCCGGCATATCGACGGAAGCATTCACTTCAATCGGAGTAACTTTTTCTGTCGCGGAAGTCGCACGAACATAACGACCGTCATTGTTCATTTTATTCTTTTCATCGCTGCGTTTCAGCTCTTCGTCAATCACGCCGTTAATAACCTTGTCTTTCCAGTTGAGCAGAACGGTAGCACCGCTGATATCTTTCGGCGAACGGTTATAAAAAGTAACTTTAAACTCACAGGCAACAACATCTCCGTCCGTATTTTTGACTGACGAAATATCGTGAATTTTAAACAAAACGGCATCGGCTTTTCCCTTTGCATGGGCGGGAACCACCTTATTTTTAACCGGAGCGGCAATATCGTTGATGTTTTGAGCCTGAGCCCCT
Organism: Alphaproteobacteria bacterium; assembly: GCA_048463395.1. Lineage (GTDB taxonomy): Bacteria > Pseudomonadota > Alphaproteobacteria > RF32 > CAG-239 > JAGAJR01. Next base: position 26,062 of record DBFWPL010000002.1, on the reverse strand, counting down.
GAAAGGCAGACCCCGGCCAGCAAAGCTGCCGCAACACCCGTAAATATTTTTTTATTGCTCATAAAACACATTCCTTAAAAAGTTAAACCTGTGAAATTTTCTAAATAATAATTCAGTTTCTTTTAATTTACCAATAAATTATGAAAAAAAAGATAACATCATTGTATAATTTTTTTTGACAAACGCAGCAAATCCGTCCAAGCTTTTGCTTTCTGTCCGGAATTTCGCAGCAAATACGCCGGATGGAAAGTCGCCAAAACCGGCACAATACTTCCGTCGCTTTTCTTATAATCAAGCCATTTTCCCCGCAAACGAGAAATCGGTTCCTCTGTTTCCAATAAGGCATTCGCGGCACTACCGCCCAAAACGACAATCGCATCCGGAGAAATTAAATCAATCTGCCTTTTCAAAAACGGCAGACAAACGGCAATCTCCCCGTCGGTAGGCGTTCTGTTTCCGGGCGGACGCCAAGGCAAAACATTTGTAATGTAGCAGGAAGTCCGATCAACATTAATCGCCTTCAGCATTTTATCCAAAAGCTGTCCGCTTCTGCCGACAAAAGGCTGCCCGATACGATCCTCGTCCGCCCCCGGAGCTTCGCCGACCAACATGATTTTTGAAGCGGGATTGCCCCCGCCGAAAACTGTCTTTGAAGCCGTCAGTTTCAAAGCACAACCGTCAAAAGCCTCCACCAAAGCCCGTAAATCTTCCAGAGTTTCGGCCTTGGTACACAACTCACGGGCATTTTGCCGGGCTGTAATATTGGCCTGTGCCAATTCCGTAGTTGCCTGTCTGGTCGTGTTTTCAACCGATTTAGGTACCGAGACGGAAGTTTTGACCGAGACGGGGGCGGATACATTTTTTCCAAACGGAACCTCACCGAAAGTTTCATCCACTCCGGCATCAATATACCACTCCAAAATTTGTTTTAAGGTCATATTTTCATTCATAATAAAACAAAGTAAATCAATTGATTTTTTTTGCAATAATAAATAAGTTGTTTACACATATTTAGTGTATTAAATAACAATTTATTATTGTATGATTGAAAAATTTCTATAAGATAAATTTTGAGATTCTTAATGATACATATTTTCAGGATATTTTCTTAAAATGGCAAAACTCGGGTACATATTTTTTTTGGTTTTGGGAATTATTATTTTTAATTCCTGTTCCAACCGCTGGGACGAAAATAAAAGTAATGCTTCCGCAAACGTCATCTACAAAGACCCTTCCCTAAAAAAATCCTACGGAGCTTATCTCGCCGGCAGAGTTGCTCACTTACGCCGCAATTTCAACAAAGCCGCCGACTACTATATCAAAGCCCTGAATGATGACCCTAAAAATCAGGATCTCATCAGTCGCCTGTATGTCATTCTGGCCTCTCAGGGACGCATTGAAGAAGCCGCCAAATATGCCCGTCAATCTTTGAAAAACGGAGACAATAATAATTTTACCTACATCATTATCGCCGTTGAGGAGATGAAAAAAGGACAATATCAAAACGTAAACACCACAATCAACAATCTCGACGGACCGGTATACAAACAATTCATCATTCCTTTAATGTCTGCTTGGGCTTATGCCGGACTTAACGAACAAGACAAAGCCCTCAAAGCCCTCTCCGGTATCAGTAAGGAAAAAAGCTTTAAAGCCCTGTATCATTTCCACGCCGGAATGCTCAATGATTATTTCGACCGCAAAGACGAAGCTCAAAAACATTATGAAATAATTGTCAATGAAGAAACTCTGGAAATGTCTTTCCGAGCCTTGCAGATTATTACCAATTTCTATCTCCGTACCGGACAAAAAGATAAAGCCGTTGCCTTATCACAAAAATACAACGACGAAAAACTCATGGCCGACATGCTTCGCCGTTTAGACAATAACGTTGCCAAAGCAGATCCCGATAAAACCCCAAAAATTATTGATGATCCAAACAAAGGAATGTCAGAAGCTCTGTTCAGCATTGCCGCAACCTTACGTCAGGGAGCCTCCGGCATTGACATTGCTCACATCTTCATCTGCCTGTCCATTTACTCTAATCAGGATTATGATTTAGCCAAACTCCTTCTGGCCGATATTCTTGAAAACAGAGAAATGTACGAGGAAGCTAATGAAATTTACGAACAAATTCCCGAAAGCTCGGAAGCGTACTATTCCGTTCAGGTAAAAAAGGCTAACAATCTGGTTGCTTTGCAGGATTATCCGGGAGCCGAACTTCTGTTGAAATCTTTAGCTCTGGAAACGCCAAACAACTACCAGTTATTGCTTGACTTGGGAGATGTTCTCCGTATTCGCAACAAACAGGAAGAAGCGGTCAAATACTACGAATACGCCATTAAAAGCGTTCCGCAGATCGAATCTCAGCACTGGATTTTATACTACGCTCTGGGAATTTCTTATGAACGCAGCGGTCAGTGGAAAAAAGCCGAACAAAATCTGAAAACCGCCATCGACTTAAGTCAAGACCATTATCTGGCATTAAATTATTTGGGATACAGCTGGCTCAAACGGGGTGAAAATATCGAAGAAGCCTTCGGTATGATTGTCGACGCCTACAACCAGTCCCCAAATGACGGAAACATTGCCGACAGTTTGGGCTGGGCCTTTTACACTTTGGGAATGTACGACAATGCGATTACTTATTTGGAAAAAGCCAACCAAATGGAACCGGCAAACGCCCTCATCAGTGATCATCTGGGAGATGCCTATTGGTTCGGAGGACGACAAAATGAAGCCCGTTTCCAGTGGAAACACGCCTTAACTCTGGAGGATGACAGCGGAGAAGTCAACAGAAAAACCACAAAACGCAAAATTCGCGAAGGGATTAGGGAAAACAAAATTCCTGATTTTGATAAAAAGTTGATTGAAGAAAGAATCTCAACAATCATTAAGGAATAATCTCTTTTGACAAACAACAAAAAACAGGCTAATATAAAGTCTGTTTTTTTATTAGAAAAAGAAATTTTTATGTCAAACCTTTAAACACATTTATTATGAAAAAAGAATCAAGATTCAAGCAATTTGCAAAAACACTGAGGAACACACTTGCCATTGTCCTGATTATAGTCGCTATTCTGGTCGCTGTAAAATTTCTGGCCGGGCTGCTTATTGAGTTTCTGTTTTGGCTCACTGATTTACTGAGACCTTCTTATTGAGAGCAATAAACAGATTAAGCAAAAAAAAAGGCTTCCAACCCTACGGTTGAAAGCCTTTTCTCTTTACTGAGAACGATTAACGCAGCTCAGCTCCGCATTTCTGCTTAACAGCCACAATAACCTTGTTCATCAGATTTTCAATATCCTGATCCGTATAGGTTTTTTCCTTCGGCTGGAAAGTAAGACTCAAAGCAATGGACTTCTTGCCTTCCGGAAGATTTTCCCCTTCATAAATATCAAACATCCGAACATCGGCAATATGCTCTTTGTCGGCATTGCGAGCGGCTGCCATCAAATTGGTCGCCAATACGTTCTTGTCCACCACAAAGGCCAAATCTTTATCAACCGGTTGGAACTGAGAAAGCTCCAATCTCTTCTTGGCTTTATCCTGTATGTTTCTCGGCAGAGGAATATTATCGGCATATACTTCAAAAGCCATAACCCGCTGCTTTAAACCAAACTTTTTGCAAATACTCGGGTGCAGTTCGCCAAAATAAGCCAAAACGTTCTTGCCCAAACGAATGGTTCCCGAACGTCCCGGATGATAATAAGCCGGAGCATCCATAGAAATCTGCGGATTTTCATAAGGACCTTTTGCCGCGGCAATAACCGCCAAAACATCAGCCTTAACATCAAACACATCAAAGGCTCTTTCTTCGCCCGTCCAATGCTTTTTAGAGGTTTGACCGCAGCGAATACCGGATACCACAAATTTCTGCTCTCCCGGTTTGCGACCGAAAAATTCCGGACCGGCTTCAAACAAGGAAACATTTCCATAGCCGCGGGCAATATTGTTTTTCAACCCGATAAGCAGATTTGGCAATAAAGAAGGACGCATTTCGTTCAAATCAGCCGCAATCGGATTATGCAAAATAATGGCTTCGTTTCCCTTGCGGAAATACTGAGCCAATTCGGCATCCGTAAAACTCCAGGTAACCGTTTCATACATTCCTCTGGCTGCCAACTCATGTTTCATCGTAACAATATTGCGTTGAAATTGGTTCAAAACCTGTTTTGGGAAAGTCCCGTTAGGCAAAGATTCTGCCGGAATTTCATTCAATCCGATCATACGGACGATTTCTTCCACCAAATCATGTTCGCCCTCAATATCACCTCTCCATGTCGGAGAAACTGCTTTGATTTTTCTGTCTTCCAAACTGGTTTTAAAACCGAGATTATTCAGGATTTCGATAATTTTATCCTGAGGAACATCAAGTCCGATTAAATCCTTAATTCTTGACGGACGCAGATAAGCCACCCGCTCCTCACAGTCCTCATTTCCGGCCACAATCATTTCGGAAGCTTCGCCGCCGCAAATTTCCAAAATCATCTGCGTCGCATAATCGGAACCGAGAATATTCGACTTCGGATCAACCCAACGTTCATAACGATAACGTGAATCGGAATCAATCTGAAAATGCCGTCCCGTACGGGCAATTACTTCCGGAGCAAACAAAGCACATTCCAAAAAGACGTTCTTGGTTTCATCACAACAGCCTTTTTCCTGACCGCCCATAATACCGCCCAGACACTGAACACCTTCTTCATCGCAAATTCCCAAAGAACGGTTATCCAAAGCATATTCTTTTTCTTCCAGAGAAACAAAATTTTCTCCGTCTTTTGCCATTCGGACCGTAATGTTCCCCTTGAGCTTGTCGGCATCAAAAACATGCAGCGGACGAGCCATATCATAGTTGATATAATTGGTAATATCCACCAACGGAGAAATGGAACGCAACCCGATTGCCGTCAAGCGGTCTTTCATCCATTTCGGCGTCTCGGCTTTGTTATTCACACCGCGAATATATCGTCCGACATAAGTCGGGCAGGCTTTAAAATCTTCAACCGTTACATTAACAGGGCTTTTGAACTTCCCTTCTGTCTTGGATATTTTCAAAGGTTTCAGAGTTCCCAATCCGGCAGCCGCCAAATCACGGGCAACACCGCGAACACCCAGACACTCTGCTCTGTTTGGCGTAATTGAAATTTCAATTACCGGATCAATGTTCAGAACTTCGGCCGCAGGCTTTCCGATTTCCGTATTGGCAGGAAGCTCGATAATCCCGTTATGATCTTCACCGACACCGAGTTCCTTTTCGGAACACATCATACCGAAACTCTCCACACCGCGGATTTTTCCAACCTTCAAAACTTCATTATAACAAGGAATGGTAACTCCGACCGGAGCAAAAATACCTTTTAACCCCTGATGACAATTCGGAGCCCCGCAAACAACCTGAAGTTTTTCTTTTCCGGTATTAACCGTCAATAATCCGAGATGGTCTGAATCTGGATGCTTTTCATAAGTTTCAACTTCTGCTGTAACAAAACCGTCTAACTGTGCAGCCGGGTTAAAAATTTCTTCAACTTCCAAACCGATTTTTGTCAGAGTCTCTCCGATTTCATCAATACCGGCCGTTGTATCCAAATGCTCTTTTAACCAAGATAATGTAAATTTCATCGTGCTAATCCTCCGTTATTGCTCAAACCTCCCGTCATAGATGAAATATCCAACGGCGTAAAGCCGTAATGCCTCAACCATCTGACATCGGATTCAAAGAAGGTGCGTAAATCAGGAATACCATATTTCAACATTGCTAATCTGTCCAAACCGAGACCGAAAGCAAACCCCTGATACTCTTCCGGATTAATCCCCCCTGCTTTCAAAACATTCGGATGCACCATACCGCAGCCTAAAATCTCAAGCCAATCCGTTCCGGCTCCGATTTTAAGCTCGGTTTTGGTTTTCAGACAACCGATATCCATTTCGGCAGACGGTTCCGTAAACGGAAAATAAGAAGGACGATAGCGAACCGGAATTTCATCCAACTCAAAAAACGCCTTAATAAAGTCATAAAGACAGCCCTTCAGATGAGCCATGGTAATGTTCTTATCAATAACCAATCCCTCGATTTGGTGGAACATCGGGGTATGAGTGGCGTCATAATCCGAACGATAAGTCCGTCCCGGAGCAATAATGCGAATTGGCGGACGCTTGTTTTCCATAGTACGGATTTGCACCGGAGATGTGTGCGTACGGATAACATAGCTGCTGTCCATATCAAATTCTTTGCTTGCATCATCTGCCAGATAAAACGTGTCATGCATTTGTCTGGCCGGATGGTTTTCCGGCATATTCAAAGCACTGAAATTATGGAACTGGTCTTCAATATCCGGACCTTCCGCGACATCAAATCCCATTTCTCCGAAAATTGAAACAACTTCTTCATAAATTTTGCTGACCGGATGAATACGTCCCTGCACTTCCGGACGTACCGGCTGCGTAACGTCAATATATTCGGCAGTCAATTTTGCATTCAGCTCTTTTTCCTGCAATTCGGAACGACGGCTGTCCAACATTCCTTCCAGTTCACTTTTCAGAAGATTAAGCTTTTTGCCCATCTCGATTTTTTCTTCCAGAGGCAACGCACCCAAACCTTTCATCAGTTCAGTAATTTTTCCCTTTTTACCGCTGATGGCAACACGAACTTCTTCCAGAGATTTAATATCTCCGGCAGACATAATAGCCGCGGACAATTCCTCTTTTAATTTTTCAATATTTTCCATTTTTCCACCTAAACATTAAACTATAACTTTAATATCTGCACAGACTTTTCGGATTTTAAAATAAAAAAGAGTCTGCTCGATTCCTCAAGACGACTCTTTTTTATAATTTTTGTGAAATAATTCTTACTTATTCAAAGCAGCCTTAGCAGAATCTACCAACTTAGCAAAAGCTTGAGGCTCTTTTAAAGCGATATCTGCCAGAACTTTTCTGTCCAACTCGATATTAGCTTTGGTGAGCCCGCTAATAAATCGAGAATAAGTCATATCATATAAACGGGCAGCAGCATTGATTCTCTGAATCCACAAGGAGCGGAAGTTTCTCTTTTTCGCTCTTCTGTCGCGGTAAGCATATTGCAAACCTTTTTCAACTTTTTCAACAGCAACTCTGAAAACGTTTTTGTTACGCCCCCTGTAACCTTTGGCCATAGACAAGATTTTTTTATGACGAGCGTGAGCTGTTACACCTCTTTTAACACGAGACATCTAACTTTCCTCCTACAAATATGGTAAAAACAGTTTAACAATCTTGGCATCAGACTCAGACAACAGAGTCGTACCGCGAGCTTGTCTTTTCATTTTTTGAGTTTTGCAGAATAGGCAGTGTCTCTTATTTGCAAAATTTCTTTTCAATTTGCCGGTTCCCGTAGCACTAAAACGCTTTTTTGCGGAACTTTTAGTTTTCAATTTAGGCATTTTGCTTCCTTTCATTCAATTTTATTTTTGGATGCTTTATGAGTATTCAGGCATGCCAAACAGCCCGAAACACTCCAGACAAACCCGTTTATACACTCAACAATCATATATTGCAAGCATTTTTTACGGATTCGTCAGATTCTTTTTTAATAAAAATAATTTCCTTCATCTCTCATCTTGCGGATAAAGATTGCCCGTTCCTCTTCACTGACCTTTCCGTCCTCGTCGGCATCCATGGCTTTAAACTGCTCTTCGGGAGACATATAATTCCCCTCTTTTTGAGCCCGACGCAAATTACGGCGGTCTTCCCTCGTCAGCTTGTCAAAACGTCTTTCATACTCCTCGGCGGTAAGTGCCCCGTCTCCGTCTTCGTCAAATTCACGCATTTGGTACGCTGCGATTTCCTGAGAACGGGAACGCACTTTTCCTTCCGCCGGAGCATTATATTTTGCTTCCGCAACACTGAAAAACAAAGCCGACCATAAAACCAATAAAGAGAGGAACTTCATGAGCTTTCTCCTAATAAAAATTTTCTCCGCTGATAAAACTGGACGCACGCATATCTTGCAGTTTTCCGTCTTTCAAAGTTACTTTACGATCCATTCTGTCCGCCAACTCAAAGTTATGAGTCGCAATCAACGCCGACAATCCGGTTTCTTTCACAATCGCCAACAATTCGGCAAAAACGATTTCCGCCGTTTTCGGGTCAAGGTTTCCGGTCGGTTCATCCGCCAACAAAAGCTTCGGTGCATTAGCCAAAGCTCTGGCAATCGCCACTCGCTGTTGCTCACCGCCAGATAACTCGGCAGGACGATGTTTCAAACGCCGTTCCAATCCCAGACGGGAAAGCAGCCACTCTGCCTTTTCCCTTGCCGTTTTTTGATTAACACCGGCAATCAACTGCGGCAGCATCACATTTTCCATAGCATCAAAATCAGGCAGCAGATTATGGTATTGATAAACAAATCCCAAATAATCCCGCCGCAGATAAGTCCGCATGGCATCACCGAGTTTGGAACATTTCTGCCCGTCAAGACGAATATCCCCTTTGGTCGGCCGGTCAAGCAACCCCGCAATCTGCAACATTGTGGACTTTCCGGAACCGGAAGGCCCGAGCAACGCAACGACTTCCCCCGGCATAATGTCCAAATCCACACCTTTCAGGACTTCCAGTGTTTGAGACCCCTGCTTAAAACTTTTATGTATTTTTGTTAACGATAACGTCGGTTGATTATTCATAACGCAAAGCCTCCACCGGATCAAATTTTGCCGCTCTGTACGCCGGATAAATCGTCGCCAAAAAAGACAACAACAAAGAAATTACCACAACACTGGCAACTTCCATCACATCCATCTTGGCCGGAAGTTGAGATAAGAAATAAATTTCGGCCGAGAACAAATCCCGCCCCATAAGCTGTTGCAGCCCCTGACGAATGGATTCGATATTTTCACAAAACAACACTCCCAAAACCAAACCCAGAAGCGTACCGACCACACCGATAAAAGCCCCGTCCATAAAAAAGATTCGCATAATCATACCTTTGGTGGCCCCCATGGTTCGCAAAACGGCAATATCCCGCCCCTTGTCTTTAACCAACATAATCAGCCCGCTGATAATATTAAAGGCGGCAACCAAAATAATCAAAGTTAAAATCAAAAACATCACGTTGCGTTCCACGTCAATCGCATTAAAGAACGCCGAGTTGGTCTGCTTCCAATCATAAACATAGGCTCCCGCTCCGACACTTTCTTCAATCGCTTTTCGTACCGGATTAAGCATTTTGTCATCATCAAGCGTAACATCTATACCGGTAACGGCTCCGTTTAAGCCAAAATACTTCTGGGCAGCCTCCAACGGCATAAAAATAAAATTCGAGTCGTATTCATACATTCCGATTTCAAACGTCCCCAAAACGGTATAAGACTTCATTCTCGGGACCGTACCGAAAGCCGTAACTTTTCCGTTTGGCGAAATCAGAGTAATTTCCTCTCCCGGAATAACTCCCATCTTGTTGGCTAACCGCTTGCCGATAATAACGTTGTTTCCGGAAAAATCATCAAGATTCAGAGCCGACAAACCATCCGCCAAAATCTGTTTTTTCAGTAAATCTTCTTTGGAAATTCCGCGTATCATGGCACCTTCGGCCGCTTTTCCGGCAGAAACGAGGAGCTGACTCTCAATCATCGGAATAACCGTCTTCACATGTTCAAATTCTTCAATATCCCGAACCGCCTGCTGATAATTGTTAAACGGAAACCCAACGGAAGATGTAATCCCTATATGACCGTTAATTCCGAGAATACGGGACAACAATTCGCTTCGAAAACCGTTCATAACCGACATAACGATAATCAGAGTCGCCACTCCGAGGGCAATCCCCGTAAACGCAAAACCGGTAATAACCGAAATAAACCCTTCTTTGCGTTTGGCCCGCAGATACCGTTTAGCCACCAGCCGTTCAAATTTTGAAAAAATCATAAAAAAATCTCCTTATTTACCTAATTTTATAAAGACCGGGCAGCTAATTTTCAACACTCCAATACCTTGGTGTGTATAAATAAATTTGTTACAAATTTGTGAAAATTCTTTTAAATCTGTCAGAACACGCACTTTTTTGTTGCAAAAAAAAAAAACGGATTAGTATGAGTAGTATATAGGCCCTGGGTCTAAACTATTATGAGGTGTGTGTAATGAAAAATGTATATGTTGGTCTTTTGACCGCAGTTGCTTGCACGTATTCAATGCAGGCCGCTGCAAATTCTCTTAACTCTAATCTTAACCTTACCGTTGAGGGTAACGTACCTTTCTCGTTACATCCCTCATCTGCTTCACACACAGTAACACCCCTGGATCTCGGGCCTATATCCTCTTTGGATAATGCGGTGAAGCTTGCTGCCGTTCACTCGGTAATTGAATCCGGAAACGACAGTAATAGTATCAGACCTGGTCCAGGTCCAATTCTCCCCCCGGATAATGAAACCAAATGTATAAATCAGGGATACTTGCTAACCTCGTGTGAAACCAATCAACATCCGGATGACGAAACCCGCTGTCCTTACAACTCCGAATATTTCAAATCATGTCTTTGTGATTCAAACTACTACACCGTTGAAGATGGAAACCAGCTTTCCGTTTGTGGTAAATACGCCCAAATGGAAGGTTGTACCGACAAAAACGGCACGCACTATTCTTGCAGTTGTAATCCGAATGTTGACAACTTGACACTTTGCGGCGGAAGTCGGGAATATATTTCTGAATCTGACTACCGTAAAAATATTGTAGAAGCAAATAACTATTGCCGAGACAGCCGAGATTTGGGAATTTACTACTACCCGCAGCATATTTGCCAAACCTGTTCTGAGCCTTATGTCGTAAACGCTGCTAAAAACGCTTGCGGATGTCCGGTAGAATATAAAGAATGCGACCTCGGACCGGAAATCGGAGCAAACTCTTGCACCGAAAACGGAATTGTCAAACACGACCGCTGTAAAGCTTGTGCCTACAGAGGAACTCTCTCGTCCTGCCCGGACGGTTATGCTTGTACTCTTGAACAATGCTCCGGAAAATATGAAATTACCGGATGTGCTGTCGGGAAGCTGAATATCACCAAGTGTTCTTGGATGAAATACTTTACTAAATCTTACTGCAAATAACCCCAACTCTTATCTGTTTTTATAAGGAGAAAGACTATGAAAAACACTACTAAGACTAAACTGGGAGTAAGCCTGACCGTACTCGCTTTCTCCTTATTCGCAGGCATTCCTGCTCACGCCGAAGATGGAGGAACAAGCAGCTCTCCTTTAATCTCATCCGGTGCCAACTCTTCTGCAGTCAATTCCGCTCTTACCAACGGAGCATATCAAGCTACGGTGGATAAAACTCAAATGACACACCAAGTAACTATGTCAAGTGCCGTAGCAGCCGACAAATACTTGCTTGACAGCGACAAATATAAATTTGTTACAAGCACTCCGATAAAACTTGATGACTTGCAAGAATATACCGCATTAAAAGCCAACAACCTGGTATTAAAAGATGCTGTACTTGCAACCAAAATTGATTCAGAATTTGTCAAAAAGTTTGATAAACTTGATATCAGCGACGCCGTTGCCTCCATTGAAAGTGCCGGTACCACCTGTGCCGATACGCCTCCGAGCTGTAACTCTCTGGGATACACGTCCAGTGCCTCAAGTTGTCAGGGTCAAATGCTGCGTTGTCCATTTGACACCTCCATTGTTTTCTGTATCGAAAACTGCAAAAAAGGTTCATTCCTCTATTCTGACATGACCTGTTCCGATACAAAGATTTCCGGAAAAACCGTCATTGGTATCGTAATCAACCCAAGCAAAAGACGGGCTATGGCTCTGAAATGTCCTAAATACAAATGGGCAACAAAAGAATTAAAAACAGCCGTATACACCGGTAATGACTTGCAAGTAAAGGAGTTCGTCAGTTTTGATACGGTTAATACCAAATATACTTTGGATACAGCCATCAAAACCGAAGATGATTTGGTTGCCAGCTTAAACAACGCCATTTACACGGATGCCGGAACATCTCTGAGAACCGGCGAAGTTGCTACCAAACGCATTGTTGACCTGACAACCGACCAGATAGAATACCCGGCAGCAAACTTCACACTTTCTTTAAGCACCGAAGGTGTAGCTGCAGGAAAATGGTTCTTGCCAAACAGCGAAGAAGCTCTGGAAATGGTTAGTTCCAAAGACCTTCTTACCGAAAGCTTTAAAAAATTGGATTTGGCTTATCCGTTAGCTTCCGAAAAGCTCGTTTGGACATCTGATTTACTGAATGCGAAACCGATTGCCATTGATTTGGAATTGAAAAAATTTGAACCGGCAGATGCTGCAGTTGAACGTCCTGTTTGCCCTTTCATTTACTACTAACCTAAACCTAAGCCCTCTCGTCCGAGAGGGCTTTTTTCTGCAAAAATGATTATGATATAAAAAAATCCCTGAATGTTTCAGGGATTTTTTATATTAACTTAACCAATACTACGCACAACGTCTGGTCATCAAACCTTCCGAAATTTGCAAGTTTGTCATAATCATACTGTCAATAGCACGCACATTGATATTCTCAACGTCTTTTCCGACTTCCAATGTCCGATTGGAAACATAATCCGCCAATTTAATCAAATTAGATTTTGTTTCTTTCGGCAAAGGATTGGCTTCAGACTGAGCCAGAGTTTTGATATAAACCCAAAGTTTCATGTTGTTATCCAATGCAGAAATCAATTCTCTGATATCATTGTTTTCACGAGCATTGGACAAATCAATAGCACATTTCAACAAAGAAAAAGCTTCCTCTTTAGCCAAATTATTCTTAACGGCTTCAATCAAACCTTCCGAAATCTGCATATTAATATTTACCAAACAGTCAAAATCTGTTTTTGACATTTTGGAACCTTTGGAAAGAGTAAGTCTTTCAACAAATTTGGATAATTTAAGCAAATTATCCTTAATATCTTGGGGAAGCAAATTCTTTGCACTTTTGAGCGATGTTTCTATTTCCACCCAAAGTTTCAAATTGCTGTCCAATACGGAAACAATTTCTGATTCATTCTGACTGTTTGCAGCATTGGCAATAGCCATGGCATGGTTCAGAAGAATAACGGCTTCCTGTTCAGCATTCTTAACCTGATCAACATTATTATTCATTTCAGCTTCCTTCATTTAATAAAAACTTCTTTTTCAATATAATCAATCAACGGATTTTTTAAATAGTAACCTTGACGACTATCCACAACTAAAATTTATATCAGGGCCTGTTTTTATGTCGGGGAGAACAGACCCTGATTAGTCAAAGAAAAAATGGGGAGATTTTTTCTTCATGTGTTAACAACATAATAATAAGGGAAACGATGAGAAAAAGCTAACTAACGTTAGGTTTTTCGAATTCAGTTCTTGACTATCTCAGCGAGCGAGGGAAACGACAGTAACCGCTGCGAGCCTAGATACTCAAGGGAAGAAAAAGCTAACTAACATTAGGTTTTTCGAATTCAGTTCTTGACGAAGCACCTCTCCTTTAACTAGAACGGAGACAGAATATCTATCAACTGACGTCCGTATCTCGGCTCCTGAACATCAGAAATAGTACCCGTACCGCCATAAGAAACTCTCAATTCGGCAATTTTGCTTGAAGCAATCGTATTGTCCGAACTAATATCCGCCCGGCGGATAATACCTCTGACCGTCAATTGGCGAAGTTCATAATTAACCCTGATTTCCTGTGTCCCTTCAATAACCAGATTACCGTTCGGCAAAACCTGAGTTACAACCGCTGCCATAGTCATGTTAATTTTTTCGGAACGATCAATTTTTCCTTCTCCGGAAACATCATGGTTAGACTGAACATTAACCAAATTTGCCGGATCAATGGCATCAGGAAAATAATCTTTTGCATACTTTTCATAACCGAAGAAACTTCCGACACCGACCGTATCATCATTATTATCACGATTTTGCTCCGTTTTGTTTTCCATTAAAGCCGCATCTTTGGCTGATACGTTAACGGTGATAATATCACCGACTTTCGAAGCTCTTTGGTCTTTGAAGAAACCGGAAGACCCTTTTTTCCACAAAGAATTTGCTCCGGCATAACCGTCAGGTTGCTGCGGCATCGGCATAGACACCGGCTGATAGTTCGGTGCTTCGACCGGATTTTCTATCGGAGCCAGAGGAGGCTCTTTCCCAATACTCGTTAACCTGGACCATGTATTGCAACCGCTCAGAGAAGTTGCCATCATCAACACGGCCGCTATTTTGTAAATTTTATTATTGCTCATTTCAATAGTCCCCTTCTATTGTTCAACTTCTACCGTATTGGCATCGATAACTTCGGCAAACAGCACTTTTTTGCTCTTGGTGTTCATCACTTCTATTTTTTCCCCTTTGGCACCATCGCTCATTGCCTGTACTTTTGCCGTAATCTGCATTTTATCCGTCTTATAAACAATTGTTACAATGTCATTGCGTTTGATAAGAATTTTGTTGCCGATATCTCTGGCATTAATAACCTTTCCCTCTTTAAGGGATTTTTTGGCTTCTTTATTAATCAGCTTGTCTTTGTCAACCACATTCGCCGGCTTAATTCGATTCATTCTGACCCGGATAGTCTTCAGCATATCTTCGGCAATAACTTCGCCCTTATTAATATTTCTTGCCGGAACATACACCTCTCCCAAAACATAATACTTACCCTGCACTTCTGTTTTGGCATAAGGTTTTCCGTCGGCAAAAACTTCCACTTTACAGGAAAACTTGTTTTGAAGTTCATCAGCTTTCAGATCGCTTACCAGAATTTTAGCAGCCTGAGCACCTTCAATTTGAAAGAAAGTCTGCCCACCGAAAAATTCCAGATCTGTTGTCTCCTCCAGTCCCTGCTCAACAAATTCTTCTTTAATTGCTTCAGCGATTTCATCTTCCCTCACAATCAGCAAATTCTCTGCATTTGCATTAAAAACGGTTAAAAGAAACAAACAACTGATGAAATATACAAAACGCATAAAAAAACACCTTTTCAAACTACTTCATCTGGTTAATCGTGCTCAACATCTGGTCTGATGTCTGAATAACTTTCGAGTTCATCTCATAAGCTCTCTGGGCGGAAACCAATTCGGTAATCTCGGTAACCGGATTAACGTTAGAGGTTGACAAATACCCTTGCAAAATAGAACCGAAACCTTCCACGTCAGGATTATCAATAATCGGAGCACCGGAAGCCTCCGTTTCCAAAAACAAGTTTTGCCCCATGGCTTCCAAACCGGCTTCGTTAACAAAAGTAGCTAATTCCAGCTGCCCGACATTAATTTCGTCGGTTTCGCCGTCCTGCTTAACCCAAACCTCTCCGGAACTGTTCACATAAATTTCAACGGCATCATCGGGAATGGTAATTTCCGGCTGAACAACATAACCGTCATGCGTAACTATCACGCCGTCGCCGTTTCTCTGGAAAGCTCCGTCACGGGTATAGGCTATTCCTTTCCCCTCCGGAAGTTCAATCTGAAAATAACCTCGGCCACGGATTGCCAAATCCAACTCATTTGTGGTGTTCGTCAAACCACCCCCGTCCGTAATACGGTATACGGCAGCCGTTCTCACACCAAGACCAAGCTGAAGACCTGAAGGAACAACCGTCTGAGAGGCACTGGAAGCAGACCCCGGACGAATAATGTTCTGATACAGCAAGTCATTAAATTCGGCTCTTCTTTTGGTATACGCCGTCGTGTTCATATTCGCAATATTGTTGGAAATAACATCAACATTCGTTTGTTGAGCCAGCATTCCCGTTGCACCGATATGTAAAGATCTCATAATTTATTCCCCTGTGAATTTATTAAGCCAACTGGGCATATGCCGCTATGGTATTTGAAACTCTGTCGTGTTCTTCATCAATCATCTGCTGAACATATTCGTAAGAACGTTGCAGCTTGATCATCTTCGTCATTTCCGCAATAGCTTCGACATTGGACTTTTCAACATATCCCTGAGCTACGGAAGTCTCACCGGAATTAACCTGCATGGCGTTTCCGGACACATTCTCAAACATGGTGTTGGCAACTTTCAAAAGCTTTTGATTATCGGCAAATTTAGCGATTTTCAAACGGCCGATAACCCCGTTTTCAGTAGAAACCTCTCCGTTTTCAGCAAAAGATATTTCTTTTTCTCCCGGAGCGAAAAAAAACGGTTCATTATTTTCAGACAAGACAATATCCCCATCCGAGGTAACCAACTTTCCGTCGGCATCCAACATAAATTGTCCTTTTTTGGTGTATCTTTCGCCATGATCGGTTTCAATTGCAAAGAAACCATCGCCCTTCAAAGCCAAATCAAAAGTGTTTCCGGTTTGAACAAAAGCCCCTTCGGCAAAATCCGTAAATTCTCCGAAATCATGCGTGAAATAAACCGGAACCTTGCCAAACCCTGCAGCATTCTGCGTTTTAACCAGATAAGAACTGAAAACGGCATCATCCTGCTTATATCCGGAGGTGTTCATATTTGCCATATTATTGGAAACAATATCCATCTGTTTCCATAACCCCATCTGGCGTGATAAAGCTATATACTTTGTATTATCCATTATATTCTCCCCAATAGTTTTGGATAATTTTAATTTAACTGAAAGTATATATGCAAACACTGTGCCAAATTTCTAAAACACACAAAAAAAGCACCTCAAAGGTGCTGCTAAAATAACAAATCCAAAGGATTAGGCATTGAAATTCAATCCCCAGTCAGAGTAACGTGCCGGATCATCAATCCAGTTCTCCCGCACCTTGACAAACAAAAAGAGATGAACTCTTTCCTCCAAAAGTTCTTCAATTTCCTTTCGGGCAGATTGTCCGATACGCTTAATCATGGAACCGCCCTTCCCCAAAACAATAACCTTTTGACTGTCTCGCTCCACATAAATAGTCATTTCTGCCCGAACCGAACCGTCTTCTCTGCGTTCCCACAATTCCGGTTCAACCGTCAAAGCATACGGCAATTCCTGACGCAAAAACAAAAACAATTTCTCCCGAACGATTTCCGCCACCAAAAGCTTCAACGGCATGTCTGAAATCTGCTCTTCCGGATAAAACCACGGACTGACAGGAAGATTATCAGCCAAATACTTATAAAAATCCTCAATATGCTGACCGGTCAAAGCCGAAACCATAAAGGTCTCTTTGAACTTTCCCGCCGCATTGATTTTGGCACTCAGCTCCAGAAGTTTTTCCTTCTGCACCAAATCAACTTTATTCAGCACCAAAACGGCTTCAACTTTATTTTTGTTTAACTTGGCGACAATAGACTGTGTTTCGTCATCAAACCCGCGTTTGGCATCCACGACCAAAACCGTAATATCCGCATCTCCGACCCCGCTCCATGCCGAAGCGACCATCGCCCGATCCAAACGACGCTTTGGCTTAAAAATTCCCGGCGTATCCAGAAAAATAATCTGCGTATTGTCAAAAATGCCTATCCCCTTAACCAGAGTACGGGTTGTCTGCACTTTCGGAGAAACAATGGAAACCTTGGAACCGACAAAATTATTGGTAATCGTGGATTTTCCGGCGTTCGGAGCTCCGATTAATGCCACAAAACCGCATCTAGTCTGCTCCTCAGCCATGTTTTTTCCCCAGAAAATCCAACATCTTGGCCGCAGCTCCCTGCTCAGCCAATTTTTTATTACGCCCTTCGCCTTCCTGATCAGCAACTCCGTTTAGACTTACCGACATAAAGAACACCGGTTCATGCTCGCTGCCTTCCCTGCGGACAAGCTTATAGACCGGATTTCCCAGTCCCAAACTATGAGCCACTTCCTGCAAAAGCGTTTTGGCATCTTTGGGCGGAGCAACATTCTTATCTATTAACTCTTTCCAATGGTTGTTTACAAAATTAACAGCCACATCACAACCTGCATCAATAAAGATGGCTCCAATAACCGCCTCACAAACATCACACAGGACATTTTCATTTTCTCTGATTTCCTCATTTGCAACAATCATATATTTATCAAGACTAAGCGTTAAAGCAACTTCTGCCACGGTTTCTTTACATACCAATCCTGTATGCCGCTGAGAAAGGCTTCCCTCCGGCTCATTCGGAAACATTTTATACAGCAGACTGGCAATCGCCACGCCCAAAACCCGGTCTCCCAAAAACTCCAACCGTTCATAATTTTCCGTCAACTTGGAAGTATGACTGCTGTGCGTTACCGCCTGCACCAACAGTTGTTTGTTTTTAAACGTATAGCCTAATATTTTTTCCAGATTTTCTGTTTTCATGTCGAAACACTCTAACGTATCTTATTAAATAGACGCTCCCAACGCACTTTTTTAGGCCAACTCCAAGGTTTATACCAAGCTCCGTCATTATTATGAGAAAAGAATAAAACGCGAGCCTTGCCAACCAAATTCTCAAAAGGAACAAAACCGACATTTACGCGACTGTCGTCAGACTTGTCGCGGTTATCACCCATTACAAAGTAATTTCCCTGAGGGACGGTCAGCTCCGGAACATTGTCTTCTTTTTCATGATCGGAAACTTCCAAAATTTTATGCTCCAACCCTTCCGGCAAAACTTCCACATACTGGTGAAACCGCTCGGCATTTCCGGCCTGATCGCGAATAACAAAATCTTCCATGGCTTTCCGTTCTACAAGTTTGCCGTTTATATACAAACGCCCGTTTTCCAGCTTAACTTTATCTCCCGGCAATCCGATAATTCTTTTAATATAATCGGTCTTATTATCCTGAGGAAATTTAAACACAACAACATCCCCGCGTTTAGGTTCATCAGACCAAACCCGCCCGTCAAACAACGGTAGGCTGAACGGCATGGAGTGCTTGGAATAGCCATAAGTATACTTGGAAACAAAAAGATAATCCCCTACATAAAGGGTCGGATACATGGAACCGGATGGAATTTTAAAAGGTTCAAACAAAAAACTTCTGATTAAAATGGCTATAATAATTGCATAAACCAATGTTTTGATAGTATCAACCAAACTCTCTTCTTTTTCCATCTGTATCTCTTCTTTCTAAATAAACAAACCTCAAACATTATATTGGAAAAAAACATTCGCCTTGTGTTTTTTTCTAAAATAATTCAAACACATACTAAACATTATTTTTTTTATATCAACCATAAAATCCGATAAGTTAATGAAAAAATAAATTTTATGGCAAAAGCTCCAGAATCACAAAAGCCTGAGCCCAAGGATAATCATCCGTCATCGTTACATAAAGCCGTACATTTCCGCTGCCGCTCAACTCGTTCAACCTTCGCAAAGCTCCGTTGTAAAGCTTCAAAACAGGCTGCCCGCCCACCAAATGCGTAACCTCAATATCCCGCATAAACACCCCGTTTCGAAAACCGGTTCCCAAAGCTTTGGAACAAGCCTCCTTGGCAGCAAACCTTTTTGCGACGCTGCAGGCATATTCCCGCAACGAGATTTTCTTTCTGAAGACTATTTCACTTTTTTCCGTTTCCGAAAACGCCCGTTCAACAAAACGGTCTCCAAATTTCTGCAAAGACTTTTCTATTCTTTGAATATTCGATAAATCGTTTCCGATACCTAAAATCATTCTACCCTGCCTTTTTTCCGTCGGACACTCTGTCCAACGCCTTTTTAATCAGATAATACGAAATAAACCAAGATGCAAAATAAAACGGAACGCAACCAACCATCATCGGCCAGAGAACGGGCCAGACATCCGAAACAAAAACCCTGAAATCAAAAGTAATCAAAGCATGCATGCACTCTTGAAAAATTTCGATAAAATGCACTTTTCCGTCGTCATTATACGTTCCGCCCAAAATAAAACGTCCCGTATACAAAACGGAAACCCAGATAAACGGAAACGTCCACGGATTTCCCGCCGCCGTTCCCAAAGCACTGGCCAGAATATTGCCGCGAATAAACCATGCGGTAATTGCCGCCAAAACAAAATGAAAACCGACAAAAGGAGTAAAAGAAATTGCCACGCCGCAGGCAACTCCTGACGCAATTTCCCGCGGAGTTCCCTTCAAACGTTTTAATCTCAGGAGAATATATTTGGATGCCCGTTTCCAACCGTTTTTCGGCCAGATTAAATTTAAAAGCCGACGAAACAACGACTGTTTTTTTCTTCTCTTAAACAATACAGCCTCCAAATATCAGATAGATAAAACTCACTTTTTATTGCGTGGCTCGGGAAACGTAAGACACAACCTTACTGGCTTTAAGAGCCGCAATAATGTCCGTAAGATGTTTCAAATCCTTCACTTCAATATCAACCAGCAACTCAAAATAACTAACCGTTCTATACACAATATTCAAGTTCGAAATATTACCGTTATTGCGGGCAACCAGATTTGACAACTCGCCCAAAGACCCCGGCTCATTACTTAACATAATTTTCAAACGCCCGGTATGCATATCATTCTCGGCATCATCTCCCCAGGCAATATCCAACCAGCGTTCAGGTTCATCCGCATATTTCTCCAAAGATTTACAGTCAATCGTATGGACGGCAACGCCTTTTCCCGTAGTAACGATACCGACAATGCGATCCCCCGGCAGCGGATGGCAGCATCCGGCAAAATGAACAGCCATTCCCGGAATCAAGCCTTTAATTTTTAACGGTTCGCCCTTTCGCTCTTTCTTAATAACCTTTTTGAAACTTGGAACCTTAATGGATTTAACCACTTTTTCAAGCTTGGATTGTTTATATCCCGGATAAACAGCCTTCAACACATCCCATCCGGTAACTAATCCCTCACCGACTTTGGCATACACGTCATCTATGGATTCCGCCTCAAAATTCTGCAAAACATTAACCAGACCTTTTTCTGAAAACTCCAGATTTTCACCCTTAAACAGACGTTCCAGAATTTCTTGTCCCAAGGTAATAAACTGTTCTCTTTTATAAGCCCGAACATAGCGGCGAATAGCGGCTTTGGCCTTTCCCGTAACAACAAAACGCTCCCACTCCGTTGACGGATGCTGGGCTTTGGAAGTCAGAATTTCGACCTGATCTCCGTTTTGCAAAACAGTCCGCAACGGTCGGATTTCCCCGTTAATCTTAGCTCCGACACAGGTATCTCCCACCGACGAATGCACTGCATAAGCAAAATCGACCGGCGTCGAATTGACCGGGAGTCCGATTAAATCTCCCTTCGGCGTAAAACAGAACACCTGATCATTATACATCTCCAGCTTGGTATTTTCCAAGAACTCTTCCGGATTGGATGCCTGCTCCAGAATTTCCAACAGCTCTCTTATCCAGCGGAAATTCTTGCCTTCAGCCTTCTGTCCCTGCTTGTAAGCCCAGTGAGCAGCCACGCCTTTCTCGGCGATTTCGTGCATTTCGTAAGTGCGTATCTGAATTTCAATACGAGTGTTTTCCGGCCCGATAACACCTGTGTGAATAGATTTGTAACCATTTGGCTTCGGCGTGGAAATATAATCTTTGAAACGCCGCGGCACCATGTGATACTTGCTGTGAACAATACCTAAAGCCTGATAACAGGTGGCAATATCATCCACTGTGATACGGAAAGCCATAATATCGGACAACTGCTCAAAAGAAGCGTTTTTCTGCTGCATTTTCCGCCAAATGGAATAAGGTGTCTTCTCTCGTCCGCTGACAGAAGCCTTAATTCCGTTTTCTTCCATATCCTTCTGCAATTGGGAAATAATTTTCGGAACGATGTTGCTGCCTTGTTCCCGCAAAAAGTTCAGACGGGCAACAATGGAATCATGAGCATCTTTATGCAGTTCCGCAAAAGCAATTTCTTCCAACTCGCTTTTAACTTCCTGCATACCGATACGCTCAGCCAAAGGAGCATAAATGTCCAACGTTTCTTTGGCGATGCGGGCTCTTTTCTCCGGCTTGCAAAAATGGAGTGTCCGCATATTGTGCAAACGGTCAGCCAGTTTAATCAACAAAACGCGAATATCTTCGGACATTGCCAGCAAAAGCTTACGGAAGTTTTCCGCCTGTTTGTTATTGGCGGATTTTTGTTCAATCATCGCCAATTTGGTTAAACCGTCAACAATCTGAGCCACCTGCTCGCCAAACAGACTTTTAACTTCTTCAACCGTTGTATCCGTATCTTCCACCGTATCATGCAGAAGTCCGGCGATAATCGAGGAGGAATCAAGCTTGAATTTTGTTAAAATACCGGCGACTTCAACCGGATGAGAGTAGTAAGGATCCCCGGAAGCCCGCAATTGGGCACCATGTTTTTTCATCGCAAACACATACGCCCTGTTTAATGCGTCTTCATCGGCATCAGGATCATAAGATTTAACTAAATCAACCAATTCATATTGTCTTAACATCTTTTATTCAACAACTCTCTTTTCCAAAACTTATTTATCGCCAGAATATTATATTACTTATGAAAATACAAGAACAGTTGTTTCAATTTAGTTAAAAACACAAAAAAGCCCGGATTAAATCCGGGCCCTTCCCAAACGGCAAGTAATGAAGACTACTCTTCAAAATCCTCCATATCATCACCCATGTCAAAACCGTCATCAAACTGAATGTCTTCTTCATCATCCAAAGAAGCCTCGGAATCAACATCCGCACCTTCGACATCCAGTTCCAGATTATCATCATCGTCATGAACCTGCATTGTATCGCTCATTTCGCTGTCAAGCAGCAAACCTGAGAATTGTTCGTCCAAATCAGCCAATTCTTTTTCGGCGGCCATAATTTCGAGTTCCTCTTCCTCAGGTTCCTCAACCTCAACATACTTCTGCAATCCCATAACCAGGGATTTTTGCAGCTCTTCAATACTGACCGTCTCATCGGCAATCTCACGAAGAGCGATAACCGGATTTTTATCATTGTCTTTAGCAACGGTAATCGGGGCTCCGGAAGCAATATCTTTAGCTCTCTGAGCAGCTACCATAAGCAGTTCATAACGGTTAGGAATTTTATCAACACAATCTTCTACTGTAACGCGTGCCATTTATTTTATACCTTATTAAAAATTAAACCCCACTTGGTTGGAAGATGTTATATCCACTCTCAAAAAGAAATGCAACAAAAAAATTAAAAAAACATGTAAAAACACAGAGTTAAGAACCAACCGGCACCGCTATAATCCGATTCTTCATACCATTTAGTTTTTGCCGAAGCTCTTCCCGATTCTTTCGAACCTCAAAAACATCGTTCAGCGGAGCTTTGTACATTTCCACCAAACTCTCCATTGCCTGGTACTGCATCATTGCTTTTTTCTCGCCCATTTGATCAAAATGACCGTCATAAAGCCCTTTTTCATAAGCCTTGATAGTAGCGACCGTCGCTCGGGAGATATTGGAAACGCGAAAAGCTTTTATAGTCTTGTCGCAGGTATACGCCCAACCTTTCACGTCAAACCCCTGCTCGGCGATACTCATCCTGAACTCTCTTTCCAATCCGGCAATCCGTATCTTTTGAACCAAACGTTGACACGGGTTAACCACATCCTTAAGCATATTGAAAGATAACTTGCTGCCATGCTCCTGCTCCCAAGCATCCAACAAAAAACCGGCGTCATAAATCTTCGAAATATTATAATTGTGCTTTCCGAAAGCGTGAACTTTATCCAGCGTCGCCATAAATGCCTTAACGTCAGCCGACGTCAGCGGACTTTCTTTGGTCGGTTCAATCGTCCGCAAATCACTCATCCCTGATTTTGGCTTTTGAGCATTAGGCAGAAACTCCTCCACCGGAACCAGTTCCTTAACTCGGGAATAAAACTTCTCATCATGTTCAACTTTCGGTTTTTTCTTAATCGGAACGGCAGGACGCTCCGTCGTTTCATGATATTCGGGCCAAGCTTCCGGCATTAATACAAAATACAAATATGGCGACAAAAACTCCAAATCTTCAATATCCGCCAATTGTGGAGCGATTCGTTTCGGAAACTGGTTTTTCGTCTCTTTAATCCCCGGCATGTTCAAAACCTTTTCCGAAATATTCGGAACCGTATGCAGATACGGCCCGATATATTGATAATACTCGGGAGGAATGCCGTTCAACATCTCAATCAACGCCTCTTCATTTTCGTTTTTCAGACGCTTTTCGTTCATCCCGTAAGAACTTATCGTCGCCCGGAACACACTGTCAAAGACATTGCCGATATTCCAATAAAACTCATATTTCCGATCATAATTCTGATTAATGACATATTTTTTCTGTAATTCGGCCAAAGTTGGCAGTTCCTTGTCCAAATCAATTTCAAAGTAATCGGAATAATCTTTAGGAGCCGCATTTAGCCGCACAACAGCAAAGCAGCAGCACAAAAACACCAATAATATCTTAAGCAAGGTCCGGGTCATTTATTTTTTCATCAATCTGACTTTATAGGTTAACACGGTTTTGCCCTTTGCCGGAACTTCAACTTTCCACTCCATGGCATGAGCTGATTTCTTAACGCCTTTAATACTTTCGGAAACAATCTCCCAGCCTCCGCCGAAATTCTGCTCAAACACAACTGTTACGACTTCGTTTTTTGCATTGTTTAAAGTAATTTCAACATCAGCCTCCGTCAAATCTTTGGCAATTGACTTAACGTTAGCCACCTTTCCTTTGGCAAAGATATCAAAGGATTTTCCCGTTGTCAGTTTCATTTGTTCTCCGACAGCCGTTTGCTGAACATTGCTTTCTCCGGCAAACAGCAGACTTCCCTTACTGTCGTTTTCATAAAAACGCATAATTCCCTGCGGCATTGGAATGCCCAAGTTGGAAGCGGCTTTGTTTTCAATTTTGAAAATCACGTCCGGATTTTGTTTTTCAAAGTCATTTTCACCCATTCCCAACCCCAAATACAACGGAGAGGTCAATTTATACTCCCGTTCAAATTTGACATTTTCTTTGGTAATCAGACTCACTTGCTTAGACTGATTATTGTTAATCGATGTCCTGATCGGCAGATTATAAAGATAATAATCCGCAAAACTCTCCTGCGTAACCGAAGCGGTTTCCACGGCATCATAATTCACATTCATCGCTGCCCGTCCCATAGCCTTCATCATTCGAGGCATAACGGAAACCGCACTGACTTGATTAATATTTCCGGCAATAACCTGCACGCGGGCATCTTTATAATCCACGCCCGATTCATTTTTCAAAGTAATCCAGCCGTTAATATTCAACCTGTCATCGGCAGTAATGTCGGCAATGTAATCGGCTTTCCAGCTCACGCCGTTGGTCAGATACGCCAACTCCAGTTTTTTTGAGGATTTCTTGTCATTTTCTAAATCAACAACCAGCGTCGGCTTGGCTCTCAAATTCTGCGGCAAGCTTTCATAAATAACTCTTCCCGGAAAATTGGTCTCGATACCGTAACTGAATTGCAAAATCGGCACTCCGTAACTGCTCTCAATGATTTTCGCCGTATCAAACACGGTTTCTCCGGTCTTTTCGTTATACAAAGCCGTCTTAACCGTTTTACCGACAGATTCTGTTAAAATATTCTGCGGCGTCAACAGGTTATAATCATAATTTTGTTCAATAACTTTAATTCCGCTGCCAAACAGCATTGCCGTTTCCGGCCTGATCTGACTGGCGACACCAACAAATGCCGTTCGATTATAACCTTTGTCCAGATTGACTTCCCGCGTATCCTTCACAAAGGCGAGATTATTGTTGTAAATACTAATTGCCATATCCACTGTTTTGTCATTATCGACTACAATATCGTTATCGGCGGCCTGAAGCGGAAAAGACAAAAACGCAGCCCCTAACACGGTTAAAAATTTAAAATGGATATGACGCATAATAACCTCCCGAAATTGAAACTGACAACAATATAATCTATAAAAAAATAAAAAAAAAGTGATAAAATGCTAATAAAACTAGACTCGGAAAAAATATTACCATAATATCAACTTAAGTTTTTTAATGTTCTAGCGAGGGAGATATAAATATGGCTTGGACGGACGAAATGGTCGAAGACCTCAGAAAAATGTGGCACGAAGGTTTAACTACCGGTGAAATCGGCAAACGGCTCGGCGTATCAAAAAACTCTATCGTCGGGAAAGTGCACCGTTTAGGCTTGTCCGGCCGTCCTTCTCCTATTAAAAAGAAAAACGAACCGGCTAAAGAAAAAAACGAAACTCCGAAAGAGGCTGCAAAAAAAGAAGAAAAAAACGC
>DBFWPL010000001.1:0-5670 GCA_048463395.1 Alphaproteobacteria bacterium | reverse complement strand
GACGAAAAAAGGGACTTCGTCTCAGTTCTCTGGAGAAACGGGCGGAGATTCCCCAAAAAGTGCTTGACCGGATAGAACTCGGAAGATCTGTTCCGCCTTCATATGTCAAAAAACTACTGGAGTTTTATAAGAAAAATATCAAAGTCGATTTGACTGACTAAATTAGGCACTTATTCTCCATTGGTGCTCAGATACCAACGGGGAGTTATGGCATATAACCAAAACAGCAATTAATGCTGGTGGTTGCTGACCACAAAGCCCGCAAAAGCGGGCTTTGTTATAAGATTATTTGGAAATACCGACAGTAGACTGTAATATATTAACCGATTTTAGAATTTTTTTATTGGGACGTTCAGCGGTTTCATAAGACAAACTTTCTTCCAAGCGGAAGCCTTCATTTTCTCTTGGGTTCCAGATAATAGAATTTGTTTCCGGGTTCCAAGCCGTCCCGACCATTCCTCTTTTGGAAAGCTCCAACATTTTATTAAATAAGATTGGAACTTGACGATGTACGTCTTTGCCCAAAGACATACTGAAACTTTTATCCATGTTTAAGCGTGGGTCGATTTTACCGTCGAGCCGTTTTTGCAGATAAATAACTTCGGCATTATCTTCCGGATCATAGCCGACTTTGGTAATCTGCATACCGTACTGAATGGCATTGACCCAGCTGGCCGGATTGTCTGCCGCAATTTGGGTAATGGCAGTGTGCCTGCCGTTCATAATGGCGGTATCTTCACGAATGCGAAGCATTCTCTTCATCAAACCGTTTCCCCGATATTCTGGATCAACTAACACAGCTTTGTAAATAGCCAGTTCCGAATTTTTAAACTCACCGGCAAATTCAGAAAGTTCCCGCTCTTCTCCGTCTTTAGGAAGGGAAAGGATAGATTGCGAAACCAGACGTTCTCCGTCGAAAAGGCCGAAAACATAAGTGGAATCGCTTTCCAAAGCCTTCAGAAAGTCATTGGCTGTCCGATGCAGAATAAAATGCTGTTCATCGGGTTTGAAACCGGCAATAATTTTATCCTGCAAATCAATCAGACTTTTCAAATTCGTAATATCTAGTTTTTTTAATATTAATTCTCTGTTTTTCATAAGGGGCTCCGTTAAAATAAAAAAAGATTTGAAAAAATTTCAAATCCCGCAACTTAAACTCATATTCGTTTTTTAGTAAACAAACACAAATCATCGTCGCAGATACAAGCTGCGTCGGTTGCTTCGGGAGCTGATATGTAAGGTTGGCTTATTCATGTCTTACCCTTCATAAAATTTGCCCTAAAGATAAGTATAAATAATTTAGTTGTCAAACAAAAATATTCTCCGTATAACTATATTTTATAAAAACAAAGGAGAATTAAATGTCTGAAGTCGTGGATTTATGTCGGAAATTGGTTCGGTTCCCAAGCTGTAACAGCAAAGTTGAAGATGCCTTGGCGTTTATGCAAAAATATTTTGAAGGCCTGGGGTTTTCAGTTCGCATTTTGAACTTTGAGAATGCCAAAGGTCAGACGGTTTCCAATTTATACGCGACTTACGGCGAGGGACATCCGCATTTGCTGTTTTCCGGACACATGGACGTTGTTCCCGCCGGAGATGAGACCGCTTGGAGATTTCCGGCGTTTGACGGAAATGTTGAAAAGGGTGTTCTCTATGGGCGGGGTATTGCCGATATGAAAGGGGGAATAGCCTGTTTTGCCGACGCTTGCCGAGAGTTTATTAATGAAAATAAGTTTCAGGGCAAAATCAGCTGTATTATCTCCGGTGATGAAGAAGAACCGCTGGTGGACGGAACGGAAAAAATGCTGGAACAGCTTTCTGCCGAAGGAGAAGTTTTTGACTTTGCAATTGTCGGAGAACCGTCAAACCCTAAAGAAATGGGCGATGAAATCAAGGTCGGTCGCCGCGGAGATGTTGTCTTGAGAATAACTTCCTTCGGTCAGCAGGGACATACGGCTTATCCGGATATGGTGATTAATCCGATACATAATTTGGTAGGCTTGTTGAATGCAATGCTAACGGACAAATTGGATGACGGAAACGAATTTTTTGGACCGTCGACGCTTCAGGTAACAACGGTTGATGTCGGTAATCCGGCGTCAAATGTTGTTCCGGCACAGGCTTATGCTCAGATTGACATTCGGTTTAATTCAAACCATACCTCTCAAAGTATAGTTAACTGGACGAAGAAACACATCGCCGCCGCGAAAGGAAAATTTGTTTTGGAACCGGAATATGTGGGTGAATCTTTTCTCAGCTCGATTAGCCCAAAGGTGGAAATGTTAAAGGAGATTATTTCTCGACATACCGGAAAAATACCGGCATACTCGACAGCAGGCGGAACATCCGACGCCCGCTTTGTAAAAAAATATTGTCCGGTAGTTGAATATGGGCTGACAAACGGTTCCATTCATAAAGTAAATGAATGTGAGAAAGTCGAAAATATCGAGTTGCTGCAAAAAATATATAAAGATTTTCTGCGGGGATTTTTCGGCTAGTCTTCGGAAGGGAGGGCTTTGTCGTCTTCGACTGCCGGATAAACGCCTAAAACCTCAATCTTCTGCGTGTTTTCGGGAAGAACGGGAGCCGGAGGTTTAATACCGAACGTGTTGTCAACGATAATTCTGTCGTTAGAGTTCATCATCGCCAAATCATTGTTTAAGACCGGATTTTCCGGATAGTTTCCTGTTTCGGCAATAAACTTCAAATCTCGAATATAATCGTTATATTTCTGTTGATATTCCGGAGTCCTGGCTAAATCCTGATTGTTATAGTTCAAATATTGGCTGTGAATGGCTTTGTCAATATTAAACGGTTCCGGCAGCGAGATAACGGTTGTCGGCTCAATTTGCGGCGAACTGATTTCTGTAAATTCTTCCTCTTGAGGCTGCATTTGTTTCGGAACTGCCTGCGGTTTAGGTTCCGGTTTTGGTTCTTCATAATAAAAAGGCGGCAAAACCTCTCGTCGTTCCAACTCTGCTTGGGGAATAAAGAAATTCGGCGTCAGCTTTTTTCGAACATAACGCCCTTCTTGTGCGGAAACTGCACCGGACAGAAGAATAAGAGAAAGTGCCGAAACGGCAAATACGAAGTTCTTCATTTTCTTATCAACCCAAAATTAATAAATGGCCTTTATAATAAATTACATGAAAAAACTTTTTTTTATATTAACAAGCTGTTTGTTTCTCTTCTGTGTTGCCGGAGATGTTTTGGCGGCGGAAGAGGCTGCGGAAAATCCGTTTTCCGAAACGGAAAATGTTGATCCATGCAGCCAGATAATTCCACAGCCCAAGGTAACATTTTCGACTTCTTACGGGAAGTTGTCTTATGATTTCAGCAAAGACTTTAATGAATTAACCCGCATGGGTAAGACTTATGGTATTTTGGAGCAGGGTGTTTTTGCTTCGGGATTGTCTGTTGTCGGAATTAATTGGGAGGTTTCGCTCAATTCCGTCAGCCGGATTATCGGCGATTATGATATTTGCGTCATTCCGACAAGCGTGGATGTTTTTATCGGCTACCAAAATCCGGTTATTTTTATGTCTCGGGAACTTCAGCCGCATAGCTGTATTTATAATGTGGTGCTCCGGCATGAACAAACCCACCATCAAATAAACAAAACAGCATTGGAATATTTTATTCCGCAGTTGCAAAAATCTATTTCCGAGATTGTCAAGGATATTCGCCCGCTCCACGTAACCAGCAGTTCTATGATTGATAACGCGACCAATGAACTGACCGACGAATATATCCGCCGCATAGAACCCCTCATCAGCTATTTTAAGCGGGAACTCTTAAAAGAACAAAGCAAACTGGATAATCACGGGAATTACCAGATGGAAGGCGATCTTTGCAAATACGTTAACCGGCACAAGAAGTAGCCGCCGGACATTTTTTGGTCTCTTCGACAAAGGCGTCAATAAAGTTGTCAATGCCGTTATAGGCCGCGTCAATATACGGAATATCTTTAGATGAATTACTGTTGTAATACAAACGAACTGTTGTCATGCCGATTTGTTTCGGATATTTAAGATTAGAATAACTGTCGTCAACAAAAATGCAGTCTTTAGCATCAATGCCGATTTTTTCACACAGCCAATAGTAAACGTTCGGTGTTTCATTTTTCTTGAGATTGTCAAAATCTTCAACGGAATAAATCCGATCTTTGAACAGTTCGTATAAATCGATTTTACGCAGAATCTTTTCGGCCAGTTTTCGTGTGCTGTTTGTAAAAATGTACTGAGGAATATTGAGACTTTGTAGTTTTTCAGGCAAGCCTTCGTACGGTTCAATGTAATCAACCGGAACGCTGTTGTGATATGCGTGATAAAAGTCAATCTCGTCAACACCGTATTCTTTATAAAAAATAACGCCGCCGTCGCGATATTTTTTGAAAGATTCTTTAACCAGATTTTTTGCCTGCTCATAGGTCATGTCAATTCCGATGTCTTCCACCAGAACTTTTGCCATAACACCGTCCAAAACGTCTGCATACTCAGGTGTAATGCGGTATAAAGTATTGTCCAAATCCCAAATAATGGCTTTTTTGCAAAAAATCACGCTTGTTTCTCCATATTCTATACAATTATCCAACCTTCAAAGTATATCCGTATCCGAAATTTTCGTCAATGCCGATAATTGTTTTTTTCAAAAACAAAAAACGTTGAAAAAGTATCAGTCATGAATATATCAAAATAGTGATTAACAAAGAAAAGAGGTTTGAAATGAAAAAAGTATTAGGCATGGCTGCCGGAGCTGCGTTGGCGTTGACCGGCGGTATCGGTCAGTCAATGGCACAGTCGGAAGCTTCTGCTGTGGTTGGAACGCCGGATTCTGCCAATATGGTTATTATTGAGCAGGGATATGAGGTCGTGGCACCTGCGGCCGATACACCGGCTGACAATGGCATGGAAGCTTTGCCGGGAGATCCGGGCGTGGAAGTTGCTCCGGCTCCGGATAATAACGCTCCGGCAGTAGAGAATAAAAATGCTGACGGAACAACCAATTCCGCCAACCCTGAATATCAGGGCAGTGTAACGGTTGATGAGACTGTAACCGAAGAAGTGGTTGATTAATCAAAAAATCCCTTTGGAAAGAGGAAACACTAAGCAAAAAGCTCCTGAGAAAAGGAGCTTTTTGTTTGTAAGAAGGGTTAGTCAATTAATTCGATTTTGATATTTTTCTTATAAAAGTTCAGCAATTTTTTTATACTGACGGGGATAATGGCTTTCCCTAACTCTATGCGATCAACCAACTCCGGAGCAAGCCCTGTCTGCACCCGTATCGTATTCAGGCGGATACCTTTCTTTTGGCGTTCTGCCCACAAAGCCGCTCCTAACTGACGGCCGATAATCTTGTCAAGATTTGTACATTTATTCATTTTTTCAAACTCCTTATTTTGTTATTAAAACAAAACCGCCCTAGAAAAACTAAGGCGGGGAGTTCGTAACTGTTCAACGCAGTCCACATTCTTCGACATATAAATATGCTTATACCTGTGGCTCCCCAATCGGAGAGTTATCCATTTGTTGAAAGGAGCTACGACACTCCACAGTCCACCTCTGAACTGCACAAAGGATGATAAAGCATAAAGATTAATTTGCAATTAAAATTCTATGGCACTAACTTTCAGCACGCACATTGATACTAACAGGGTGTTATGGCACATTG